>CALVRZ010000025.1 GCA_944358875.1 uncultured Bacilli bacterium
TCTCGAACACAGAAGTTAAGCACTTTAACGCCGACGATAGTGAAAGCAAAAATAGGACATCGCTGATATTTTTTTATGCCCCAAAGGGCGCCACATAAGCTTAGACTAGGAACAAATATGAAACATATTTCCCAAACAAAAGAAATATTTTCATATCATATTTCCTAGTTTTTATTTGCATTACAGTAATATTTTATCGATTCATTGAAATATCAATCTAAAATCAATGTTTATCATAAATAAAATAATTTAACTAGCTTTTATTAATTGCTTAGATTAGAACTCTACTCAAAAAAATACTACCACTCAAATTTATTTTCTCTTTTAATTTTGCTCTAAATAATATATAATATAAAAAAGGATGATGATACCATGAATAAACCAGTTAAATTAGATGTCGCAAATCTTGGCCCCAATCCCCAAGATAAAATCATAACCAATTTAAAACCCCAAATTATCTATATCCCCCTAGAGGACAAAAGTGGTCTAACATATAACCACCTTGTCAAAGAAGGCGATTATGTCTATAAAGGAGATATTATTGCCACTTCTAAAGATAATTTTCCAATCCATGCTAGTGTCAGTGGCTATGTCGTCAGAGGCGAAGTTAAAACCATTGCCACCGGTCAAAAAGTCAAATGTCTCGTCATAGAAAACGATTTTAAAGAAAAATATCGCACAACTACTGGCTCTAAACGCAATCTTAGTAATTATCGTAAAGAAGATTTCTTAGAACTATTAAAAACATCGGGCATCGTCGGTCTAAGTGGCAGTGCTTTTCCGACCTACCAAAAATACCAAACAAAAAATCCTAAGCTATTAATTGTCAATGCCGTTGAATGTGAACCATACCTAACCTGTGATAAGGCTCTCATTTATCATCAAGTTGAATATCTTCTAGAAGGTATCGATGCTATCCTCGATATCATGCAAATACCTAGAGCCATCATCGCCATATCCGAAAATGATTTTATTAGTGCTGAAGAGTTAAACAAATACATAGGAACCTATCCCAACATTACCGTTATGTCTGTTCCAAGTAAATACCCATGTGGTTGGGAAAGAGAATTAGTAAAGCTAGTCGTAAACCAAAAATATCATCAAACCCCATCAGAATTAGGTATAATTACTAATAACATTTCCACCATTTATGCCATTTACGAGATGTTAAAATATCATCGACCTCTTACGGAAAGAATCGTTAGTTTAATTGGCAATAATTTCACTAAACCCATTAATATTAAAGTCAAAATAGGCACTAATATGGGGGAAATACTACCTAAAATTAAAGAATATCATCCCAAAGAAGATACTATTATCATCGCTGGTGGACCAATGATGGGAACAAATATACCTACGACCGATCTAATTGTCACTAAAGATTTAAATGGCCTTATTATCACAAGCAATTATCACGAAAAGCCCATGACACCCTGCATTAAATGTGGCAAATGTAGTGAAGTATGTCCCGTATCGCTCATTCCAAACGAGATTATCAAAAACATTAATAACCCATCTATGCTAAAAAAATTAAAGCCTAATCGTTGTATCGAATGTGGGCTATGCTCATATATATGTCCTGCCAAAATAAAAATTAGAGACTTTGTCATCAAAGCCAAGAAGGAGGTCAAAAATGACTAAAAAACTCCTCAAAGGACCATTCATCAAAAGTTCAAGTAGTAGTGAAAAAATCATGAAAAGTATCATTATCACTTTAATTCCTCTTATCATTTTTACCTTTATCCATGAAAGCTTACTACCATATCTAAACAGCAAAGTAGATCTACATCAAATGTTAAGCCCCATCCTAACCATTATCACCACGACCATCACCATTATCATCACCGAATATATCTATCATTTAATCAGCCACCGCCAAAGTAATAGCTCATCTCCAATCAAAGACCCCCAAAACATCATCATGGGCCTTATCCTAGGCCTCATCATTCCAAATACCGCGCCTCTTTATCTAATCATCATCGCCAGTATCATTGCTAGTATTACCAAATCCCTAAGCCATACCTTCCATCACTATCTCTTTAATCCCATCATCGTAGGAATGATTCCCATCATCATCCTAACCAATAATCAAGTCACAGAAACCTCAAACATCGAAGTTGCCAGTATTATTCTCTCTATCATATACCTTATCATTTATATATATCTATGCTATAAGCAAGCCATAAAATGGCAAATATCCCTTAGTTATATTATCACCATCATTTTAGCAATCACTTTTATTACCATCACTAATCATCTTTCTATCACTTACATCATCTATCACATCATATCAGGCTCCCTCATCTTTAGTGCCATCTTCTTAGCAACCGATTCCCTAACTAGTCCCACCACCAAATATGGAAGAGTAATCTATGGTATCAGTTTAGGCATTATCACTCTTATTCTTTATTATCTAATACCATTTACTAATTTACTATCAAGCCCTCTGATTGCTATTTTCATTATGAACTTATTAGTAAAACCTATCGATAAACTAGCTATCCAAATCAATTTCAATAGACCTTGCCAAAGAGCATCCATTGCCATTATTGTTATTATTGCTATCATTGTAACAAGTATCATTTCCTATCAATTATAAATAGCAATTAGAAAAATTAGCGAAAAAAGGAAGTTTTATCTTTCCATAATCTTCCTTTTTTACTTTATTTTTCCATCAAATTATGCTATGATAAATATAGGTGAAGACAAATGAAAAAAACAATAATTATTGATGTCGGGGAAAAACAACAAAAACCTCAAAAAAGAATAATTCACAATAAAATATTTGAGTGGTTATTGTATATGATATGCTACACTGTAGTTTTAATCACAGTCGATGTTCTTTTTAAATCATTAAACATCTCTCATGAAGGTTATATCTTATATCCTTTCTTAGCCTCTATCATTATTTATATTTTAAATCAAACCATCAAACCCGTATTGTTCTTTATAACTCTACCTTTAACAGCATTATCATGGGGCTTATTTTATCCCATCATAAACGTTATTGTCTTATACTTAACAAGTTTCATTTTAGGTAGTAAATTTGAATTGCATGGTTTTATCATACCTTTCTTTATTGCTATTTTAATATCATTCTTAAATATTCTTATGGAAGGAATTGTTATTAAACCAATTATTCGCAAAGGAAGAAACAATAATGGATAGAGTCTTTCTTAAGTTAGGACCAATAAATATTTATTGGTATGCCATCATTATTCTTTTTGGTATTATTATTGCTTATTTAGTTGCAAGTATTGAAGCCAAAAGACAAAAACTAGATAAAAATTTCTTAACAGATTTATTATTTTATTTAGTTCCCATAGGCATAATTGGAGCTAGATTATATTACGTTCTTTTTGATTTAGATAATTTTATTCAAGATCCACTTTCCATCATAAAAATATGGGAAGGGGGTCTAGCTATCTATGGTGCTGTCATTGCCTGTATTATTTTTATTTATTTCTATAGTAAAAAAATAAAAATGTCTTTCTTAAGAATTCTAGATTTACTAGCACCAAGTCTTATCATTGCCCAAAGCATTGGAAGATGGGGGAATTTCGTCAATCAGGAAGCCTATGGACCTCTTACAACTTTGGAACATCTAAAAGACTTACATCTTCCTAATTTTATTATCGAAGGAATGCATATCAATGGAGCCTATTACACTCCAACTTTTCTCTATGAGTCACTTTGGTGTTTAGTAGGTTTTATTATTTTAATGCTTATAAGATATCTAATCAAAAATAAAAATGAAGGAACACTAACTAGTATCTATTTCATTTGGTATGGTATTGGTCGCTTTTTAATTGAAGGATTAAGACAAGATAGTCTCTATTTAGGTCCTTTACGTATCAGTCAAGTTGTATCCATCATACTAATAATAATAGGTATAGCTATTCTTATTGTAATGAAAGTGAGGAAGAAAAATGCAAAAGTATGATGTTGTTATTATTGGTTCTGGAGTATCAGGAATGACCGCGGGTATTTATCTCAAAAGGGGAGGCATCAATACCCTCATCATTGAAGGAGATACCCCAGGGGGTCAATTAAATCGTGCTAGTTCGATCAAAAATTATCCTGGTTTCAAAGAAATCGACGGTCCAACTTTAGCCTATAGCATTTATGAACAATTAAATAGTTACAATATTGATTATCTATATGAGAAAGTAACAGAAGTAAATTTAGATGATAAAATAATTACTACCAAAAATAATGAAATAGCATATGATTATCTTATTATTGCCACCGGTCGCGTTCCTCGTAAATTAAATCTCGATAATGAAGAAAAACTAATTGGTCATGGTATTAGTTATTGTGCTCTATGTGATGGCAATCTTTATAAAGATAAAGAAATCATTATCGTCGGAGGTGGGAACTCAGCCTTACAAGAAGCCATTCACTTATCCAAAATATGTAAAAAAGTAACCATCATCCATCGTCGTGATACCTTCAAAGCTGAAAGAGAAGTCATCGATGATTTATCAAATTATGCAAATATCAATATTATTTATAATGCCAATGTTATCAGATATAATATTATGAATGATAAACTATATTCTGTAACCTTAGATAATAATGAAGAAATTAAAATTGATGGTATCTTTATTTCTATTGGTTATGATCCTGCGACCGATATCTTTAACTTAGATAAAGATAATGGCTATATAATTGTTGGTAAAAATTATGAAACAAGCATCAAAGATGTCTATGCTTGTGGTGATGTCATCAAAAAAGACACTTATCAATTGACAACTTCAACTGGTGAAGCTACAGTGGTCGCTGATCAAATAATTCATAAGATAACAAATAATCAAAAATAAATAAAAAGGAGTATTATACTTATGACTAGAGATATGGAAAACTATGGCTATATAGAAAAAATCTATAATGATGCTAACAAAAGTAGTTATGATTTAGTTGTTGGTTCATTAGCCAATTCCACCCTAACTAAAGAAAAACAAGAATGGACTATTCAAGTTAATAATATTATCCAAAATGGCGATTATGCTTTTGTTGATTTAAAAGATACAAGATCAGTTACTTCTGAAATGCTAAAATATGTTACCGATTTAAGCAAATTATCAGTAAGAATGGACTTAGCTTTATCTGATTTAAATGGCAATTTAAAGCCCAAATATGAAAAAAATAAATATAGAGAAAGAGTTACATACACAGGTAACGAAACATACATTATCTTAAAGAAACTAGAAGAATTAGATTCCCTTATTGATATATCATTACCAATAACACAAAGAGCAAAACAAATATATGATATTATTTCTAAAGAAATCAAGCCCAAAAGATTAAGAGCTAATCCTACCCGGGAAGAATGGCTTGTATGTCAAAGCTTAAGAGGAATCGTATCCAATAACATTGTTGGTGAAGAAGGACTTGTTTGTGCTGGTTATTCGACCCTATTTAAAGAGCTATGTTCACGAAACGATATCCAGTGTGACTACATTAGAGGAAAAGTCATCACCACCAGTGGTCGCAGAGGTTCCCATGCTTGGAATGTCTTTATTGATGAATACAATCGTCCTATTCCCGTCGATGTAACTTTCCATGTTACATCAAATAAAGATTGGTTTGGAGGAAGTCAAAAATTCCAAGAAGGGCACATTCCTGAAGATGATGAAATATTTAAAGATTATCTAACTGAAGCTTATTTTGGTGAAATTGCTTCTGAAGAATATCATGATTATGATACCAATAATGGTTTAACCGAAGAAGATAAATATAATATAATTCAAAATGTTCTAACAACAATGAATCATTATTATGGTCCAGGCAGTGGCATATCATCACTATTTGAATATATAAATACAAATGATATTTCCGTTATAACCAATCTAAATGAAGCAAGAGAAACAATAAAATATATATCCCCAAATGAACTTTACAATTATTTAAGTTTCCAAATTAATATCATCGAAAATATCATCATAATAATGGATGAAATTTATGGTCCTGGAAGAGGTGTTAAAGCTTTACGTGGTTACATAAATACAGGAAATCCAAGAACAATAACTAGGCAAAATGATGCTAGAAAATTATTACGACAGGTTTCACTTATAGAAATAGAAGAATATCTACAATATGCATATGCTGACACACTTACAATGGATAATTTAAAAAGGAAGGGGTAAAATAATGACCAAATTTGCATTAATAATGTATCTAGAAACGTTATTTAAGAAAAATATTAGTAAAATTACTAAAGATGAATTAAATAGTGTTAAAACACTTTCTATTGACTTTAATGATAGTAAGGAAAAAGATTTTTTAGAATTTAATGAAATAATTACTATATTACCCAATCTAAATAAAATTACCATCGTAAATAAAAAACTAACTAAAGAAGATATCGATAATTTATCAGCAATTAACATTGAATATCTAAAATTAGAAAAATGTAGTATTCGTGGTCCTTTATCATTGGAACTGTTAACACAAATGAAAGAGATTAGTTTAGTAAATTGTATCGTATTAGATTTTAAATTTTTATGCACCATAAATGAAAATATAAAGTCAATATCGATCATTAATCCCATTGATGAAAAACTTATTGACATAACATACTTATCCAAATATAAAGAACTTACCAGTTTATATTTAGAAAAATGTACATTAAATAATGTTAACTGCATAAGTAATTTTCCATATTTAGAAACAATATCATTATTATGGTCTAATCCATATAATCAATTAGATAGTAGTATTTTTACTAATCTTCATAACTTAAAAGAATTATATATATCTTGTAGTGAGCAAGATAAAGAAAAATTACAAAAAGCTTTACCAAATGTAAGTGTATATAATAATTTAAATCATCTCGTAATAGAAGAAAATTATTAAATAAATAATCCCTAAAACGCAAATGTTTTAACGATAAAATCCTTGACTTTTCCCCCTAAATCGTATAAACTTATTATTAAGTACGAGAAGTACAAGAAGGAGGAAAAAATATGGAATTAAAAGGATCAAAAACTGAAAAAAATCTAATGGAAGCTTTCGCTGGTGAAAGCCAAGCTAGAAACAAATATACTTATTACGCAAGTAAAGCTAAAAAAGAAGGTTATGAACAAATCGCTGCTATTTTTGAAGAAACAGCCGCTAATGAAAAAGAACATGCTAAATTATGGTTTAAAGCTTTACATGATGGTGACATTCCAGATACTATGACCAACTTAAAAGACGCAGCAGCTGGTGAAAACTATGAATGGACTGACATGTATGATAAATTTGCTAAAGAAGCTGAAGAAGAAGGATTCACTGAATTAGCTAACAAATTCCGTTTAGTTGGTGCAGTTGAAAAACATCACGAAGAAAGATATTTAGCTCTACTTAACAATGTTAAAGAATCAAAAGTATTCGAAAAAGCTGAACAAAAAGTATGGGTATGCCGTAACTGTGGACATGTTCACATTGGCTTTGAAGCACCAAAAGTATGTCCAACATGTAATCATCCACAAGCATACTTTGAGTTAAAAGCAGAAAACTATTAATAAATAAAAGGACTCGGATAAAGAGTCTTTTTTTAGAAAGAGGTAAAAAAATGAAAGACGAATTTGCAGATATCAGAGTGCCAATTGCTAAAGATAACCCAAGTATCTATCGTATTGAAGAAAAATGTATCAAATGTGGTGCATGTAAAGGTATATGTCGTGTTAGAATAGGAGTCTATGGTAATTACAATTTAGACGAAGTAGAAGAACCTATCTGCATCCACTGTGGGCAATGTCGTTTAGTTTGTCCTGTCAATAGTATTGAGGGTGTATGTGATTATCCCCAAGTAAAAGAAGCCATTCAAGAAGGCAAAAAAGTTATTTTCCAAGTTGCTCCTGCCGTAAGAGTAGCACTAGGTGAAGAATTTGGCCTAAAACCAGGAGTTAACGTTGAAAAGAAAATCGTAACAGCCTTAAAAAAGCTAGGAGCATCATATGTTTTTGATACCACTTTTGGTGCCGACTTAACTATCATGGAAGAGGGAAGTGAACTAGTAAAAAGACTAAAGAACAAAGAAAATATCCCTATGTTTACTAGTTGTTGCCCTGGTTGGGTAAAATATTGTGAAATCTTTTATCCTGAATTAATACCCCATCTATCGACGGCTAAAAGTCCTATTTCTATGCAGGGAGCTATGATTAAAACTTATTTTGCCGAAAAAGAAAATATCCCTAAAGAAGATATCGTCAGTGTTGCTGTAACTCCATGTGTTGCTAAAAAGTATGAAATAAATAGAGAAGAATTTCATCACGATGTTGATTATGTTATCACAACCAGTGAATTAGCTATGTGGTTAAAAGAAGAAAAAATTGACCTTCCTAATTTAGAAGATGAAGAATTTGATCAGATCATGAGTCGTGGTAGTGGTGGTGGTTTAATCTTTGGTAACTCTGGTGGCGTTATGGAATCAGCTTTAAGATATGTAAACTATCTTCTGACCGGTACTAAAAATAACGACAAACTACTCAATTTAGAACCTGTTCGTGGCTTACAAGATATCAAAGAAGCAACTATTACTATTGGTGATTATAATCTAAAAGTCGCTGTCATCAATGGCACTGGCGATGCCAAAAAACTAATTACCAAAATCAAAGAAGAAAATCTTCACTATGATTTCATTGAAGTTATGGCCTGTGATGGTGGCTGTATCGCTGGTGGAGGCCAACCCAAAGCCAATTTCCCTATCACAAATGAAATAAAGGAAGAGAGAATAAAAGGACTATATAATCTTGATGAGAAAAATAAAATCAGAAATTGTTTTGAAAATCCTGATATTATCAATATTTATCAAGAATATTTAGATAAACCATTAAGTCCTAAAGCAGAAAAATTACTTCATACATCATATAAAGATTGTCATGAAATGTTAAAAGCTAAAATAAATAACTAATAGAAAGTAAGTGAAAAAGTGAAGTAGGTATTAAAAAAACTGAAAGGTAGTAAAGAGTTTAGTAGATTTTAAAAAAAATAAATCTTACGATTTTAGTTAGTATATGGAGTTATAACAAGACTCCATTTTTCTATTCCTTCTTTCATTATCACATAAGTATTTACTTTTGAACGAATTTGAACAAAAATAAATCTGTAGATTTAATAATATATAAGAATATTAAGTAAATTTAATATTATTTTGAACGAATTTGAACGAATTTATTGATAATAAAATTATTAAGTGATATACTATTATTGGTGAAATATATGAAACGTGAAAGCGATAAATTAGAATTGAAAAGAGAAATAAATGATTCGTTAATAAAAGAAGTTATTGCATTTTGCAATTCTTCGGGAGGAACTATAATTATTGGATATAATGATGATGGAACTATATGTGGACTTACTAATGCCAGGCAAGATTTGGATAAGATAAGTAATAAGATACATGATGGTATTAAACCCGATGTTAGCTTTTTAGTTGCTCCAAGAATTGAAAAAGAAGATGGAAAAGATATTATCATTGTAGAAGTGTTACAAGGGACTAACAAACCATATTATATAAAATCAAAAGGAATGACTCCTGAAGGTGTTTACGTAAGAATTGGAGCAACATCACAACCATCTACTAGTGATGCCATAAGAGATATGATTATAGATTCTTCAGGTATAACATTTGAAAAAAATATGAGTGTAAATCAAGAATTAACCTTTGTCTACACAGAACGAATTTTTAAAGAAAAAGAAATTGCCTTTGGTAATAGAGAAAAGAAAATTCTAGGTATTATAAATGATAATGATAAATATACAAATTTAGCCTTGTTGCTATCAGATCAATGCCCATATACTATAAAAATGGCTGTATATACAGATAATACCAAAAGAGAATTTATAGATAAAAAAGAAACAAATATCGGAAGTGTTTTACAACAACTTGAAGAAGCTGAAAGTTACTTGAAATTAAATAATAAAGTAAGTGGAAAAATTCAAGGAATGGAAAGAATTGATAATTACGATTATCCTGAAGAAAGTATAAGAGAAGTTTTGATTAATACAATAACACACCGAAATTATGAAATTCCAGGGAGCACATTAATTCACATATTTACTAATAGAATTGAATTTCTAAGTCTTGGAGGACTTGTAAAAGGTCTAACAATTGAAGATATAAAATTAGGTAGTTCCTCATCAAGAAATCCTAAATTAGTTAGTGTTTTTCATAGATTGGGTTTAGTTGAAGCCTACGGTAGTGGCATTCCTAGAATGTTAGAGCTTTATAAAAACTCTATAAATATACCTAATATATATGTTGCACCAAATAGTTTTTTAGTTGAAATGCCTAAACTTTCATTAAAGAAAGAATATAGTATTGTTATTGAATATTTAAGAAATCATGAAAGTGCAACAAGAGAAGAAATAGAAAAAGTATTGGGCACTAAGAAAGTAACAACTATAACTATACTAAATGAAATGATTGAAAGAAATTTAATTACTAAAGAAGGAAAATCAAAAAATATTATATATAAAATCTAATTAATAAAAAATTTACAATTTGAAAAAAAATAATATAAAATCGAAGGCAAGTTATTTATAATTTGAGTATAACCCAAAAATTAGAAAACGATAATTAAAATAGCGGAAAAATTACTTCATACATCATATAAAGATTGTCATGAAATGTTAAAAGCTAAAGTAAATAACTAATAGAAAGTAAGTGAAAAAATGAAACAAACATATGGCCAAATATATTCTTTCAAAGATGGTCAAATCCAATCTTCTAATTTAACCATTACTGAAGATAAACTATTAAATACTTTAAAAACACGTCAAGAAAGAGGAATAATACTTAGTGATGAAGAAGAAAAGTTATTACCATCTAATACTGATGAAGTGTTCCCATATACCCCATATTTAAAACTTATCGAAGAAGGATATTCCGTTATCAGGTATCAAGAATATTATGATCAAAATAAGTTACCTGTAGTAGATATTATTCTTGCCAAACAAATAACATCTGTTGATAGAAAGAATATTGAAGCGTGTACTCAAAAATTAAACTCACCCAAACACAATCATATCTATAATTATGTTAACTCTCCATATGGTAAACGTTTTGAATTTTATGATGGTTTATTATCTAATCATTACTCCAACAAACCCATAACTAGTATTCCAACTCTACAAGTTTTGCCATATTATTTAAAAGACAAAACTGATGAACTAACTGAAGAAGAAAAGAAGATGTTCGAAAAATATCGTCATTACGATTTAGTAGATGTTTTAATTGGCGATAATCAAAGTAAATATCCTTGGGTAAATAATTCTAATGCAGGTGTTATTGTTATAAGTACCAATCAAACTGAGGCAAGTACTTTAAAAGAAATGAAACATAGTAAAGAATTTAAAGTTATTCTAAAATTTCTCCATCCCAATCTAAAATTTAATCGCCGTTTTAGTATTATGGATATTGTTAATGATACCAATGATATTTTAATTCAATTATATGATCATCAATTAATTTTATGGTTACCAGAAAAACTCAACAATTATCAAATCAATGAATTAAAAAAATTAATTATACAAGTTAATGAAATCAATAAGAATTGTTTAAAAAATCATCAACCATTAGTAGATATGTATAGTTCTTTCTGTGAAGGTGATATCGCTGAACTAGAAGATATTGATCAGTTAGAGGAATATTTAGTTAAATTAGAAAATAATAATCAGAGTAAAAGAAGACACTAAATCAAAAATAAATTCTGCAACCTAAACAAGGAAAAAAACTCCTTGTTTTTTAATTTCTTCAAAAAGCTATTGACAATAATTTAAAAACATAGTATTATTTAATTGTGCTATTACAAGTAGTACAATCATAAAATTATTTAGGAGGAAACAAATATGATTGAAATTAAAGGAGTAACCAAAAAATATGATAAAGAAAATGTCTTAGATAATTTAAATTGCACCATCAAAGACAATTGTATCTATGGCTTAGTTGGAGCCAATGGTGCCGGTAAATCAACCTTACTAAGACTAATCAACAGTGTTTATAAACCTGATAAGGGTAGTATTATGATAGGTGGTGAAGAAGTATATGATAATCAAAAAGTAAAAAAAAATATGGTCTTTATCCCAGATGATCTTTTCTTCTATCCATCATATACCTTAATCGATACTGCTAAATACTATGAAGCTATGTATCCTAAATTTGATATGGTCAAATTAAAAGAACTAGCGGACGTCTTTCATTTAGATCTAAACCGCAAGATAAACACTTTCTCCAAAGGAATGAAAAGACAATGTGCTCTAATTTGTGCTTTATCCACTAATGCCAAATACATGTTCTTTGATGAGACTTTTGACGGCTTAGATCCCGTTGTTAGAAACACCATGAAAAAAATAATTGCCAAACAAATGGATGAACAAGGAATAACCATTATCATGACATCACATAACTTAAGAGAACTAGAAGATATTTGTGATAATTTAGGACTTCTATATAAAGGAGGAATTCTATTTGAAAGTGATATTGACAGTGTTAAAACAAACATGTTCAAAGTTCAAATATCTCTAAAAAAAGACTTCCAAAAAGAAGATTTCAAGATGTTAGATGTTCTAAGTTTCAAAAAGTGTGGTAGTGTAGCTACTATAATCATTAATGATAAAGATAAGAAAAGTAAGAAAATATTAAAAGATATGAATCCTATTATTCTAGATTACATTCCTCTTACTTTAGAAGAAGTCTTTATCTACGAAATGGAGGCGTTAGGCTATGAATTTAACAAACTTATTTAACTTTGCCTATCTAAAACAAAATCTAAAAAAATCCAAAAATATTCTAGCTTTATTTATAGGTATAGTTCCCATCTTTAATCTTATTACCTTAATTATGCAAATCGATACTGGTACCAGTACCATTCCCAGTCTAGAAAATCTATCTATAATAAATATTTTAGGCTTATATGTCATCCCTGTCGTTTTATCCATCTGCTTATTTGGATACATCTTCAAAAAAAGAACGGTCGACTTCGTTAACTCGATGCCTATCAGCAGAAAATCCATTTTTATAACCAATACCATCGGTGGTATTGCCATTATTGTACTAATTAATCTACTAAATATTATTTTACTAGCCATTTTAGGTTCAATATTTACTAATCTGTTCATCCCTATAACCTTACTTGTTGACTATTTCATTGTCTGGACGATTAGTTACATCTTTGTCTTTACTGCTTGTAATATAGCTATGAGTTTAAGTGGTAATGCTATCACTGGTATTGTCTTAACCATGTTAATTCTTTTCTTAATTCCCTTCTTAAATACTTACAAAAACATCAAAAGCAGTTATCTATCTAATGATGAAGTAAGAATTGAATGCCTTGAAGAAAACTGTAAACCTATTAACTATACTTGTTATGAAGGTGACACCAATTGCCTAAAAGATGAAGCTAATAACATTTATGTTGCTAACGTTAGTGTATCTTTAGATAATGATGATTATACCTTACCATATAACATCGTTAATCGTATCTTTTTCAACACTGAAAATGCTACCATTATCTACAATACTAAAGAAAACATTATCATGCTAGTATTAAGTATTATCTATATCATTATAGGTACCATAACTTTTGAAAGAAGAAAGATGGAAGTATCTGAAACATCATTCAAAAGTATCCATACCCATCTCTTCGTCAAATCACTAACCCTAATACCAATACTCTTATTAACTTATGAAATTGTTAGTCGATATCCCTTTGATATCTCAACCATCTTCATCTTTGCTATTGTTTTAGTTTACTATTTCCTATATGATTTAATAACCAAAAAATCAATTAATCATATCAAATTATCACTCTTATATTTTATTATTACTACTTGTGTCATCTTTACCTTTGCCTTTGCCATAACTAAACTTGTCGAAAACAATAATAACAAGTATTTAACTACTGATGATATCAAATCCATAACGGTTATTCCTGATGAAATAAATAATGTTTATAACTATGAAGATACCCTTAGAAATTTAACTATTACTGATCAAAATATTATTAATAGAGTTGTTTCTTTTATCACTGATACCACCAATACCGAATATTATTATCAAGAAGATGAACCAAGAAATTACCTTACCATTTATCTAAATACAAAGAGTGGTCGACTTGACTACCGTGGTACTATTAGTAATGAACAATATAACGAATTAATTAATCTTCTTGTAAATAACGAAACCATCAAAAATAGTTATAACAACATTAACTTTAATGAAATCTTTGCTCTTCAAATAGGAAATACCATCTATGAAGTTGATGAACAAAAAGATATTTTAAATGAGATTAAAGAAAGTTTAGCTAATACTAGTGTCAATACAACCTTAAAAATACCTCTAGAAGAATCACTACCATTACATATCTATAGTTATCAAAATCATAAATTAAATACTTATCATATTAATTCTACTATTTCTAAAGCATTAGAAAGTACAATTATCAAAGCCTACAATCAAGATTTATATCAAAACATCGATAATAATTTCTCTATTAGCTGTGGTAACACCATTTGTTATAACAATATCAACAGTGACATCATCAGTTATGTAGAAAATGATATCATATCATATATTACAACTCATCAAGAAGAAGTCGATCCTAACCAAGATTATCTCATCTTAGATTTCTATCAAGTAAATAGTTTTAACTTAAGTGCTAATTACAAATACATAACCAATAACATTGAAGATATTACTAACATTGTTAAAACAAAAGAAGACGAATTAAGACAAAATCCTAACTATAGTTATCTCTTCGAGACGGAGGAAATATATGAATAGTATTATTACCTTAGATTACACTAGTAGGACATCTATCTATGAACAAATTATTAATGAATTTGAAAAATATGTTGCTCTAGGTATTTTAAAACCAAGTGAACAAATACCCTCAATTCGTGAACTAGCTAGTGATCTAGGAATTAATCCTAATACCGTTAGGAAAGCCTATCAAGAATTAGAAAGTAAAGGCGTTATTCATACCATATCCACTAAAGGTACCTTTATATCTAATAATACTAATACTATTATTGAAAATAAAATAAATAAAGAAATCGAAGAGATCAAAGACAAAATAAAAGAACTAGAAAAGTTAGGGTTGACCAAAGAAGAAATCTTAAAAAAATTAAAATAGGGAAGTGATTAATTATGAAAATTGTTGAAGTAAAAAATTTATGTAAAAATTATGGTAAAGGAACAACCTTAGTTAAAGCTCTTGATGATGTTAGTTTTGATGTCGAAGAAGGAGAGTTTGTGGCCATTGTCGGAGCCTCTGGTTCTGGTAAATCAACTCTTCTTCACATCCTAGGGGCCGTTGATCATCCTACGAAAGGGCAGGTTATCATCGGTGGTACTGATGTTTATAAACAAAAAGAAGATGATTTAGCTATCTTTAGAAGACGTAAAGTAGGACTTATCTATCAGTTTTATAATCTAATACCCATATTAAATGTTAAAGAGAATATAACTTTACCCATCCTCTTAGATGGCAAGAAAGTTGATACCAATTATCTAGATGAACTAATCGATATCCTAGGTCTTAAAAAAAGAGTTAATCATCTACCTAACGAACTATCAGGGGGTGAACAACAAAGAGTATCCATTGGAAGAGCTCTCATGTCCCATCCTGACCTAATCCTCGCGGATGAACCAACCGGTAACTTAGATTCCAAAGCAAGTAAAGAAATAATCGATCTTTTAAAATTGTCCAATCAAAAGTACCATCAAACCATCATTATGATCACTCACGACTATAACTTAGCTCTAAATACTGATCGCATTATCACTATTAAAGATGGTAAGATCATTAAAGATGAGGAAGTAAAACATGAACATACTAAATAATTTAACCATTAAACACCTTCTCTTAAACAAAAAAAGAACGATTGTCACCATTATAGGTATCATCTTATCAACTGCCTTAATGGTAGGAATAGGGCTCTTGTTTGCTACTTTCCAAGACTATTCTAAAAAAGAAATCATAAGTTACCAAGGCTCTTATCAAGCCTTATTAAAAGAGTTACCTAAAGAAAAACTATCTCGTTTAGATAGTGCCGAGAATTTAGACTATTTCTATGAACAAACCATTGGCTTTAGTCTTATCGATGAAGAAAGTATCTATCGTCCTTATCTTCATCTAAACAGTGCTAACCAAACATACTTTGAAGAAATAACCTTAAAAGAGGGAAGATACCCCGAAAATAGTAATGAAATCATTGTTCCCACTAATCTACCTAATAATTATCGTCTATTCGATACCATAACCATATCATATGGTCCTCGTTACGATGATGAAGGGGATATTAACTACCAAAACAGTGAATACATCGAAGGAGAAACATTACAAGTAGAAACTACCAAAACTTATACTATCGTAGGTATTATTGATAATAACCCTTATGAAAACTATTCCGGTGCTGGTTATACTATCTATACCACTATTGATGAAAACAATCCTAATCCTACTTATAATGTCTATCTCAAATATAATCCCCCTAAGAATATCATTAATAATACAAAGAATTTAGCTTCAAAACTAAACTATGACCAAGACCTAATCCAATATAATACATCCTTATTAGCCATCTATGGCGAATCCCAATATAGTAATGTCACATCTACCATCTCTGGTATTTTAGCTATTATGTTATCCATTATCTCTATTGGTTGCATTATCGTTATTTATAATTCCTTTGCTATATCCGTGATGGAACGCAAAAAACAATTTGGTCTTCTATCTAGTATTGGTGCTACTAAAAAACAAATCTTCAAAACCGTCTTCTATGAAGCAACCATTGTAGGCATTATAGGTATCATTCTAGGTATTGTAGCTTCATACATCGGTATAGGTACCGTCATTATCATTATGAATAATCTCTTACAAGGTGTTCTCGAATTTAAACTAAGTTTAGTAACCAATCCAACTTATCTTATCATCCCATTAATCTTTATGGTTGTGGTTATCTATATATCTGCTTTTCTTCCTGCTAGAAGAGCAAGTAGAGTATCACCTATTGAAGCCATTAGACAAAATGATGATATCAAAATTGAAAAAAAGAAAATCAAGATCAGCCAACTCTCCAAAAAAATCTTTGGTATTGAAGGAGAAATAGCCTTAAAGAATATCAAAAGAAATAAAAAGAAATATCGTATCACCATTATCTCTCTCTTTATCAGTATCGTTATGTTTATATCATTTTCTAGTTTCTTAGATTATAGTTTAAACACTACTGATAATATGTTAACATCGTATGACTATGATATTATGGTAAGTTCATATACCGCGGATGAACCCAATCCTGAAGTTGAAAATCTTATTAATAAAATTACCAGAAACAAAGATGTAATCAAATATAGCACTTTTCAAACAACGCAACTAGATATCGAAATTCAGGATAATTATACTGATGCGTATAATGATTTAATATCATCCCAATATAATAAAGAAGATATCATTGGTGATGATAACTATGATAGTATTACTATTGTTGGTTTAGATAATCAAAGCTTTGATGAATATACTAAAGAACTAGGTGTTAAAAATAATAAGATAATTTTATACAATAAATATAAAACTATCACTTATAGTGAAGAAAACCGCAAAGTCAATATTGTCGATGTTGTTAAAGATAATCCTAATATAACCATTTGTCATAATGGTACATGTGATAGAACCTTAAATAATATCTATATTACTGATGGAATATATTATGCTATTTCTCATATTGAAGAATACACTGGTATTAAATTAATCGTTAATGAAGATACCTACAATTATCTCAAAGAAAACTATACTAATATTGAGGTTACATATAAAGAAATAGTTATTCAAGCTGATAACTTTACTAACTTAGACAAACTTGGTGAAGAATTAAATACTTACCAAACTGCAACATATTTAAATATCAACACCGAAATGCAAATGACTAATAATATCATTTTAGTTATCAAAATCTTAGTATATGGTTTTATTTGTTTAGTTACCCTAATCGGGGTTACGTCAGTCTTTAATACCATTAATACTAGTATGAATCTTCGCAAGAAAGAATTTGCTATTTTAAGAAGTGTTGGTTTAACCAAAAAAGGATTTAACAAAATATTATGTTATGAAAGTATCTTCTTTGGTTTAAAATCACTATTATATTCATTACCAGTATCATTTTTAATTATCTTACTAATTCATAATAATATGAACTACTTAGCAACATCTAATTTAATCATCCCATGGAGTAGTATTATCATATCCATAGTTGGGGTCTTTATTATAACCTTAATGACAATGTTATATTCATCAAATAAAATTAAAAAAGATAGTATCCTAGAACAAATAAGAGAAGAAAATATCTAATGTTAAAGAAAATAATTATCATAATTGTATCAATTATCATAACAATCATTATCTTAACATTAAGCATAAATATCTATATCTATTTAACCACTAAAGATAAAATAATCAAACTAAGTGATGTAAAAGATATTGATTATATGCTTGTTCTAGGAGCTAAAGTAAATGGTAATAAGCCAAGTCTAATGCTAAAAGATAGGTTAGATAAAGCTATTGAAGTTTATAACCAAAATAATAATATCAAAATAATTTTAAGTGGTGATGGTAGAACTAAAGAATATGATGAAGTAAGTGTCATGCAAGAATATTTACTTAATCTTGGTGTAAGTAAAGATAATATTATCTTAGATAAAGAAGGATTATCAACTTCAAATAGTATTTATAATTTTAAAAATAACTTTAAAGTAGATAAAGTATTAATCGTAACTCAAGAATATCATTTATATAGAGCTTTATATATAAGTAATAAATTAGATATCGAAAGTTATGGTATAAGTGCCAAAAAAGAAAACTATCATGGTTGGTTATTTCGCGAAGTAAGAGAAATATTAGCCAGAGTCAAAGATTTCTTTAAAGCAAGTATAATAAAGTAAATTATGTAAATACTATTATTGGTACATAAAGTACCTATCATATCAAAGGAGTTGATATCATGAAGAATATGAAATCAAATATTGCTTTAATTGCCACCGGTGTAGGTGCTACATTATTGTACCAAAACATCAAAAATGGTAACTTAAAGAAAATGGTAGCAAAAATGAAAAATACTCAAATGAAAGCTATCAACAAAATGGAAGATATGATGTAGTAAAAGAGGGCATTTAATCCCTCTTTTAATTATGGATATTTTTCCAAATACGATTAAATATTTAATAATTTAATCGTGAAAGGAAAATAATCATGATAAAATTTTAAATTTACTTAAATTATAATAATAGCTCCATTACTTCAATAACTTCTTTTTCAACCCCTAATATTCTAGCATATTTAACCAATTTAAAAATATTTTTATTTTTACTTTTAGCATATTCCTTTAATGCTTTAGCATAAATTTCTTTATCTATATGCTTTTTATCTTTAATAATATCACATATCGTTCTTTCTAAATCATAACACTTAACAGTTAAATCATTAATTGTTTTAATATCTATTTTACCAAGTTCAAAAACATCATTTTTAACATATCGTAAAGTTACATTTTTATTCTTTAATAAATTACCACTGTAGTTATATGGAACCGTAACATCATAAATAAGGGGGATTCGATCAGACATATTATGTAAATATAATGAAGTTACATGAGAATAACACATCTTTTTACTAACTTTAGATAAAATATAAAAATTATCAATTGGATATTCAGGTAATTTATAAATTCCTGTTCCAACTTTTTCCAATTGCTTATTATTAACTAAATTAGTTAAAAAAGTACTATTAATTTCCAAATCTTTAGCTTCCTTAGTCGTAATATAACCATTATTTTCTTTAGCATAGTTTAAAATCTTATCATAATTATTCATAACCACCATTTCCTTTTTCTAGTAAAAGTATAACTTTTTTCCTAGAAAAAGTCAATTGCTTATAAAGAAATATTCTTTTAATTTCAATTCTCAAAGTAATTGCAACATTTGCCTACTGCGTTGCAATTAGTATGAGAATTTGGTGTTGCAATTAGTAT
>CALVRZ010000026.1 GCA_944358875.1 uncultured Bacilli bacterium
TTATTCTACCATTTATTTCTTTTTTATTACGATACCCTCTTATATCTACTAATCCTAATTTAGGTAATTTTATTTTTCTATTGATTAGATCTATTTCTATATTACTATATGTTTTATCTTTATAAGTTTTTGTTATACAATTAGTTCGGTAACTTTGTTTAGCATATTTACTTTTAAAGACAGGATAATTACTTCTTTTAGCTAAGTAGTTATTATTAGCATCTTCTAAATTAAAAATAGCACATCTTAGAGCACAGCTATCTACTTCTTTTAAGAAAGTTTTTTCTTCTATCAAGTATTTTAAATCATTACAATTAGTAAATGCTTTTTTTATTCCTTCTTTTTGTTGTTTAGCAAGGTAATAGTTATAAACTAATCTTACACATCCAAAAGTCTTATGAATTAAGATTCTTTGTTTTTCATTAGGATACAATCTAAATTTATAAGCTTTATAAGTCTTCATTAATCCATCACCTCGCTTGTAATCAAACTATAACATATAAACATATGTTTTTCAATAGATTTTTGCTAAAAAAATTATTTTGTTAAGTTCCTATGGTATAAAAAAGCCTATTCTTCAAGTAACTTATATTAATTAATTAGAAAAATAATTACTCTTACCATCTAAATTATTTTTTTTATTAACTTGATTATTAATTTCACTATAATGTTCAAGAATATTTTCATCAAAGTTTAAAATTTTGCCATCTGGCATAACAAGTATTCGTTCAATACCTAAATTATTCACAAAATCAATACTATGTGATACAACTAACATTGTTCCTTTAAACTCTCTAAATGTTGAAGCAATTACTCTTTGTGTCTGGGGATCTAAATGATTAGTAGGTTCATCAAGAACCAAAAAATTTGACCCAGATAAAACTAATTTAGCCAAAGCTACTCTACTTCTCTCACCAGGTGATAAAATCTTTATCTTTTTAAACACATCATCATCTGTAAACAAAAAATTTGCTAAAATACTTCTTAATCTATAATCTGGAATATTTACATCCTGAAAATTTTCTAATATATTTTTTGAATAATTTAACAGTTCATGTTCCTGAGCATAATAACCTATATCAGTTTTATCTCCAATTATTATTTCTCCTAAATCCGGTTTTAATTTACCGACAATTAATTTTAATAAAGTTGATTTACCTATACCATTTTTTCCCACTATTAAAAATCTTTCACCTCTATTTAATGAAAAAGATAAATTATCAATTAATGGTTTTTCATTTTTATTCTTATAACTAAAACTAACATTCTCTAACCTAAGAGGTATTTTAGAACCTTCTCTTTTAATTGGCAATTCCATCTTTACTACTTTTGCTTTTTTAGATACATCAATTTTATTTTCAAGTAATTTTTCTAATTTTTTCTCCCTATCTTGAGCCATTCTTTTTCTTTTTCCAGAACTATTTGCATACTTATTAATAATTTCTCTTAATTTTTCCTCTTCTTGTTCTTGTATTTTCACTTGTCTTAATAAAGCTTTTTCATATTCACTATATAATTTTAAAAATCTATCATAATTTCCATCATACAATTCAAAAGTTTTCCTTGTCTTATCTAAAAACAAAGTCTTATTAGTTATTCTATTTAATAAATCAACATCATGTGAAATTATATATACACTTCCCTTATAAGATTTTAAATAATCAATAACATAATCTTTAGTCTCTTTATCTAAATGATTAGTAGGTTCATCTAAAAGAATTATTTCCGGTTTAGAATAAAGCAATTTAGCAAAAGCAATTTTCGATTTTTGTCCGCCTGATAATTCATTAATCTTTTTATCTAAAAGCTCACTATTGATATTCATACCATTAATTATTTTTAACAATATATTTTCTGCATTATATTGATCCCAATAATCTAACATGTTTTGGATATGTGTAATTTTATTAAATAATTTTTTTTGTTTTTCTTCATCACATTGACCTGCCAACTCTTCATAACAAAATGATAATTCTTTATTCAATTTATCTATTGGTCTTGCTGATAATAAATATTCAAACACTGTTATATCATCAGTTGTTAAATCATCATCTATAACCTGTGGTAGCCACTCAATCCTAGCATTATTTTTTAAAATAATTTTACCACTATCAGGAATTTCTTTACCCATTAATATTTTAAAAAAAGTCGTCTTACCGGCACCATTTAAACCAACAACACCAACTTTTTGTCCTTCTTCTATATAAATATTAACATTACTAAACAATTCCTGTGTACCAAACGACATCGACAAATTTTTAATATTCACTTTATCATGCCTCATTTCTCATTTAATATTTAAACATCTGTCAATACTATACATCGCTAATTAATAATTGTCAATATATCCATGCAAGGTCAACAAAAAAAAGAACAATTTAACTTGTAATTATTCTTTTTTACACATCATTTAAAATGTTTTTTAAGAATTAACTTTTTTTACTTCATAATAACTTCTTAAACAATCCTCTTTCTGCATTCCAAGTCCATCACCCTCATCAATATACCAATACCATTCTTTAATTACTTTTAAAAACCAATTAGTATAAGGAAATTTTGCCGTCGAACCAAAAGCATTCCAATCACTATCAGTTCCTTCAAAAAAGCCTTTCCTTGTTTCTTTTATCGTATTACTATTGTATTTTTTAAAATGATATCTAATAAGATTTAAACATTGCTCTTCATCATAGCCCTCTTTAGCTAATTTTACTTTATCAAAAATAAATTCCATTTTCATAATATATTTCACCTCCTAAAAAATAATCCTTCTCCTAACTCTTAATTAATTTAATTCATCATTACCATTATTACTATTCATATTATCATTATTTAAAGACCTATTACTACTAACATTCTCCATCCCATTCATATTAGCGTATAATATCTCTTTTTTTCTTTTTTCAGTTTCTAATTTTTTCTGCTTAATCACTCCTAAATACTTAACTAAAAGTAAAATATACAATAATTCAAACATCGCAACAATTAAATCTATTATTACCCCAGGAATAAAGAATAACGTTAATTTAAAATTAATCAAAAAATTACCCAAATTAAAAACTAATATAAATATTCCCAAAATATTATTCCACACAAACTTACCTAAAAAATAATCTCTCATAAAAGGAATCCATACCAAAAAAGTACTATTTTTATAAACCAAATTATTATATTTATTTAAAAGGACACTCTCTAAAACATATATAGCAACTATACCAAAAAGAAACATAAATATTAATCCTCCTAATCAAACAAATAAACACACTTACTATTATCACTCTTATATTCTTTACCTAAAGATTTAACATAGTTTTCAATCTTAATCTCACTGACACTAATCATATTCTTATCATAATAATACCAATTAAAATCATCATTATTACTCATATAAGTAGGTTCATATATAACCATCTTTGTATTAAATAATTGATAAGGAATTCTTAAAATAGCATAATAATCACTAAAACTATACTTTTCCCCATCTAATTTCGAATAAGATCTCTCACTATCATAATCTCTAGCATAAACCCTATCATGTTCTTCCGTTAACTTATATATACTATTAAAGTCACTCACAATATCAAACTCTGTTGCTAATTGTTTTTTAGGCATACCAGCTTGTACTAACAATTCATATCCCATTCTACTAGTATCTACTGTACTATTATGATGATTAGAATAAGCAATTCTAGAAACAACCCCATAATAACCAATTGCATAACCTCTTCTGTTAAGTTCCTGACTACTACTTCCCATCATCAAGGCATCATTATCATCCTCACGGGTAAGAAGTACTGATAATCCATGTTCCTCATAACGGCATTTCTCATATTTAGAAATAAGTAAATTCAAATCCTTTTCTAAGATATTACCATTAGAAGTCCCAATTTCTTTACCACCATGACCAACATCGATTAAAACATCATATTGATAATTAAAATCTTCAATTGTCAAACTAACTTCATCATTAGCATAATTAACCGTGACTAACTTATTACCAATTTTAGCTCTTACTATTCTTGCTAATTCTCCTAAATGATTTTCTAACCTCTCTTCACCATTGCCAACAGTATATAACTGATAAATCCCATTATCTAAATTAATCAAAGTAATATTTCCTTCATAATAATATGGTTTAACTTCTTCCATTAAAGCAATTGTCTCTTCACCACTACTCGTATTCTTAAGTTTAATCTTATATGATGAACCACCCTTACTAAAATAACCATATAAATAAATACCTGTACTATTAAATCTATTCTTCATAACCGTATTACTATACAAAATCTCATTAACACTACTAGCAAGAGCTCCCTTATCATTAATATCTACTACTTTAACATAACGTTTAACACTACCAGTATTACCATTACTATCAGTAACCGTATATGTAATAAGATAATCACCCACGACTTGATTATTAACCTTATTATCGACAATTACCTTATCATGTAAATCTTTATCAATATTATCGTTAACCGTATAACCAGGATCAACATAATCTTCATACAAAGTAATTGTAACATTTTCTTCTCCAATCAAAGTAATAATGGGACTTTCATCATCGACAACATTAACTTCTCTTGTTACAAATTCATATAAATTATTTTCATTATCAATAATATATTTATAAGTAACATAATAAGTACCAGGAGTATTTACATCAACCTGACTTGTATCAATAATCAAATCCTTGGTCATGTCCTTACCACCGACTAAAACTGTTGCTCCTCTTTCAACATAATCATCACCAACATTAATAGTTATAACATCTTCCCCATTAAGATCAATTGTAACAAGTGATGTATCTAGAGCCCAAGTTGAAGACAAGCCAAAAGAAAGACATAATATAAATATCATGACTATAAATCCCAAAGCTAATTTATACCTATTCTTCTTCACAAACTCTAGCATACTACACCTCTACTATTCTATAATTATTTTAACATAGGAAAAAGAAAAAAGAAATACTTATCATAAATATTTCTTTATGTTAACCGCATGGCGTCCCTCAGTATTAAGCCCCTTATTAAAAGCAACCAATTACATTTTTTTGGTTGCTTTTAATCAATTACTATTATCTATTGCACAATCCAAGGATCTTCCATTGTACCAGAACCTGTTAATTCTACTGATGGTTTGAGAGATATGACAGGTCTAACACCATAAATATTATCAACTAATTGCATATATATACCAACATATGAACCAGTATAGCCACTTTCAGCCCACGAACCAGCATGCCCATCAACAAAAAGAGCGGAAGTCATTGTCCAAAAATAATTTCCCGTATATAAATAATAATTATTATTACCTGTATTATATTTCCCTCCAGCTAGAGCTAATTCATCTGCAGTTATCAATCCAACAGGATATGTTAATACTCCATTCCCTTTACTTGTATCACTAACTGTAAACCTATCATTTTTTTGGCTACATGTTAATACTGGATTATATCCAAACAATGATCCTCTCATAAATCTATCCCATGATTCATAATATGTTGCAACAGTTCCATATCCACCATTTTCCAATTTTCTATCATCACAATAAATTACATCAGCTAAATATTCTTCATATCCTGTATCTAATATATTTGTTTTATACCAATTATCTACCACGGTTTTTATTGTACTATCATTTGTATTTGCATGTGTTTCCTCATATGTACTTGCACCTATTTGTCCATACATATACCCTACATATGCATTATCATTGAAATTGTTATTATATGCACTTGTTCCTATTTGCCGATCTTCACTACTTTCGCCATTGGCATGAGCTACTGTTCCATCGTAGATCATTCTAATAGAGCCATCACCATTGATTCTAATAATTCTCCAATACTTATTAGCAAAATATACATAATTATTATCCACTGCACCTCTGAAATAATAACTTGTTCCATAATCATCTTGTGCTGCAAATAATCCCTCATCAGTAGTAGCTATTTGATCAAAATCAGGTAATCCCTCATTTACAGTTAAACCTAACCTTTCAAGTGTTTGAGTTGCAAAATCAGGAGTTTCATCAGTAGCACTAGCATTTAATCTAAATTCAAAATTTTGATTATACATTGTATTAGGATTACTCATATTTCCATCTATCCATATATATAATGTATACGTCGTTGGTGTACTATTAGCTGTTACTCCACTCAATAATGCTATATTATCTCCGGCATTATTACTTGCAAAGTTTCCTCCCTTAATTAATTCATTACCATTGTATATTTCATATTTAAATGAAGCGTCTTTTAATCCATCATCTAATGTAACAACTTCCATATTTAAATCTAAATATACTTGTCCTGTACTACTAACAGTAATATCTTTACTAATACCTTGTTCTTTAGTAGAAGTTGGAATTAAGTTATTATTAGTAATATTTTCTCCATCTTCATAATCGATTGTAATCCCTCCAACTGTTACTACAACATTAGTTTGTTCATTACTACTTGTACTCCATGTCCACCATGCCAAACTACTACCTAGTGCTATTGCCATTAATACCAGTAAACTCCCTATAATTACATGTTTCTTTTTCATTTTTTCCTTCCTTTCTTGTCACGAAAAAAGACTACAAAGAGATAAGCCATTTTAAACTTATCTTTGTAGTCTGCAATTTCTTAATTTTAGTGGTTTGGATTAATTTATACCCCCCCCCCTAGTATACAATAAGTTAACGAATCAAAATTCAATTTTTGCATAGGGAGGCACCACCTTTCTTAATTTTTTGAATTATTTTGTACGCCATAATTGTGAATTATTTTGTACTTTTTTCAATATTAATATTATCATATTGTTAATTAATTTGCAAATATCCCATTACTTATACTCAACACTTTTAACATATGGTTTTCCTGTAACCATACCCATCTTACATACAATTGTAATTTCTACTGTTCTATTTTTCACTGTTAAATCAACTTCTCTAACAACATTATTGCCAGGTGCTGATAACTTAACATCATAACTACCTAAAGGCATATCATATGTTAATGTTTTTCCATTACCTAATTTACCAACTTTCTCTCCATCAATAAACACGTCAAAGTTAATTAAACTGCCAACATACTTATTTTCTCTTTTAACAATAATAGTGCCAACATTTTCTTTATCGGCAATCGTCGTTGGTTTACCACAATTAGGACAAAACTTATTTCCCATACCAATATCTTTTCCACAATTTAAACAAATCATTATTTATCAACTCTCTTTCTTACTTTACTATAAGTCTTCATTAATTCAGGATCAAATCGCATCATCACTCTACTTTTTAATTCATCATCATCAATCATATTTATCTTATTTTTAAGAAGTGAAGGTTTAACTAAAGGATACCTCATTATATTAGGTTTTCCTATAATGCCATAATCATCATTAACATTTCGACTGAAAATATCACTTTTATCAAAACAAATAACATTAGGGGTAATTTCCACAAACTTAGCCCATAATTTATTAATATCAACTCCTTCTAAATATAATATCGTATAAAGTAATTCACGAACATCTACTTCACTTTCCTCTTTTGATGAAAAAGGACTTCCAGCTTTTTTATCATCATTAGATACACATTTCTTTTTAACAATATTTTCACCTAAAACCGCTCTTTCAATTAAATTAACATTTCTTTCATCACCTAAATAATTAGCTAATATTATTGCATCACTTAAATGGTGAAATACAAAACTTTTATGTGTTTTTCTATATAACTTATAGCACATTAAGAAATGTCTAAATTGCTTAGTATAATAATCTTGTATTTCATACATTTTACTTCACCCATCCTTAACTATTACCTCTCTATTGATATTTACTAGTAATACCAAAATATTCTTCTAAAGTTATCCAATCACCATCATTATATAATTTAGTAGCTAGTTCTTCTCCAACATATCTCAAATGCCAAGACTCATGCATATACCCCGTTATATCGTCCTTACCCTTAGGATAACGAATAATAAAGCCATATTTATAACAATTTGCATTGACCCATTTACCTTCATCCGTATAAGTAAAACTATCATCAATACTATTTAAATCAAAAGCAAGTCCTGTTTGATGTTCTGAATAACCCGCTCTGGCACTATAAGTATCAGCTTCCGCCTGGCCATCAACAGCCACATAATTATTATATATTGTATCTTGCGTACTATATGATCTATAACCACTTGAAATATAAATATTTAATCCTAATGCACTAGCATCTGCTTCCATCTCATTAAAAGCACTCTGGGTCTCACTAGTTAAACCATCTCCATACCAAGAAGGTAAAGAATAAGTTTTATTAACTACTAATAAACCATCAATATAAGTAACACCATCTCTATTTTCAATTACATATCCTTTTGAAGTTCTTTCCACATTATCTTCGACAACCAAAGTAAATTCCTTCTTTGTTTCATTACCACTGCTATCCTTAGCTACATAAGATAATTCATATTCACCAATTGTATTAACATCATAATCTCCAAGAACAGTAACTTCAATTTCTTCTTTTGAATTATCACTAACAGTAACATTATCAACTAAATCAATATCATTACCAACACTAGTATAGACTTCCTCATTAAATGTTAATTCTGGTGCTATAGTATCCACTATATTAACTTTAAAAGAATAATCTTCTTCCTTACCATCAACATCAATCTTTATTTTAACATCTTTCTTACCTAATTTAGAAGTATCAATAGTAATATCATCTACTAATTCTCCATTATCAATATTATCAATCAATGAAGAAACTTTAACTTCTGTATTAATTTCAATATCTAAGTCTTTAACTAATTTAACTGAAAAACTATTTTTATTAAGCAAAAATACAGCCAATATAACAATACCAATTATAACTATTAAACCAATAATACTAAATATTATAAATTTTTTCTTAATTTTTCTTTTTCTTTTCATATCATATCAAACCTTCTCTAAAACAATTATATATCAAAAAAAAGAAAAAAGCTATCTTTTTAAGATAAATAACAAAACATTTGACTTTTTTTAAAATTAATGCAATAATATATTCAACAATTATTTTTGTATTGCATTTTATTTTTAGTTGTGTTACAATTTAATTGTAAAATATTATAGAAAACAAATATTTATAATTTATAACATATTATAAATAAAAATGACTATAATATTAAAAAAGAGAGATAATCTTTTGGTCTAGATGCATCTCCACTTTTTGTTAGTTGAATAGCACCTATTTATAGGTGCTATTTTTTATTTAAGAATGACTGCAACTGCAATAATTATTATAAGTATTACTACCAATATCAAAAATGTGAAGACTAAGTAATCCATTTTTCTGATTTTATAAAATTATATGTTAGCATCATCTCACCTCCTAAACATACAAAGTTCATGGAGGCTACACCTATAAGTTTATCTCTCTATTGCAATTATATAATAGTAGTTAATCCATGTCAAGAAATTAAAATATAATTACACAAAAAAACAAACCCCTAAGAGTTTGTATAATATCTTAAATGGCGCCTAATGTAGGACTCGAACCTACGACCTATCGGTTAACAGCCGAGTGCTCTACCGACTGAGCTAATTAGGCATCAATTTCAGAAGACTTCTTAATTATATAATACTTTTTTAAATAAATCAATACCTTTTTTACCACTTTTTAACTATTTTTTACTTTTTTTAATAATTTATACTAGAAAAAATAGTAAATATTTCTTCTAGTATAAACTTATCTCATCGAAAATTCTTTAACTAAGTTCTTAACTTTAACTTTAATTTCATCTTCAATATCTTTACTACCATCTAATTTATCTATTGGAAACCAAATAACATCATTATTTTCATCATTATTGATATCCTTAGTCAAAGGAATCGCAATATATTGAATATCGATCATATCCCCAACCCTATTTTTATAGTGAGATACTGATACTGGTTCAATATTAACATTATCCAAAGTATGACCAATTAATTTAATTTTAATCCCTGTCTCTTCCATGACCTCTCTTAATGCCGTATCTACAGGTAATTCTAATCCTTCAATATGACCACCTGGCTGTACCCATTTATGTAGTTTCTTATTATACATAAGTAAAACATTACCCAAATCAAAATCAATTACAAAAACAGAAGCACAATACTGTCTTTCCATTCTATTCACTCCCCTCATATAAACTATCAATGGCTTTCGCATTAAGTTTCAAATCAGCTTTTATTCCTTTTTGATAAGCAAAATAAGCTGCTGCTCCAATCATCGCTGCATTATCTGTACAATGCTCCATTTTAGGAAAAGATAAATTAATTCCCTTTTCTTGAGCCTTCTTCGTCAAAGCTTCTCTAAGACCTTTATTCGCCGCGACTCCTCCTGCAACGATTAAATTCTTAACTTTATATTCATCTATTGCCCTAAATGTCTTCTTAACAATAACATGAATAACTCTATTTTGAAAACTTGTACAAACATCTTCTATTCTAATATTATTCCCTCTTTGCCTTTCATTATGTACAATATTAAAAGTTGCACTTTTTATACCACTAAAACTAAAATTATAAGTATTATCATCTAAAGGATATGGTAAATCATAAGTATCGTTACCCATATGTGCATATTTATCGACAATTGGCCCACCTGGATAATCAAGACCTAATATCTTAGCTACTTTATCATATGCTTCACCAACCGCATCATCTAATGTTGAACCAATTTTCTTAAAAGAATAATCCTTATCCATATAAACTAAATCCGTATGTCCACCACTTACGACAAGTGCAATTAAAGGAAATTCTAATCGTTTCTCCAAATTATTAGCATAAATATGACCTGCAATATGATGAACAGGAATAAGTGGTTTTCCTGTCACTAAAGCAATTGTTTTTGCACATTGTAAACCAATTAACAAAGAACCAATCAAACCAGGTCCATAAGTAACACCAATAATATCAATCTCTTCCATTGTCATATTAGCTTTCTTAAAAATCTCATCTAATACAATTGTAATACTTTCAATATGACTACGACTAGCAATCTCTGGGACTACACCCCCAAATTTTTTATGAATATCAATCTGTGATACCACGACCGTTGCCATCTCTTCACATCCATTCTTAACAATACTCATACTAGTCTCATCACAACTAGATTCAATAGCTAAGCAATAAATATCTTTCATTCTACATCACCTGCTTTTCCATCAAGATCCCATCTTCATCTCCGTAGTAAAACTTTCTTAAAGCTACCTCCCTAAAACCATATTTACGATACAAATATCTAGCTATTTCATTACTAATTCTAACTTCTAAAGTAATATTTACCACATGATTATTAATAGCTACACTAATTAAATATGCCATAAGTTTATTAGCAATACCCATTTGTCTTTTCTTTTCATCGACAAATAAACAATCAATTTCCATTCGATCATAAATAAGCAAATACTTTAAATAACCAACTACTTCATCATTAACAACATATTCAATTGTCTTACTAAAAGGATTACCATCCAATACTTCAACTTCTCTTATCATTAATTTCCTCCATCGCTTGAGGTAACTTCAAATAATTAGGATTAACCAAATGTACATTCATACCTTTAACATCTTTATAATAATTAACAATTTGAACTATATCAAGTTCTCTTTTCTCAATTACCATATCATCGATTGTCATTTCCTGATTACTAACTATTCTAGGATGATATTTATCGATTATTTCTCTTACTTTACTAATATTATTAAATTGTTCCGAAATAACTTCATTATAATTACTATCATATAAAGCCAAATAATAATTATCATGTTTAGCATCAATTAATGATAAAATATACTCATCATCATATCCCAAAGCAAGCATTTTTAAAGAAGAGACAGGAACAATATCTTTCTTTAACAAATAAGCATAAGTTTTAGCAATCGTTACCCCAATCCTAACTCCTGTAAATGAACCAGGACCATTAACAACTAAAATTCTATCTACCATATCTGGTGTCTTCTTAGCTTCCTTTAAAACATCATCAATAAAACTAACCGTATAGATTGAATGCTCGTTAGGAATACTCTTATTAATACTAGCTAAAATAGTATTATCCTCTACTAAAGCAATAGATACATCTTTAAAAGTTGTATCTATAAACAAACATATCATAATGAAGCCTCACAAATATTAACATATTCTTCGCCATGTGGTGTTAAAACAAACACCCTTGTATTCTCATCGACAATTTTAATTCTAATATCAAGTCTTTCTTTTGGTAGATAATCCTTAATCATCTCTGACCATTCAATAATTGTTACTCCCCCTTTATCGAAGTACTCTGTCAACCCTAAATTATCTACATTATTTTCAACACGGTAAACATCCATATGATACATTGGTAGTTCTCCATTATACTCCTTTATAATATTAAAAGTAGGTGAAGTAACCTCATCTGTAATCCCCATGGCTTGGGCAAAAGCTTTTGTAAAAAAAGTCTTTCCACTTCCAAGTTCCCCATCTAAACAAATAACCATATTAGGAAATTTTTCTGACTCCAAATTTTGAGCAAGTTCAATTGTATCACTTTCATTATGTGACGTAAATTTATAAGTATCCATCATAATCACCTTTCTTTTATTTTTTCTTCAAATATTATTATAACAAACTAATTTTCAAAAAGAAATACCTTTCTTAAATATTTTTTTAAGCTCTAATTTATTACCTTATGTTTATTATATTTACACATATCTCTAAGCTTACAATCTTCACATTCCGGTTTTATTGCCTTACATTTATATCTTCCAAATAAAACCATCTGATGATGAAATTTACTCCACCTATCTTTAGGTACCTTTTTCATAAGTTTCTTTTCTATTGCTAAAACATCATCATCCTCTTTAACTAACTTAAGTCTTTTACTAACTCTAGCTACATGCGTATCGACGGCAATTGTAGCTTCATCATAAATATTAGCTAAAAAAACATTCGCCGTCTTTCTACCAACTCCTGGAAGAGCTTCCAAATACTTTCTATCATTAGGTACTTTATCTAACTTATCATTAACTAATTTTAACGCAATCTCTTTTACAAAAGAAGCCTTCTTATGATAAGTCCCAATCGGTTTAATAATCGTGGCAATATCCATGGTTTTAGCTTCACTTAAAAGTTTTAAACTAGGATATTTACTAAACAAAATAGGTGTAACCATATTAACTCTTTTATCTGTTGTTTGAGCACTTAAAACAATTGCTATCAAAAGTTCATAATCCTTATTATAATTAAGTTCACATCTAGGATTAGGATAAAGACTATCTAAATAATCTAAAATATTATTCATCATCATCTAACCAATTATAATCAAATAGTTCTTTCTTATCTTTCTTTTTCTTTTCTTGATGATATCTTTCTTTATCCTTCATAACATCCTCTTTACTTTTAATCCCTTTCTTTTCCCACTCAAACAAAATCTTATCAATATAACGCATATTATTAACCCCATTATAAATAGCTTCCTTTAAAGCCTCGATAATTAATTCATAAGAAAAATGATGATTAATCCAATCTTTAATAATCTCAATTTCCATTGGTGATAAACAACGACCAAACTCTTGCTCAAAAGTTGTAAATACATCACCACTATCATCATTACTAACACTCTTATCTTCAATAACTAAATTAACTAATTTATGATAAAGAAAATCCAAAGCAATATACTCTTCACTCTTCTTACTAACCTTATTCTTTTCCACTACAATGTTGATAACTTTCTTTTCCATTAAACTATTAACTATTTCCATCACTTTAAACTTGTCCATATCCAAATCATTCATAATAATCTCTGGATTATAAACCACTTTATCACCCATATCCCATATATAAATAAGAACAATCAATTCTTCCTCCGTAATATTAAGCTTATGATAATTCTTAAATAAAGTTCTAGGAATAACAAGTGGCCTTTCCTGCATAAGTTCAATAATCTTCTCGTCCATTTACCCTAACCTCCTAAAACAACCGATGATACTTCCTCACCCGTATAAATATCATAGTAAGTATAAGTAAGTACTCTATCTTCGATCTTACTCTTCTCAAACATTACTTTATTTTGTTTATACAAAATATCATAGTCCCCATCCATCTTGTATATTTTCTCCAAATTTTCTTTAAAAATTTCTTTATAATCCTTATCTAGAACAATCAAACTATCATCTGTTGTAAAAATCAAATAACTATTATATTTATTAACATAATTAACATCAACATCACTATAATTAGAAGTAATTTCATTAACTAAACTATCATCATACTTACTATTAGCATTAACTGTCATTCCCAGCCTAACAAAAATAATGATAACCACAACAATAAATATAATAATTATCTTCTTCATATTATCGTCTCCTTCCCTTAATTATATCTTATAATTGCCCATTTGTTAAGCCTTATTAATACTTTTTTCCACTTTCTTTACCATTTATTTCCTTTATTTAAGCATAATTTTCCTAAACCAATCCAATTTAATAATAGTACTTTACTAAATTGCATATAATTAATGTCAAATACTATTATAAACATAGGAAGCAAAGCAAAAAAGTGGTATAATTTATCTACAAACGAGGTGATTTAATGTTCAAACGAAAAAATAAAAAAAGAAAACTAAATAAAATTTTTTTTGGCATAAATATATTACTATCGATTATATTCTTAGTATTCATCTTTTTAATTAATGCTATTCCTACAAAATATCTTGTTCTAATAACAATTTGTCTTATTATCTGGAATATCATTATTGCTTTCTTATTACTAAGTAAAGAAAAGAAAAAACGTAATAAAGTTGGTTATATTTTATCAAGTTTATTTATTATCATTATTGGTATAATTGGTTATTACCTAAATACAACCTATAGTCTTTTAAATCTCCTAGGTAAAGATAACTATCGTACTGAAACCTTTCTTATCCTAGTTAAAAACGAAAGTAATTATGAAAAATTAGACGATTTAAATGATGAAAATATTGGTTATGTTCCTAATGAAATGACCAGTATTAATAAAGCTTTAGATAAACTAAATAAACAAATAAATATTGAAAATGTTGAATATGAAGAATATAGCAGTGCTTTTGGTGATTTAACTAACGAAGAAATAAGTTCCATTCTTATTGAAGAATCTAACTATAATATCTACTTAGAAGAACATCCTGAATATAATGATCTCTTCCGTATTCTCGATAAAATTATCATCAAGACCAAAATAAATAACAAAAATAGTAATATTAATGTAACTGAAGATACCTTTACTGTTCTTATAAGTGGTATCGATACTTATGGTGAAATAGATGCGGTTGGAAGAAGCGATGTCAATATGCTAGTTACTGTTAATCCTAAGACCAAACAAATCTTGCTAACTTCTATTCCTCGTGACTATTATGTCAGGTTAACAGGTACAACCGGCTATAAAGACAAACTAACTCATTCAGGAATATATGGTATCGAAATGACTCAAAGTACGATCGAAGATTTATTAGACATAAATATTGATTACTACTTCCGTGTTAACTTCACTACTCTAGAAAATGTTATTGATAGTATTGATGGTGTTGATGTTTACTCGCAATATAGTTTCGTATCCTATATTGGTAATTATCAATTCTATGAAGGATATAATCATATGAATGGCGAACAAGCTTTAGGTTTTGCAAGAGAAAGAAAATCTCTTCCTAATGGCGATACCAGTCGTGCTGAAAATCAACAAGCCGTCATCGATGGTATAATTCGTAAACTAACTAGTAGTACTATTATCAGTAAGTACAATAGCCTATTAAATTCCATCAAAAACACTTTCCAAACCAATATGAGTGATAGTGATGTTACTAATTTAATCAAAATGCAACTAGAAGATAATGCCAAATGGAATATCACAAGCTATGTCTTAGAAGGAACTGGTGCTTACAACTACACATATTCATATCAAGGTCAAGAACTATATGTCATGGAACCAGATACAGACAGTATCAGTACTGCTCACGATATGATAAATGCTGTCGCGGATGGTGAAAAGCTAGAAAGCTCTTATGACGAAGATGCTAGTAATATTAAAAATCCTGACAAAGTAACACCACCTAGTAATAATGGAAACAATAATAGTAATAATAACACTAACAATAATGATACAAGTACTGATAATGAAGATACAACCAATGATGAAGAAACAAATAATGATCCCCTTGCACCACTCTTACCAACTGATGATAATGATAATACAAATGACAACACTAATGACAATGAAGATGGTGGTGACAACAATAATCAAAATAATGATGAAGAAAATAGTTCAGGTGATAATAACAATAATAACAATGATCAAAATAATAGTAGTGGTAACGAACCAACACCACCTAATAATGGTGATAACCAAAACAATTCATCAAGTCAAAATTAGAAACCCCAAAAGAGGTTTCTTTTTTAATTAATATCTCTAACTAACCCAAATTCATAACCTAAGTTTTTCATTTCCTTAACAAAACTATCCATAGCCAAATAATTTCCTCTATTCTTAGGATGAATTAAATAAATTGCCCCATTATGATATCTTTGCAAATAATTATTTAAAGCAACATCACTCGTAACATCATAAGCAAAATCATAATAATCCGCACTCCAAAAGAAAGTTTTATATCCCATTGCCTTAAGAATTGCCAAATCCCTTTCACTATACTCTCCTCTAGGTTCACGATAAACCTTATCCATTTCCACTCCTGTTATTTCATAAAATACTTCTTCTACTTTAAATATTTCTTCTTTAAACTTATCAAAATTATCCCTATTAGCATATTCATGCATCGCTAAATGGTGATAACCATGATTACCGACAGAATGACCTTGTTTCACTAACTGTTTCATCAAATCTGGATTATCCTTAATAAAATTACCACAGAAAAAGAACGTTGCCCTCACATCATTTTTATAAAGAACATCAGCAATTTCCTTCGTATATGTCAAATTACTTCCTTCATCGAAAGTCAAATAAATAACTTTCTCATCACTTCCCATATAATAAGCATCATATTGCTTCAAAAATTCACTAGTTGCCCCTGCTCCTGTCTCTGGTCTCGTATTATTTTTCTTATTACCACTCCACCAATTTTTAGGCGTATTATCAATATTATCCCAACTATTCTGATAACTAATATCACTATCAATTACTCTGACAACTCTCGTCTTTTTAATATAATTACCACTACTATCATAACCCTCATAGACAATTTCATAATTACCAACCTTATTCACATCAACATTACCATTAATAATCACATCATCAGTAATATCACCATCAACATTATCTTCTAAGTCATACCCAGGTTCTTGATATTTATCCCCCAATCTTAATGTCATAACTTCACTTCCTTTAAGCGTTAAAACCGGTTTTTCCTTATCGACCACAACAACTCTTCTTTTAATTCTTTTAAACATTCCTAATTTATTATCAATACTATATATAACTTCTTGTTCACCAACTTTCTTTGTATCAATTTCTCCCCTAATATTAACATCTATTTCCCTACCATTAAAATAACCAATCGCCCCTTCTTCAGTATAAACATCACCATATTCAATTTCCAAATACTCATCGCCATTAAGCCTAATATCAATCATAAAATAAGCCACAATCCATAAAAGAGGCATCAATAATAATAAAATAAAAACAAACCAATATTTCTTTACATATCTCATAATAAAATATATGAAAAACATCTCAAAAATATCAAAAATTATAAATAACGTTTAAGTCCCCAACTATCCAACTTAAAGACATAAAAAATTGTCACTTTCATTTTATGATAGAATTGAAAAACAGACTGGAGTGACCAAAATGAATTTCATTATCTACGAAAATGATACTAAATACATAAATACTTATCGCCAAGCTATAACTAAACTAATGGGATCCAACAATTTAAACTATAAAATTTATCTTTTTAAACAATATAATCAAGAAACTAGACAAAAACTAAATAAAATTGAAGGTAATAAAATATATCTTTTAGCAATCAAAGTTGATGGTAAAAATGGTCTTGAACTAGCTAAGAAAATTAGAAGTAAAGGTGATTGGCGTAGTCCTATCATTATCATAACTAATTATGAAGAATATCAAAAAGCAAGCTATCAAGATAAAATTCTGATGCTAGACTTTATTTCCAAAAAAGGTGATGTTACAACCAAACTATTAAACACATTATATATTGCCATAGATATTCTTTCATCCTATAAATCATTATGTTTTCTATCCCATGGTGAAATGTATCAAATACCTTATCGTGATATCTTATATATTGAAAAGAATATTAATAACAATTCCTCGGTTATCGTTACTAAATCCCAAAACTACCAAATAAGAGAAACTATATGTAACATAGAAAAACAACTAAATAACCCTACTACTTTTGTTAAAACTCATCGTAGTTGCATTGTTAATACTAAAAATATCAAACATATTAATTTCGATACTGGCATTATTACTTTTGACAAAGAAAAAACAGCTTTATTAGCTAGATCAAACAAAAAAGAATTAAAAGAAAAAATGAATATTCTACATTAACCATCAAAAAACGACCGTTTAGCACCAAAAGAAAAATAAGTCTTTTTTTATGCTAATATTTATTATAGCAAGGAAATAAAACTTGCTAGAAAGAAGAAAGAGAGGTTAATTATGATTAATTCAAGAGTGAAGTGGTTTAATAATACGAAAGGGTATGGCTTTATCGAATATAAAGAAAACGAAGATGTTTTTGTTCATTATTCTGCTATTAGAAGTGATGGTTACAAAACCCTAAATGAAGGTGACTTAGTTGAATTTGAATTAATAAGTACTGATAAGGGTTTACAAGCTAAATCCGTAAAAGAATTAGAAACCACACACTAATGTAGGCTACAATTATGTCTACATTTTCTTAACCTCTATTGTATAGAACAAAAGGTAAAACAAGTTTTACCTCTCCTTGTCGTTACCTCCAAGGTTTCCTACTGCAAACAAAAATAATTTATGTTATTCATAGGCATAAATTCCGATGGTCGCCACCG
>CALVRZ010000027.1 GCA_944358875.1 uncultured Bacilli bacterium
GGCCAGTTGGTGAAGCGGCTTAACACACTGCCCTTTCACGGCAGCATTCACGGATTCGAATTCCGTACTGGTCACCATTTATGTAATTTTAACCCTTGAAATTCAAGGGTTTTATTATGCCATAAATCAACCGTAAATCAAACTGTCAAGTTATCTATCACATATTGTAATTAATTGTAAAGAATGATATACTTTTAAGAAAGATAATTAGCAGGTGATACAGATGAAAAAGAAAATCATTATTTTAATTTCAATTATCATAACACTAATCATCGGATTAGTAATTATTTTTACCCCACATATAAAAATCAAAGAAGAGAATGTAACGATCAACATTAATAGTGAATACCATGACAGTGGTTACACAGCCAGAAGTCTTGTCAAAGATTACCATGATAAGGTTAAAATTAAAGGTGATGTTGATACCTCTAAGATAGGAACTTATAAAGTAAAATATCAAATGCCTTTTCTCTTTTTTACGCTAACTAAGACTAAGACTATCAATGTCTCTGATACTGAAAAGCCTGTTATAACACTAAAAGGAAAAGAACAAGTTTCTGTTTGCCCCGGCAAGCAATATGAAGAAGAGGGTTATACTGTCACTGATAATTATGATCAAGACTTAAATGATAAAGTAGAAAGAACCGTTAAAGAAAATCAAATCATATATAAAGTCAAAGACCAATCAGGAAATACAACTAGTATTACTAGAGATATTATTTATGAAGATAAAGAAGGTCCTAAAATAGAATTAAAAGGATATAATCCCATGACCATCTATAAAAGCAGTAAATATACTGAACCAGGTTACAGTGCTACTGATGGTTGTGAAGGCGATTTAACGACTAAAGTTGAAATAAGCAGTAATGTCGATAGCAATACTACTGGTACCTATGAAATAACCTATAAAGTAAGTGATAGTGTGGGCAACGTTAGTAGTGTTACTAGAACTGTTAAAGTAGTAAATAGACCTGTAAATGGCAATGGTAATGGTGTTATCTACTTAACTTTTGATGATGGACCAAGTTCGACTATTACCCCTAAAATCCTAGATATCCTAAAAGAAGAAGGAGTCAAAGCTACTTTCTTTGTCACAGGTAAATCATCATCATTAGACTACCTTTTAGCAAGAGAAAGTAATGAAGGCCATACCGTAGCTTTACACAGTAATACACATGATTATAGCTATGTCTACTCATCATCACAAAACTATTTCAATGACCTATATGCCATTCAAAATCATGTCAAAAATGCTACTGGTGTAACAAGTAATATTATTAGATTCCCTGGTGGAAGTTCTAATACCGTAAGCAGACAATATAGTAAAGGTATTATGACTTATTTAACTAATGAAGTAATTAATAAAGGATTTATTTATTTTGATTGGAATGTCGATTCTGACGATGCAGGAAGTGCTAAAACGAGTGACCAAGTATACAACAATGTCATTAATGGTCTAAGTCATAGTAAAACCAATGTTGTTCTTATGCATGACTTTGAAAACAATTATAAAACACTAAATGCATTAAGAGACATAATTCAATATGGCAAAAATAATGGTTATACTTTTTCCAATATCACAAGTTCAACACCCCCTGTCAGACATGGTGTAGCTAACTAAAATAAAAGAAACTATTAAAACTATTTAGTTTTATCAATAGTTTCTTTTTTTAATTGAACATCCCAAACAGCTTTTGAAATTAATGAAACAGCAATTTAGAATTTTGTGATAATAAGTATGTAAAATGTTGGAATTTTGTGATAAAAGTGATTAAAATTAATGGAATTTTGTGATATAATGTAATTGGAGGAAAAAATATGAAAAGACTAAAAAGAAAAATAGATGATTTTTTAATAGAATGGAAAAATTCACCTCAAAGGTTACCATTAATTATAAAAGGAGCAAGACAAATAGGAAAAACAGATGCTGTTGAAAATTTCGCTAAAAATAATTATAAAAATATAGTAGAAATTAATTTTGTCATAGATAAACAATATAAAACTATTTTTGATAGCGGTTTTGATGTTAATACAATTATTAAAAATATATCTCTTATTAACCCTAATTTCCAATTTGTTCCCGGAGAAACCCTTATCTTTTTTGACGAAATACAAGATTGTATAAATGCTGCTACATCACTTAAATCATTCAATATTGATAAGAGATTTGATGTTATATGTTCAGGCTCACTAATGGGTATTAATTATAACGAAATTGAATCAAATAGTGTCGGTAATAAACAAGATTACGAAATGCATTCAATGGACTTTGAAGAGTTCTTATGGGCCAAAGGATATAAAAAAGAACAAATAGATGATATGTACTCTTATATGAAAAAATGCCAACCTTTACCCCAGATTATGTATGACGTAATGTTAAATAATTTTCAAGAATATATGATAGTGGGTGGTATGCCCGCAATTGTAAGTACATTTATTGAAAATAAAAATTATAGTGGTACATTAAAAATGCAAGAGCAGATACTTTTAGACTATAAAGAAGATATAACCAAATATGCTGTTGGTCTTGACCAAACAAGGATCTTAAATGTATATAATAAAATACCTATTTTTCTTGGAAAAGAAAATAAAAAATTTCAAATATCCAAAGTTGAACATGGAGCAAGGAATAGAGAATATATAGGTGTAGTTGATTGGCTCAATAATGCAGGTATAATAAATATTTGTTATTGCCTCGAACAACTAGAACTTCCACTTAAAGGAAATTATAATCCTGATAACTATAGAATATATTTTAGAGATACAGGTTTACTTATTGCATCTTTAGATGAAGAATGCCAAAAAGATTTAAGAAATAATAAAAATTTTAATACATATAAAGGAGCAATATATGAAAATATAATTGCCGATATGTTAGTAAAAGAAGGATATTCACTATATTTTTACAGAAATGAAAAAGGAACAATTGAAATGGACTTCTTTGTTAGAGATACTAATTCACTAATACCTATCGAAGTAAAAGCTAATGATAATTCTACACCATCACTCAATAACCTAATCAGTAGTAATAAATATAGTGACATAAAATATGGTATAAAACTATGCAATAAAAATATTGGTTTTAATGGCAAATTTTATACCTTTCCATATTTCTTAACATTCCTACTTAAAAGATATTTAAATGAAAAATAATCCCACCCTAAAAGACATATATTAAATTAGGTGATTACTAATGAAATATAAAAGTATAATTCTAATCATCTTTTTAATAAGTCTTTTTTCTTTATCCCAAGTCCATGCAAAAACCAATGATTTAACCCTTCTAGGCAAAATCATCTATTTAGATGCTGGTCATGGTGGTATTGATGCTGGCGCTACTACTGGTAAAAACTTAGAGAAAGATTTAAACCTCGAAATAACTCAAAAACTAGCAACTAAATTAGGTGAAAAAGGTGCCATTATCTATCTAACCAGAGATGGCGACTACGATTTAGCGGATAACCAATATTCAAGAAAAAGAAGTGATTTATCCAATCGTGCCCGTCTCATTAATGAATCAAATTGTGATTTATATCTATCTATTCACCTCAATTCTTCAACTGATCCAAGTTGGCGTGGTATCCAAGTTTTCTACAACAAAATCAATCCTAAAAATAAAGAAATAGCCACGATCATGACTGATGCTTTCAAAACCATGACTTCTACTATTAAAGAAGTAAAAGAAGATAATAATTACTATATGTACAAACAAATAACCGTTCCAGGCATTTTAATTGAAGCTGGATTTATTAGTAATTCTAGTGATTTATACTTATTAAAACAAAATAAATATCAAAATAAATTAGCCCAAATAATCACAAAAGGCGTCGAAAACTATTTTCAAAAGTAAAAAAATATAGTATACTATATAATAGGTGATAGTAGATGGAAAAAGTCTATTTAAAATATAACGATGAAACATTATACAAAAAAACCGTTGAATGTGATTTTGGTCCAGCATGGCCAATGATCATAATTGGAGCTTTTTATCCTTTATCAAAGCACGATCTAAAACATTTTCTTCTAATAATCATAACTCAAATATCATTATGTGTACTTTTTTTCATCTTTATTAAAGATATTATTGTTATTCCTATTTGTATTGGGATGATTCTCTTAGTTAATTTACTATTTGCCTTAAATTATAATATGATTATTATCGAAAAACTTTTAAAACTAGGATACGTACCAATGGATTATAATACATCAGATAAGCTCATTAAAAAAGGTATATACTTTAAATTACAATAATTAACAGACAAGGTAAGGTGATAACATGGAAAAAATATTCAAAACATTAGACGAACAAATTTCTATTTTAAAAAACAAAGGTCTAATAATTGAAGATGAAAACGAAGCCAAAGACATATTACTTCGCGAAAATTATTTCTTCATTAATGGTTATCGCCGCCTTTTAATGAATTCCGAAAAAGATAAACAATTTGTTAAAGGTGCCACTTTTAGAGAATTATATTCTCTTTTCCTCTTTGATCGCTATTTTCGTAATATTCTATTCAAAAATCTTTTAATTGTTGAAAATAGCCTCAAATCAGTTATTTCTTATCAACTATCAAAAAAATATGGTCATCGCGAAAAAGAATATTTGAATGTTAAAAACTTCAGTAATGATCATACAAAAACTAGAAAAGTAAAAGACATTATTGAAAAAATGAAACGTCAGATTCGGGTCAATGGATCAAGACATAGTGCGACTATGCACTATCAAAACACTTATGGCTACATTCCTTTATGGATTGTTGTTAAAGTATTATCATTTGGTATTGTCTGTGAACTATATTCTGTCTTAAAAACTGAAGATCAAGTTGAAATAGCCTCAATTTTTGGTGTAAGTACCCATTACATGGAAAACTTTTTACCATTGTTAGCTAACTATCGTAATTTATGTGCCCATGAAGATATTGTTTATGAACACCGCACCGAAAGAGTTATCGCCAACACCGAATATCATGAAGAATTAGGAATTCCTAAAATGGATGATGAATATATATATGGTAAAGATGATATTTTTGCGGCCATTATCGTTTTAAAATATATGTTAAAACCTGATGATTTTCGTCTTATGATGCGTGAGATAGAGTACGAGATCGAAAAACTTGATGGGAGAATTGATTCCATTCCAATCGATAAAGTATTAGATCGTATGGGCTTTCCTGAAAATTATATGGATTTAGTAGAATTATAGAAAGAAGGATTGAAATGAAAGAAAAAAAGAATAGTAATAATGTTGCCATCATCGTCGTCGCTGTCCTTTTATCATTTGTCAGTGGAACGGTAGGATCATATCTTGTCATAACTAATGTTCCAAGTATTTCAAAAAGTATTGTGGAAAATGTTAGCAAATTAGAAATAACCGAAAATAGTATTGCTCCAGCCGTTAACAAAGTTTATGATGCCGTCGTTGCCGTTATGTCGTATAAACAAAATCAGTTACTAGCAACCGGAACTGGCTTCGCTTACAAAGAAAATGATGGTAAAGTATATATCATGACTAATAATCATGTCATCAGTGGTGCTGATAAAGTTACTTTGATTCTTAGCAATAGTGATCAAGTTGAAGCCACTATCGTTGGTGGAGAAACCTATTCTGATATTGCTGTTTTAAGTGTCGATAAAAATGATAACTTAGGCATTGCCGAAATAGGAGATAGTACCGAAATGCAATTAGGTGATACTGTCTTTACTGTAGGTTCACCAATGGGTATCGAATATAGTGGTACGGTAACCAAGGGTATCCTATCCGGAAAAGATCGCTTAGTTGAAGTAAGTTTCTCAGGATCAACTTCTGATTACTATATGAAAGTATTACAAACCGATGCTGCTATTAATCCAGGTAACAGTGGTGGTCCTCTTGTTAACATTAATGGTGAAGTAATTGGTATCAATTCATTAAAATTAGTAGAAGATGAAATCGAAGGTATGGGCTTTGCTATTCCTATTGAAGATGCTATTGCCTATGCAGGAACCATTGAAAATGGAGGAACCGTTGAAAGACCATATGTCGGTATCAGTATGGTTGATGTAGCCAATAGCTATTACCTATGGCAAAATAATATTCAAATTCCAAGTGGTGTAACATCAGGCGTAGTTATTTTAGAAGCCGTAAGTGGCTCACCTGCTGCCGATGCTGGTCTCCAAAAAGGTGATATCATTATTGGTATTAACGATGAAGCAATAGGTTCAGTTGCCCAGTTTAGATATGAATTATATAAACATAATGTTGGTGATGAAATAACCATTAAATATAATCGCAATGGTAAAGAATCGGAAGTTAAAGTAAAATTAGAAAAAAATAGTAATTAAATGTAATAATAAAATAAAGACTTCAAAACATTGAGGTCTTTATTTTTGACTCAAAAAAACTGTTAGAATTTAAATATCTATCTAACAGTTTTTAAATTTTAGTAAGCTTTCTTGAATAATTCGATAAGATCTTCTTTGGTGACATCCCTCGGATTACCACCTGTACAAGGATCAGCTAGAGCCTTCTCTGCCAAAGTATCAATATCCTCTAACTTAGCTCCAACTTCACTCATATGCTGTTTAATTTCAAGTCTTGTTTCCAATTCTCTAATTGCTCTAACAACGATTCTAACCGCTTCATTTCCTTTAGCACCACTAACATTAAGTCCCATTGCTAAACCAATATCAATAAATCTATCACCACATACTTCACCATTCCATTCCATAATGTAAGGTAAGAATAAGGAACAAGCCATACCATGTGCTACATCGTAAGTCGCACCTAATTGATGAGCCATCGAATGAACAATACCAAGCCCAACATTTGAGAATCCCATTCCTGCTATATATTGAGCAATACCCATATTAGTCATTGCCTCTGGATCTTTATCAATAACAGCTTTCTCAATATTATGATAAATCATATTAATAGCTTTCAAATGGAACATATCCGTCATATCCCAATGAGCTTTTGTAATATAACCTTCCATTGCATGAGTTAAAGCATCCATTCCTGTTGCTGCCGCCACACTTTTAGGCATTCCTGCCATAAGTTCCGAATCAATAATTGATAACACCGGAATATCGTTAGGATCGACACAAACTAATTTAACGACACGTTCAGGATCAGTAATAACATAATTAATTGTTACTTCGGCACCTGTACCAGCCGTCGTAGGAAGAGCAATAATTGGAAGAGCTTTATTTTTCGTATCGGCCGTTCCCTCTAGAGATCTAACATCCATAAATTCAGGATTAGTCTTAACAATTCCAATCGCTTTAGCTGTATCGATAACGGAACCACCACCAACAGCAATAATATAGTCAGTTCCATTATCATTACAAACCTTAAGTCCTTCATGAACATTATCGATAGTAGGATTAGGTTTAACACCATCAAAGATAACATAATCAATATTAGCGCCATCTAAAGTATCCGTAACCATTTTAGTAACGCCAGCATCTATTAAACTCTTATCGGTAACAAGTAAAGCCTTTTTAAAATTTCTTTTTTTAATTTCATTGACAATTTCACTTCGTGCCCCATATCCAAAATATGAAGTTTCATTAAGAATAATTCTATTTGCCATAGATTATCTCTCCTTCCTTATTTGATGATGTTTTTAAGAATGACAGTCTTTGTTCTAGACATTTCCTTTAAGGTTGAAGAAACACCTTCATTACCAATTCCTGAATGTTTCCATCCCCCAAATGGCATTTCAAATGATCTAAAGAAACTAGCACCATTAACAATAAAGCCACCACATTCCATCTTTTCTGATACATTCATAGCAAGAGGCATATCGTTAGTAATAATACCGCCACATAGACCGAATGAAGATTGATTAGCAATAGCAATAGCATCATCAATATCATCGTAACCAATAACACTAATAACTGGTCCAAATATCTCCATATCTTTAGCTACATCCATATCTTTTGTAACATTATCTAGTATTGTAGGTTCAAAGAAAGCACCATTTCTACGACCACCATAGACAATATTAGCTCCTTGACTAACTGTTTGTTTAACTTGTTCTTCAACTCTAATGGCAGCATTTTCATTAATTAAGCAACCAATTTTCGTATCTGGATCACTAGGCATACCAATTTTTAAAGATTGAATCTTTTCGATCATTCTTCTAATAAATTCATCTTTAACACTATTGTGTACTAAGAATCTCTTACTAGCACAACAAACTTGACCAGTATTATATAAACGACCCCAGACTGTCTCTTCGACTGCTAAGTCCATATCTGCATCTTTATGAATGATTAATGCATCATTACCGCCAAGTTCAAGCATTACGTGTGTCAAATTCTTACTACAAGTTCCCATCGTTTCCATACCAGCAGCGGTTGAACCTGTCAAACTAACTAAAGCCACACCCTTATGAGCTGCAAGACCTTGTCCAACTGTTTTACCATCACCATGTAATACTTCGATTACTCCATAAGGAACACCTGCCTCAATCAATAATTCAACATACTTCGTTAAAGTAAGAGGATTATAAGTTGAAGGTTTAACAATGACTGCGTTACCCATCATAAGTGCACTAGGAACCTTCTGACAGAATAAATCACTTGGAAAGTTAAAAGGAATAATTGCAGCTACTACCCCAAGAGGTTCTTGTACTGTATATTGAATAGTTCTCTCATTACCTTTTTCACTTCCACGAGGAATTAAATGACCATATTCGTGTTTAGCTTTTTCAACGAAAGCTGGAACACCAATATCCACATTGTCAATTTCACCATAAGCTTCTGTAATAGGTTTACCTGTTTCATCACTTAATAATTTAGCAAGTTCATCTCTATGACTTTTAACAAGTTCGTTAAATTTCATTAAGATTTTGCCTCTTTCATGGATAGGCACTTTTGCCCAAACTTTTTGCCCTATAATAGCTTCTTTAACAGCCATATCGACATCATCTAAAGAAGAATTAGGAACAGTATCAATAAATTCGTTAGTGGCCGGATTGGTTACTTCAATAACCTTTCCGTCACTAGCATCCATCCAATTTTTTCCGATTAAATTTTTCAATTTTACACCACCTTAATCATTTATCAAAACCAGTGAATGATAACATAAGTCCACCAGTTGTATCAGCTTGATCGTCACCACTACCATATTCACCAAAAGTGAATGCTACAATAAATGGTACATCTTTAACTTCTTTCTTGATAGCTTCATAAACTTCGTTAAGTCTATCGCCAATACCAAGAGCACGTCCACCACAGTGAACTAATAAGTAAGCTGCAGGATCATCCAAACCTTTTTTCGTTTCTTTCAAAGTCTTACCAACTGAATCAATAAGTTCATCGACTGTAGCTTCCATTCTAATTACAGCCGTACCTTCCGCAAGGTTAGCACCAATATTCATTGATAAATCCTTATTACCAACCATAGGGTGTCTAATTGCAGTCAAACTACCAAGACGATCTTTAACACCAAGAGGGCTTAAAATAGTTGCAACTAATAAGTTATTGTCCATAAGATCATCAGTCTTCATACCACGCCATTTAGCATATTTCTCTAAAGCAGGTTCTCCATCGATTTCCATAAGAACACGATTATTCTTAACTTTGGTAATAACACCCATATCTTTTGTTTCTTTGTAAGCGCCTGTGTAAACATTACTTACTTTCTTATCCGTATAGATAAATGCTACCGCAACACCATCGTTAACGATCGTTTCATCACCAAATAAGCTCCATTTACCACTTACATCATTATCAGCAGCACTACCACCAAAACAAGGAACTCTACCAATAACATCTTGAATCCCCTTAATGTAAGCTTCTTCCTCAGCAGGATTAGCACTCATAAAGAAATAATCAGGTGCAAAATCCATATTAGCTTTTTCCATTAACGAAATAGCAACTTTTCTACCCGTTTCTCTAGGACTTTCACCTCTCTCACTACACATAGAAACAACTTCCATATCAGGATCATCTAAAATCATAATTCCAACATATCCCGTTTCATTATTTAAAATACCATCAGGTACAATAATAGAAGCGGAAGATGTACATCCTACGACAGGAACTGTTTCACTTACTGATTTAACTCCTTCCATAAGTTTTTCTTGATCATAAGCAACAGATGAAAACATAAAAGCAATTTTACCATTCAAGCCAGCTGTAGCCGTTTCCATAGCTTCTTTACCAGCTTCAAAGCTGTCAGTTAAAGTACTATAACCAACTTTTGATTTTAACATTTTATCTACCTCCTTTTAATAATGTAAAACCAAGGATACACTATCCTACAATATAATTATAACATTAATATTCAGAAACAAAGTAAAAAAATTTCTATTTTACACAAAAAAACAAATATAAACACCAAGTAAGTAAAATAGACATAAAGAAGATTTTAGGTTATAATAAGATAAAGTTAATTCCAAAAGGAGGAAATTATGCGCAATATTTATGATATGACCAAAGAAGAATTAGAAGAATATTTTATTAAAGAAGAAGGAAAAAAATTTAGAGCTACCCAAATTTACGAATATCTTTATAAAAAGAGAATTGATGATGTCGATAAAATGACTAATATAAGTAAAGAAAGTAAACAAAGATTAAAAGATAACTTTTCTTTTTATAAAATAAAATTATTAGTTAAACAAGAAGATAAACTTGTCAAAAAATATCTTTTCGAATTAGAAGATAAAGAATGTATTGAATCTGTCGTTATGTTTCATGACTATGGCACTAGTATTTGTGTATCATCTCAAGTAGGTTGTAATATGGGATGTCGTTTTTGTGAAAGTGGTCGTCTTAAAAAGAGAAGAAATTTAGAAGCCTATGAAATGGTCGAACAAATCCTTTTAATTGAAAAAGATATCCAAAAAAGAATCTCTCATGTTGTTATCATGGGCATTGGTGAACCATTTGACAATTATGATAATGTCATGCGCTTTATCAAAATAATAAATACTGGTAAAGGTATCGATATAGGTTCTAGACACATAACTGTATCCACTTGTGGTATTATTCCTGGTATCGAAAAATTCATGAATGAACCATATCAAGTAAATCTAGCCATAAGTCTTCATGCTCCCACGAATGAAATAAGAGATCAAATTATGCCTATCAATAAAGCATATCCCTTAGAAAAATTAATTCCAACAGTAAAAAAATATTTCTCCAAAACTAATCGTCGTATTACTTTTGAATATATTTTACTAAGAGATATCAATGATCATGAAGAAGATGCCTATAATTTAGCTAAGCTAATTAAAGGAATTAATTGCTATGTAAATCTCATTCCCTATAACGAAACAGAAAATATTATCTATAAACGTTCAAAAAGTGTGCAAATTAACAAATTTTATGATATACTTAAGAAGAATGGTATCAACGTAACAATTCGAAAAGAATTTGGTACCAAAGTTGATGCTGCCTGTGGTCAATTACGCGCGGGTAATAAAATATAGAAACGGGAGGATAGATATGCAAACATTTTATATGACCGATCCAGGTAAAGTAAGAACGCATAATGAAGATAACGTTATCATAGTTAATAACAATAATAAAGAATTTTTAATGGCTGTTGCCGATGGTATGGGTGGCCATAAAGCTGGCGAAATAGCATCTGAAATTGCCATCAATCATCTTGTTAATTCCTTTAATAAATTAACAACCTTTGGCACGAAAGAACAAGCTATCGAATGGCTCCGTCAAGAAGTGACTGAAATAAATAAAAAAATCTTTGAATATACTAATGAAAACCCTGGTAGCAAAGGAATGGGTACTACCCTTGTTGTAGCTATCAAAACTAATGATTATATTCTATATGGAAATATAGGAGATAGTTCTGGTTATGTTCTAAAAAATGAAAAATTACATAAAGTAACTAAGGACCACACTTTAGTTAATCTCTTAGTATCAACAGGTGAACTAACCGAAGAAGAAGCTAAATATCACCCTCGTAAAAACGTTTTAATGAGGGCTTTAGGCGCTAACGATCCTATTGAGATTGATATTTTTGATGTCGATACATCAGTCAAAGGTTTATTCTTATGTAGTGATGGTCTAACCAATATGTTAACGGAAGAACAAATTGAAAAAACTTTAAATACTAATCTTCCTATCGAGGAAGTTGTTGAAAAATTAATCAAAAAGAGTAATAGCCGTGGCGGAACTGACAATATATCAATTGCTTATTTAAAAAAGGAAAGTGGTGATTTATAATGTTAGCAAAGGGGCAAAAGATTAATGATCGTTATGAGATTGTTAAATCAATTGGCGAAGGTGGTATGGCTAATGTTTATTTAGCTATCGATTTAATCTTAGATCGTAAAGTTGCTGTCAAAGTCTTACGTGGTGATCTAGCTAATGATGAAAAATTTATCCGTCGTTTTCAACGTGAAGCCAAATCTGTCTCTGACTTATCTCATCCTAACATTGTTGAAGTATATGACGTTGGTGAAGAAGATGGCCAATACTATATTGTTATGGAATATATTGAAGGAAAAACCCTCAAACAGTTAATCAATAAACGTGGTGCTTTGACTCTACCAGAAGTAATTGATATTATGACCCAACTAACTGATGGTCTAGCTCACGCTCATGAAGCCTACATTATCCATCGTGATATCAAACCTCAAAACATTATGATTCTCGATAATGGCTTAGTTAAAATAACTGACTTTGGTATTGCTATGGCTACTAATGCCACTCAGTTAACGCAAACTAATTCGGTCATGGGAAGTGTTCATTATTTACCACCCGAACAAGCAAGTGGTAAAGGATCCACTATTAAAAGTGATATATACTCTTTGGGTATTCTTATGTATGAACTAATCACAGGATCTGTTCCTTTTAAAGGAGATAATGCTGTTGAAATAGCTCTTAAACATATGAAAGAGAAAATTCCTAGTGTACGAAAGCAAAATCCCCTTATCCCCCAAAGTGTGGAAAACATCATTTTAAAAGCAACAGCTAAGAATCCACGTAATCGTTATGATAGTGTTAGAGAAATGCATGATGACCTAGTGACAGCTTTAGAAAGAGATAATGAAAAAAAATACGTTTATCCATATCCTGAAAACGATATTGATGATACTGTCGTAGTACCTAAAGTCACTAACAATCAAGCCAATAAAAAGCCAGATAAAGAAATTGTCCCTGCTCCTGACGACGAATTGGAAGAGACAAAATTAATACCTAGTAAAAAGAAAAGTAAAAAACCAATTATCATTGGTGGTATTGTCTTAGGTATCCTAATTATCTTAACTATTTTATATCTAGTTTTCTTTCCAAGACAAAACGATGATATAAAAGTACCTGACGTTGTCGGACTACCAATCGAAGAAGCTATTGACGAAATTGAAAAAGCCGGTTTTAAATATACAACTGTTGAAGAAGAAAGTGCCGAAGTTGAGGAAGGCCTTGTCATTAGAACTTCACCAAAAGCCGGTTCAAGCCGTAAAAAGGGTAGTACTGTCACTATTTATGAATCTATCGGTGGTGAATATTACACATTAGAAGATTTAACCGGTGAAGATGTCAATGAGGTAAAAGCAAGACTTGAATTATTAGGTATCGATGTAACAGTCGAAAAACAAAGCGTCGATAACCCATCAGAATATAAGGATAAAGAAGATATTATTATCGATCAAAATCCTAAATATAATCCTGATGAAGAAACAATTTTAGAAGAAGGCGATAGCATAACTCTTTATGTACCAAATGTTGTTGATGTTTATCCTGATATGGTTGCAGAAGGTTGGACTGAGGAAGATGCCAGAGCTTTTGCTGAAGAATATAATATCGAAATAGATGTAACTTATGAAGAGACTGACGAATATGAAGAAGGCAAAGTAACATACCAAAATAGACCCGCTGGGGATACAATTGTCGAAGGTATCACTTTAAGAATAAAAGTAGCCAAAAAGCCAGAAGATCCTGTTGATGATTTATTACCAAGTGATGATGACAAAGACCAAAATCAAGATAATACCAATACAACGCCTTAACAAAATAGCCACCGAATAAGTGGCTATCTTCTTTTTAAAAATAGGGAGGAAAAATGGAAGGAATAATTATCAAAAATATTAGTAATGACTATGTTGTCAAAAGCAAAAATAAAATATATAATTGTAAACCGCGTGGTAAGTTTCGTCATCAAGACATTATCCCTTTAGTTGGTGACCATGTCAAATTTGATGAAGAGAATAACTACATTTTAGAAATATTACCAAGAAAAAATATGTTAATAAGACCGAGTGTTGCCAACATTGACCAAGCCATCATTGTAACTAGTGTCAAAGAACCAGATTTTAGTACTAATCTGTTAGACAAATTACTAACGATCATCGAGTATAATAACATAACGCCCATTATTTGTCTTAGTAAATTAGATCTACTAACTACCGAAGAACAAAAAAACATTCAAAAATATCTTGATTATTATCGTAAATTAGGTTATCTTGTCATTCCTAATAATGATCTTGCTACTATTAAAGAACAACTAATTAACAAAATAAGTGTTTTTACTGGTCAATCAGGCGCCGGTAAATCAACTCTTCTAAACAGTTTAGATCCTAGTCTCAACTTAAGAACCAACGCCATATCCAAAGCCCTAGGAAGAGGTAAGCATACAACTAGACATACTGAATTATTTGAAGTAGCTGGAGGTTATGTTGTTGACACACCAGGTTTCTCTAGTCTTGATCTAAATAATATGTCGAATATTGACATAAGAGACAACATGCGTGAAATGTTTGACAATTTAGAATACTGTAAATATAGAGATTGTATGCATTTAAAAGAAGACGGATGTAAAGTAAAAGAATTAGTAAAAAGTGGTGCTATTTTAGAAAGTCGTTATGAAAATTACAAAAAATTTATAGAAAGAAAGTGATAACATGCAAATATCTTGTTCAATTTTATCAAGTGACAATCGTGAAGCAAGTGTCCAAAAATTAAATAATACCAATGTCGATTATTTACATATTGATGTTATGGATGGTAAGTTTGTTAAAAACACCCAATTTCCTATTTCCGAAATTAAAAAAATGCTATCTTTAACTACCAAAAAAGCAGATATCCACTTAATGGTGGAAAACCCTCTTGCCTACATCAAAGAACTAAGAGACCAAAACATCTCTTATATAACCATTCATCGTGAACTAGATACAGATCTTTATCCCATCATCGACGAAATAAAAAAACTAAACTATCAAGTAGGTCTTTCCATCAAACCAGATACTAGTGTCGCAAGTTTAATTCCATACTTAAAAGATATTGATCTAATTCTCGTTATGAGTGTCGAACCCGGTTATGGCAAACAAATCTTTTTACCACGAACAATCAATAAGTTAAATGAATTAAATCGTTTACGTACTAAATATCCTCATCTCATTGTCGAAGTAGATGGTGGTATAAATGACACTAATATCAAAAAATTAGCCAAAGCCAAAGTAGATATCTCTGTTGTTGGCTCATATATTACCAACAATGATGATTATGATCTTTGTATTAACAAATTAAAAGGCACCAAGTAAAGTGCCTTTTTATCTAATTCAAAAGGAGCTAAGTATGAAGAAAAGCGAAAATAAAGTTTTATTAAAATATATTCAAGAAGTCGTCCAAGTTCAAAGTCAAATAGGTAAATGGGATAATGGCCCCAAAGAAAATAATAATTTAACAGAAATACTCATATATGAATATGCAACTTCCCTTGAAAAAATAACTAAAGGAAAGATAACTTCCCAATTTGTAGTAGATAAACTAACCAAACAATTAGGAACTCTTAGATATGGTGATTTTCAAAAAGGTATCGATGATAACATAACTTACGACAATTATTCTGTTACTTCCATAACTTACAAACAAAACTGTCGCATTAATTCAAAATTTGGGGCTCATACCATAGATTATTTAGATGATAACCAAGAAAAATCCGCTATCGTGTTATTTGATAATAAACAAACATATTTAAATGACCAAGCTAAAACTATTTACTTATCTGGTATTAATCTAGATGATTTATTTGATATAAGACTGACTATCTTTCATGAATTTACTCACATTATGGAACAAGTCACAATCAAAACCTCTAACTTAACCAAACAAGACATTGTTTATTACCATGGCAATTCTATCTATATAAATACTAAACTAAGTCCTAGTTTAACTATTGAAGAATATAAAAAATATATTGACAATGTTGAAGAACTATTAACAAGCAATGCTACCATCACTTACAGTGGTATTACTACTGTTGAAATTAATAACAATACTAATAAAAGAATAATGCACAATCAAATCAGTGAAGGCGCCACTGAATATATAGCTAAGTTAGTCATGCAAGAATTAAACTATGATACCAAAAAAGACTGTCGATATGCTAAGGCTGTTAACATTATTAAAAGTATTTTTGCATCAAAAGGTATTTCTGAGTCTGTAACTACCTATCTCACATCGCCTAAGGATATAATTGTTTATTTAGAAAGTATTGATGTTGAAGGTAAAGATTTACTTCATTATATTAGTGAACAGATAATTAATAAGTAAATAGTAGTATCCCAATATACATAAACTAAAACAAAAATACCATACTAACTATGAAAGGATGGTATCATGAAAAAACAAACAAACACTAATAATAAGTGTCAAAAAGAAAATAAGAAAAAGAAAATTGCCGAAGAATATCAAAAAGGTATCAATTATTATCAAGAAGTAGAAAGCCAAAAAAAAGATTCATAATTAGTGAATCTTTTTTACGCAGACATAGCTTTTTTAATAGCTCTTGCTTCTCTAGCACTAGTTCTAAATTTAAAACCATTAATAGTAACAGTTTGTAAATTAACTTTTTGAGCTTTTTTAGTAACCTTTAAACAGTTAGGTCTATTATTAGCTTTATTAGTTTTCTTATTAGTAATTTTTTTCATAATTATCCCTCCTCAAAATCAAATGCATAACCATTTTACCAGAAAAAAAGCCATTCGTCAATTAATTTTATTAAGTTTTGATGTAAAATTAGTGACTTTTCCTTAGAAATTTGGTACAATTACGCTACTGATAAATGTTTAATGATTTAATGTAAAAAGTATGATATATGAAATAAGTGAGTTCAAGTAATGTTATCATCCGATGTTGCAAAACTTTATCAAGTAGAAACAAGAAGAATTAATGAAGTTATAAAAAGAAATATTAAAAGATTCCCTGATGCTTTTTGTTTTCAATTAACAGAAAATGAATTCTATAACTTGAGGTCGCAATTTGCGATCTCAAGTGAAAATAATCACGGTGGTGTAAGATATTTACCTTATGTTTTAACAGAGCAAGGAATAATGATGTTATCTGGATTACTTAAAAGTGATATTGCAGTTAGAGTGAATGTACAAATCATTGATGCATTTGTAAAATTAAGAAGATATGTTTCTAATAGTTTAATAAATAATGAAATGTTGTTAAATCACGAAAACAGAATATTAAAACTAGAACAAACATTTAATAAAATGCAGGAAAAAGAAAAAATTAACACCATATTCTTTGAAGGTCAAATATTTGATGCATACGCATTATTATTAGATTTATTTGATAGTGCCAAAGAAGAAATAATAATAATTGATAATTACGCTTCTAAGGAACTTTTAAAAATTCTTAAAAATATTGACAAAAAAATAATAATCATTTCTAAAAATTTTGATGATATATTAATAAAGAAGTACAATAGTGAATACTCTAATATAAAATTCAAAAATCTTGATATATTCCATGATCGATTTTTAATTATAGATAGAAAAAAATTATATTCTTGTGGAGCATCATTTAA
>CALVRZ010000028.1 GCA_944358875.1 uncultured Bacilli bacterium
TCTAGAATTTAAAAAAAGTTTCCCAACATTTCGTCAGAAAACTTATTTTTTAGTTCCCACCAAATCGTGTAGAACCTTAATTTACTAATAGCATCTTCCGCTTTTGATTCTTGGAGAAAGCCCATAAAGCAATTGACGATCGTCGTACCTAAGATGACGATAGGTTCCAAGAAATCACTCTGATTAATTAAGGAATATATTAAAGATAGAATACCTACGACTAACAAGAGAATAATCATTACATTTTTAAATTGACCTAGAAAAATTTGAGCTTTAGTCTTTTTATTCTTTTCAACGAGAACATTTTTACCATTTTGACTTTGTAATCTTTTTACAGTTTTTATGTCTAAACCTTTATCACTTATATTTAATTCTTGATATATTTCTTCGATTGTTTTTTTATATGCATCTTTCATTTTACCACCTATATTCTAATTATGTGAATTACTCGACATGAATTAGATACTCCTTCCTGATATTTTACAATATATATTATATCACTCTAAGATGGGTTTACCAATATTTTGGAGAATATTTTTTAGAAATTTTGGGGTAAAGAAAAAACCACTTGTTAAAGTAGCTTTTAGATTATCCATACTGTTTATTGTCATATGCATAATATAAAAGTGATTGGAGGTCAACTTTGTTACTATATACATATGAATTTGTATAATATCTAAGTAAAAGGATTGGTAATTCATTAAACATCTTGAGAGTATGATAACTTAGATAGCAAATAATTGGGTCGAAGTTAAGAATTTTTTTGGATAAATAAGGGCAATATGGATAAATCCTTTTGACACACTCTCCTGTCATGTAAGATAACATTTTTTTTCGTTGTTGGCACTTTTTGGCCATGTATGAATGTTTTTTGGTCATTACCGCATTTGTGTTAATCGATAGTTAATTAGTGTTTTTAGAAAAAAGTAATTGTTTATTTTGACAATTACTTAAACTGTGGCAAAAGCATTAATGACACCTAAAATAGAATTAGTAATAGTTATGATTAAAAAGATAATTGATAGAACAAGACCTACAGTTGCTTTGGTTTTGTTTTTAGTTGATTTTAGACCTTTTGCTGAATAAACGATACCACATATAGTAGTAATGTAACCAAATAGTGGTATTAGCCAGGTGATTATAGATGTTAATCCAAAGGTGAACCCGGTGGTGGCTTGTTTATCAACATCAACATTAGTTTGAGCGTTTTTGCTTTCTTTTTTAGATACTAAAGCACCACATTTTAAACAAAGATCAGCGTTTTCATCTAATTCATTACCACAGTTAGCACAAAATTTTGCCATTTTACACCTCCATTTCTATCATTATACCTTTTAAATGGAAATAATGCAATGGTTTTAGTTGTGTTCCATGATTTTACCTCGTTCACAACGATTACCCCAAGAATCAATTATTTGATTGTTGCGACTGACACAGATGATTTCACAGTTATTGGCACAACCATGACATTCGATACCTTTGGTTTCAAAGTTTATGTCCTCAATATCGAAAGTAAAAGGTCTTTCGATTTGGGATTTATGGGCTAAAATAGCTACGCCTAGAGCTCCCATCAGATGGGAATTTTTATCGACAGTGATAGTTTGACCAGTGACATCTTCAAAAGCTTTGATAACACCGATATTTTTGCTAACACCACCTTGGAAGACAATCGGTGCTTTGATGCGTTTGCCTTTACCAACATTATTTAAATAATTGGTGACAACCGCTTTACATAGACCTGCGATGATATCTTCCTTTTTATGCCCTATTTGGGCTTTATGAACTAAGTCTGATTCTGCAAAAACAGTACATCTTGCGGCAATATTAGTGGGATTTTTACTGGTTAGAGCGATGGGACCAAACTCTTCTACTTCTATACCTAAACGTTTGGCTTGACTTGATAGAAAAGAACCTGTTCCGGCAGCACATAAAGTGTTCATGGCATAATCAGTGACAATACCATTTTCTAAGATGATGATTTTGGAATCTTGGCCCCCTATTTCAAAAATGGTTCTAACATCAGGATAGATGGAGGTGGTGCCAATAGCATGAGCTGTTATTTCATTTTTGATGATACTAGCATTTAGAATAGTTCCAATTAGTTTTCGGGCTGACCCCGTCGTACCAACAGAAACTACTTGATAGTAGTTAAGATTAAGTTGTTCTTTTAGTTTAGCAATTAGTCTTTTAACGGCATTGATGGGACTACCTTCCGTGTATAAATATTCACTAGCAATAATTCTATTTTTTTCATCGATGATAACACCTTTAGTGGAAATACTTCCTATGTCAATTCCTAAGTAACATTTTTGCATATTTTACCCTCTTTCTTTCTAAGTTTATGTTATTTTTAGTTAATTATAACTGATGTTAATGACGAATAATGTCGAATTTAGTAATTATATGCTTTAAATATTTAGGTCTATTTAAATATAACAAACAAATGTACGAATGTCAATACTTAAGAATTTTATTTTGGTAAGTTTCATATTTAGATAGTTAAAAACGTATAATGAGGGTATGAAAAAGTTGATTGCCCACCGGGGAAAATATAATAGAATAATTGGGGAAAACACTTATCTTAGTATGATATATGCTTTTAATGATCCTAATTATGTAGGAGTTGAATTTGATGTTAGGCTTACTAAAGATAAACAATTAGTTGTCATTCATGATAGTTTTATTAATCGTACGAGTAATGGCAATGGTTGGGTTAGTGAAATGACATTAAATGAATTAAAGAAATATAATTTTGGAAGTAAAAATTTTTATCAGACGATACCGACGTTAGAACAAATTTTAAATATTGAAAGTAAGAAAATTTATTTAATTGAACTTAAATGTAATAATAATGAAAAAGAAATGGTTAAATATTTGTTAAAGGTATTAGAAAAATATAAGCATCTTAATATTTATATTTGTTCTTTTAATAAGAAGGTATTAAAGTTTTTGAAAAAGAGTGATTTTAAGATAGGTAAATTAATTTTTACTTCATGGTTTATAAGGGGCGTTTATGAGTTTTGGGGTCTTTATAAATTCAGTTATAATGAGAAAATTTTAAAGAAAATAAAAAAAATGAATAAAGAATTATTCATTTGGACAGTCGATAGCCAGGTGGAACTTGAAAAGTTCGATGGTGACTATTTTATTATTTATAATGAAAAAGAAAATTAAGACCTATTTTTTTACTCTTGCTCTACCTCGGGTTTGACCTACTATTTCTTCCCTTTTAACTGGTGGAATAACAGGTTTATCACTTTCTTTATTTAATTTTGTTAATAATTGAAGATTGTCTTGACGGTATTTTTCTTGTTTTTTTTGTAGTTTTTCTTTTTCATCTTCATAAAGACGCATATTTTTAGAACTTAAATGAGGTATTTGTTTTATTACTTCATTTTCTTTAGAAAGATGATTCAAATTTCTAATAATTGGAAAAATAGTTATTAATGATATTACTTGTAAAACAGTACTAGCAAAAGAGGATGGTAGTGTTAAACCTAAGCCTATGGATGTAAGAGCTATTATTAATGATGTAAGAAAAAAAGCTAAATATTTATTTCTTCTTTTCATATGCATTTGTCTTCTTTTTTGTTCACGTTCTTTTCTTCTAATTTTTCCTTCTAGTTTGTCAATTCTTGTACTTATCTTCTCTATTTCTTGATTATTATTTATAATATTGGTTTTTAAATTTTCTAAATTTAGTTTTTGATTAATATTCATAATTATTCCTTCTTTCTTTAGGGATGCTTTCGTATTATATCACTTTTAAGAATTATATGTCAATACTTTTTCCTATATGATGAAAAAATGGACACAAACGAAATATTTGGGTTTTAGATATTTTTATGATAAAATGTTTATGGAAGTGGTGAAGTGATTATGTTTTTGTATTCATTAGATAATAAAAGATATCATACGTTGAATTATTATTATAAGAAAAAATTTGGAATGAAAGTTGTTAAGATTAGTTTGAATGGTGGTTTTACTTGTCCTAATATTGATGGTACAAAGGGTTTGGGGGGATGTATTTATTGTTCTAAAACAGGAAGTGGTGAGTTTGGGGGTGATATTCACGATGATTTAGTTACTCAATTTAATAAAATTAAGAAAGTTATGGATCATAAATGGCCCAATAGTAAATATATTGCTTATTTTCAAGCTAGGACAAATACTTATGCGCCGGTTGAAGTGTTAAGAGAAAAATATGAAAAGGTTTTGAAACTACCTAATGTTATTGGTCTTACAATTGCGACGAGATGTGATGCAATCAGTGAAGAGGTTCTTGATTACTTAGATGAGTTAAATAAAAGAACTAATCTAATAATTGAACTGGGATTACAAACAATTCATGAGAAGACCGCTAAAATTATTAATAGATGTCATACGTTAGAAGAATTTGATGAGATGGTAAATAAACTTAGAGAAAGAAAGATCGAAGTTGTCGTTCATATTATTAATGGTCTACCATATGAGACAGAGAAAATGATGTTAGACACAGTTAGGCATGTTAATAAACTAGATATTCAAGGAATTAAGATTCATATGTTAAATATTGTTAAAGATACAAAACTTCATGAATTATATATGAATAAGCCTTTTGATATGCTAAAGAGAGATGAATATATTGATATTGTGATTAAGCAATTGGAACTACTTAGAAAAGAGATTGTTATTCATAGAATAACCGCGGATCCGGATCCGGATAATTTAGTAGAACCAAAGTGGTTACTTGCTAAGAGAACATTAATTAATGATATAGATAAGGAAATGGTAAAAAGAAATACATATCAAGGTATTAAAGCTTGATATGTATTATTTTTGGATAATAGCTACATAGGTATTATCGTTATTATTTAAAACGTTATCTCTTTCAACATCATTGATAATGATTAATGATGATACGATGATAATTAAATAAAATAATAATACTCCTTTGTTTTTCATAATAAATTTCATACCTATCACTTCCCTTTCTTGATTATATCTTATCATAAACATATGTTCGTGTTAATAAGAAAAAAGAAAAAAATTAAACGATTGTTTGACATTTGACATTTTTTGTGTTAATATATGTGTAGGAGGGAAAATTATGAAATATAATAATTTAACTAGTAAGCAGAAGGACGTTTTGGATTATATTAAAAAGTTCTATGCTGATAACAAATACCCACCTTCTGTAAGACAAATTGGTCATGATTTGGGATTACGTTCACCAGCGACAATTCATGTTCATATTAATAATTTAATTGATAAGGGTTATTTAAAAAGAAGTGAGTATGGTAATAAGCTTATTGAGCTTTTAGTACCTAATGAATATGAAAATCAAAATGAAGATGTTGTTAATGTTCCTTTACTTGGTAAAGTAACCGCTGGTAGTCCTATCGAAGCTATCGAAGTACCTAATGAATTTTTTGCTCTTCCTACTTATTTGATTCCAAATAAAAAAGAAGTATTTACTTTGACGGTATCAGGTGATAGTATGATTAATGCTGGTATTTTTGATAATGATATTGTTATTGTAGAAAGATGTAACAGTGCTAAAAATGGAGATATGGTCGTGGCAATGAACGATGATAATGAAGTTACTTTGAAGACTTTCTATAAAGAAGATGGTTATTTTAGATTACAACCAGAAAATGATTTTATGACACCAATTATTTTAAAGGATGTTACTATTTTAGGTAAAGCAATTGGGTTATATCGTAAGTTTTAAAAAATCCTATAGATTTATATCTATAGGGTTCTTTTTGTCTTGATATTCTTTAACAGGGCCATAACTTAGACGATGGTATTTAGTAATACCATATTCTTGGATGGCCTCTAGATGTTTTTTGGTGGGATATCCTTTGTTATGTTTTAAATTATACATAGGATATTTTTGATCTAGTTCGTACATCATTTTATCTCTTGTTACTTTGGCAATGACAGAAGCAGCCGCGATGGAAATACTTTTACTATCCCCTTTGATGATGGATGTAGTTGGGATAGATATATCTAAGGGCATAGCATCTATTAAGACATGATCTAGTTTAATGTTAGTATTTTGAATTGCTTCTTTCATAGCTAATTTGGTGGCTTCATAAATGTTTACTTCATCGATTTTCTTTTCATCAATAATACCAACACCAATGGCAAGAGCTTGTTCTTGGATGATATCATAGAAAAGATTACGTTTTTTTTCGGATAATTTCTTAGAATCAGTTAGTCCTTCTAAATGAAAATCTTCAGGTAAGACAACACAAGCAGCGACAACAGATCCTATGAGAGGTCCTCTACCTACTTCATCGACACCTCCGATTAGTTTAGCTCCTTTTTGATATAGTTCTCTTTCATATTGATATAAATCTTCCATTATTTAAACCTATTTTTATTTTGAATTTGACGATTCCAGTTATTTGCGTCTTGAATGTTTTTGTTTAGTCTTGCTAAATTTTCTTGAGAACTATTTCGTGAAGGAGTTTGACTTGTTTTAACGTCGAACATCTTATTAATAAAATCGATTTCTCTTTGTTTGGCTTTTTTGACATCATCATTATGATTAGCTTTCCACCTATCATCAAAAACTTCAGTTAAGTCACGATTTTTTTTAAACATGATGGGTTCCTCCTTTGACTTGGTCGGCTTTTTTAATTATTTCTTCTAATTTATTAGTGTCTAGGGCAATATCACTGACAAACATCTTACATAAAGTATCATCATGTGACCCTTTTTCAATATCACTTGGAATGGTTTTGACAATATAATTATCTTGAGATATTTTCTCATTGATGGCATGAGTTGCAATTAGATAAAGGGCTGTGACTAGTCTTTTTGATGGGGTTAGATTTTTTTCGACGACAACAACTTTACAACGGGGATAAAGAGGATGAGGATTAGCGATAAATCTACTATAACCAATAGTATTTAAGTTACTTAAATCACGCAATAATAATTGTACTTGGAAGAAATTACATATTCTTTTGATATGCCAACGTAAAGTACGATCGGGATATTCTTGTTTGGCTTCTTGAACTAAATTATTTAGAATTTGCGTTTTTTCATAATACGTCATCTTTATCACCACTTTTCTTAATTTAATTATACTATATTTTTTATTTTTTGGCTAGATTTAGCGTAAAGATGTTAAAGCTTTTTTAAAATGTCCCATAATTTGATACAATACACGAAAAATTGAAGACCATAGACAAGATCCTATCAAAAGAGAACAAAAAAGAATACAAGATCAAAAAGAACTTGAAAGATTATTTAGAGAAAGAGATGAAAGATTAAAAGGAAGGGCGAAGCAAAGTTGAGTTTATCTTGGCCCTTGCTTTTTAAATTTCATCAATTATAATTGTATTTTCAAACAAAGATCAACTTTGTTTGTTATCTACATTATAAATCGGTATCATTTTAACTAATGTTTAACAGTACTTGGTTAAACATTTATTAATTCTTTCTTGTCTTCTTTAAGATTTTTCTTTTTTTCTTTAAATAATTCTTTATAGATATCTAGGTAATTATTTACTAGGATAATATGTAAATTTTGTTTAACATTTTCAGGTATTTCTTCTAAATCTGAGAGATTTTCTTCAGGAATAAAGACTTTTTTGATACCATTTATGGATGCAGCGATTAATTTTTCTTTTAGGCCTCCAATTGGAAGGACTTTGCCACGGAGAGTTATTTCACCAGTCATACTGATGGTATTATCAATAGGATGATTTTTGAGGGTACTTAGAAGTGATGTTACCATGGTAATACCAGCAGATGGACCATCTTTGGGTACAGCTCCTTCTTCGAAATGGATGTGGATATCTTGATTATTCATATCTTCTAAATCGATATTAAATTTTTGATAGTTACTTTTGATATAGCTTAAAGCAATATAGGCACTTTCTTTCATAACTTCACCTAAAGAACCAGTTAGAGTTAATTTTCCTTTACCAGGATATGTTAGAGATGATACTTTTAAGATATCTCCTCCACTTGGGGTATAAGCAAGAGCATTAACGACACCGCTTTGATGGTTCTTATCATTTTGGATATGGTTATATTTGCTTTTACCAAGATATTTTTCAATATCATTTTCTTCAATTATATATAGTAGCTTAGAGTCATTACTAAGCATACTTATAACTACTTTACGACAGATAGTAGCTATTTGTCTTTCTAATTCTCTGGCTCCAGCTTCTTTGGTATAAGATAATATTATTTTTTGAATAGCTTCAGTGGTTATTTGAAATCTTTCTTTAGGGATATTATGTTCTTTTAGAAGTTTAGGAATTAAATAATTAGTACAGATACTTATCTTTTCATATAGTGTATAGCTTGATAATTCAATGATTTCAAGACGATCTCTTAGGGCTTCGGGGATCGTTGATACAGTATTAGCAGTTAAGATAAACATTACTTCGGATAAATCGAATTCTTCTTCAATATAGTTATCAGTAAAAATATTGTTTTGTTCTTTATCTAAGACATCTAATAGAGCACTTGCGGGATCACCATGATAATCTTTAGTTATTTTATCGATTTCGTCGATTAAGAAGACAGGATTTTTGGAACCGGTTTTTTTCATGCCTTGAATGATTTTACCAGGATTAGCACCAATATAAGTTCTCCTGTGACCCATGATTTCGGCTTCATCATTAACGCCTCCAACACTTATTTTGACAAACTTTTTATTTAGAGCACGGGCAATTGATTTAGCTAAAGTAGTTTTACCTACTCCTGGTGGTCCAACGAGACAGATGATAGGACTATTGGAATTATTAGTATTATTTTTAACAGCGATATATTCTAAGATACGATCTTTAACTTGGTCTAGTCCATAGTGGCTTTTATCTAATTCTTCTTTAACTAATTTTAAGTTCTCATTATCTTTAGTTTTTTCTTCCCATGGTAAAGATAATAACCAATCGATATAGTTTCTAACGATAGTTATTTCAGGGGATGATGTTGGTGATAATTCATATCTTTTATATTCTTCTTTTAATCTTTTTTTGATACGATCAGGAGCTTGGATATTGTTTATTTTTTCTTGAATAATACTTAGATCGGAATCTTTGATATCATCTTCACCTAATTCTTCTTTAATTAGGTCTAGTTTTTCTCTTAGAACGTATTCTTTTTGCTCTTTTTCCAAACGATACTTGAGAGCGCGTTCTAATTCATTTTCTAAACGGGCTGTTTCTAATTCTCTATTTAAATCTTCGATAATTCTTCTGATACGAAACATGGGATTAGGCATACCGATATATTTAATTTTAGTTTCATATTCTAAAGGAAGATCTGATACAATAATATCAGATAATTTACTGATACTAGATACACCATTAATCCTTCCTAAAACAGCATTACTCATATATGGTGATACTTCAACATAATTTTCTAAGTTACGATTTAACATTCTTCTTAATGCAGTAGCTTCGGTCTCATTATAATCATACTCTTTAGTAGGAATAACAAAGGCCTCTAAATCACCATTTTCTTTTTCTAAATAGTTTAGAACTTCAACACGGTCGATACCGGTTAGGACAACTCTAACATTACCATTGGATAATTCTATCTTAGATCTTATTTTACCTAATACTCCAATTCTAGGTAGATCTTTAATTAAAGGTCTTTCTTCTAGAGGATCTAATAAATTTATTAATAATAGATGACCATCATGGTTGGTTTCAGCGTCAGTTAAAATATTTTTTTCAGTACGATCAAATTCTAATCTAACTTCATTATATGGAAAGATGACGACGTCTTTTAAGAATAGAATTGGTAAGTTTGTTTCGACCATGATTTCACCTTGCTTTCATTAATTCGTAAAATAAAGGAAGTGATTTTATTATTTTCTACAAAAGTAAATAATAAAGTCATCACTTCCTTTTCTCGATGTATTATTCTATCATAAATTTAAAATATAGCAAGTCATTTTGGTCAATTTTTTTATTTTTGTGATAGTAAGGTTGTTAGAGAAATATTTCTAGATATTAAAATTTATATCTTTAGTTTACTTTTTTAACTGGTAGTTATTTGATTAGTTTAGCTCTTTTGGATAAAGCTACCCTAGCTGCTTCTTGTTCGGCATCTTTTTTACTTCTCCCCTTACCTTTACCATAGATGATATTATCAACTTTGACTTGGCAAGTGAATTCTTTGTTGTGAGCAGGGCCTTTTTCATCAATTATTTCATATATGACACTTTTTTTAACTGTTTGGACTAATTCTTGTAATTGGGATTTGTAATCGTGTAAGAAATCGATATTTTGATCAATATATTTGGTTATTTCTTCTAGAACAATTTTTTTGATACATTCATAGCCTTGATCTAAATAAACAGCAGCGACAAAGGCTTCAAAGACATCAGCTTGAATGGTATTATTGGGTGCTGGTTCACCACTTCCAAGACGAATATAGTTAGTAAAGTTTAAATCTTTAGCGTAGGTTGCGCAAGCATTTTCACAAACATAACTAGCGCGCATTTTAGTCATAATGCCTTCTTCGAGATGTCTTTCTTTATATAGATATTCACTAATTATTAACTCTAAGACAGCATCCCCTAGGAATTCTAGGCGTTCATAATTTTCGGCTGATGGATATTCATTAGTATACGATGTATGAGTAAAAGCAGCATAATATAAATTCATATTGACAGGATTAAAATCAAATCTTTTTAGTACTTTCATGTAGTATTACCTCTTTTCTTTGTTTATTATAGCATTTTTTACACCTTTCTTCAACTTTTTTAAATATTCTGCTAATCTAATTTACAAATTAAAAAAAATACTGTAAAATATTAAGTGTGATTTAAATGAAACATATCTTAATTAAGATAATTAGATTTTATCAGAAAATACCTGGTGATTTTCACTATAATTGTAAATATATTCCAACTTGTTCAGAGTATGCAATTGTTGCAATTGAGAGGTTTGGAAGTATTCGGGGTTGTTTTCTTGCTATAAAGAGAATTATTAGATGTAACCCTTTTAGTAAAGGTGGGTATGACCCAGTACCGATAAGGAAAGAGGAGAAAAAGAATGAAGAGAAGATTTAAATGTGTGCTTATTTTAGGTTGTTGTTTATTAATGCTTAGTGGTTGTTTTTTTAAACGGGATACAATGGAAGATATTGATATTTATACGACAATTTATCCAATTAATTATTTAGTTAATTGTCTATATAGTGATAATGCTAAGATCTATAGTATTTATCCAGGTGGAGTCGATATTGATACATATGAGTTATCAGATAAGAGACTTACGGAATATAGTAAGAGTGATCTATTTGTCTTTAATAGTTTAGATAGAGATCGTGATTATGCGGTCGATATGATCAATAAGAATCCTGATTTGAAAGTTATTGATGTATCTTTGGGAATGAATTATACAAATAGTGTCGAAGAGTTATGGTTAAATCCTTATAATTATTTGATGATGGCTCAGAATCTTAAAACAGGACTTAATCAATATATTACTAATCCTTATTTATTAGAGGAGATCGATGCTAATTATGAAGACTTGCAATATGATTTATCAAAATTAGATGCTACTTTAAAAGAAACGATTAATAATGCTAGTTATAAAACAATTGTTACGGATAATAAGTTATTTAAGTTTTTAGAAAAATATAATTTGACGGTTTTATCGCTCGATGATAGTGAGGAAATTTTAGCACCAACGATCGATGAAGTTGAAAAATTGATTAATGATGGAAAAATTAAATATATTTATTCTATTGATAGTGAAAGTAATGATATTGTTAAGGGGTTACTTGAAGAATATGATATTGAACTGGTTATAATTAATGCCATGGATAGTATCGATGGAGGTATTACTAATTCTAATGAAAGTTATTTAACCGTCATGAATAGTAATATTGAATTATTAAATAAAGAGCTATATAAGTAAGTTTAAATATAGTTAGGTAAGCGTTTAAAGATGGATATGTAATAGTTATCATCTTGCTTACTTTTTTGTTTGCTTATTTGTCTTTTTAATGGTAAAATATAGAAAAAAGAAAGAAGGTTTGAGATATGGATAATATTTTATTAATGATGGATATTTATGTTTTAAAAGATGATAATAACTATCTTATGGAAATTACAAGTGATGAAGATAATGATTATTCTTGTGCCTTCTTTCAGTTTTTGGGTATTTATGATAATAATGTGGCCTTGATGGTGTTTATGAAAGATAAAAGGGATATTTGGTACTGTGATATTGATAATTTTAGGGATAATTTTATTTCGATTAGGGATTGGATAATCGAGGCAGAGATAGTTAGTGATGTGATTATGACGAATGATAATCATTCGTTAGTTAGATTTTATGCAAGTGAAGAAAGAACTTTTGCTTTTGATACTAAAGATAATTGTTTTTATTTAGTAAATAATGGTTTAGATTATGAAGAAGCAGATGAATATGATTTTAGACTGGAAGAAAATATCCTTAAGCAATTAATTAAGGATCTTAAGATAAGAAGGAAATATTAGTTTTTTTCTTTGACATTATGGTTGTTATGTGCTATGATATAGTAGTTTTTGAAGGGGATGGTCTAGATGAATTTATTAAAAGAAGTTAAATATTTTGTGCCCCGTTATCTTGATACATTAGGGCTCGATGATAAAGTTACTTTTGGACTTGAAATTGAATTTGAAGATTTGTTACTTGATATTGCCCAAGATGAAATTTTTAAGTTACCGGTCGATGAAGGATGGAATGTTGTTTTAGAACAAACAGTCGATCCTTTTCAAGGTCATAGTACATTTATTCATGGTGGTGAGTGTAACTCCCCTATCTGTATGGATGAAATAGATGAAGTTACGACGTGGAAAGAACTTAAAATAGTCTGTGATAAATTAAAAGAACTTGGTGCTCACTGTGGTGATTTATCTGGAGGACATATTCATATTGGGGCACAAATATTTGAAGCAAACAAAAATTACCTTGCTAATTTTTTAAAATTATGGATGATATATGAAAATGTTATTTATCAAATGGGATATGCTGGTAATGGTCCTCGAAGTATAATTGATGATAATGCTAAAAAGATGAATTATTTATTAAAAGATGTTATTTGGGATATTGATGATATGGATGATTATTATGATTTAGTTACAAAATTGACACGTATTTTTAGTGATGGTGCACATGGAATTAACTTTAATAAAATGAAATATGATACTTTTTTACTTGATAATACGATGGAATTTAGATATCCCAATGGTTCACTTATTCCTTTTATTTGGCAAAATAATGTTAATTTCATTATTAAGTTAATAAACTATGCTAAAAGCGATGATTTTGATAATGATCTTATTAACTTTAGAATTGTTAATGATAATTTGTTATCTTATAATAATGCTGCTTTAGAGTTAGCTAATTTGATTTTTAATAGTGATAGAGAAAAACTTTATTTCTTATATCAGTATTTGGGATATTGTAATAGTGAAAATAATATTTTATTAAAGACAAGAAAACCTATGAACTAAAATTCATAGGTTTATTTATTATTTGTTTAATATACTGTGACATCTTGGACAGATATCATCTTCTAAAGTATCAACATAATTCCAACAACGAGCACATTTATGACCATTACTTTTAATTACTTTAATATCTTCTATATTGTCATCATAGACAATTTTGGATACGATAAATAATTGGTGAAGATATGAACCTAGTTTTTCTTTGACAATTTGGTATTTGCTCTCTAAGTTGATATGAACTTCGGCTTCTAAGCTTGAGCCTATTTCTTTATTGTTTCTAGCACTTTCTAGTTCTTTATTGACCTTCTCTTCTAATTCAAAGAATAAGTTAAAGAGATTCATAATTTCTTCTTCGTCATCGTAAGTGGTTATTTCTGGCATATCAGTTAAGTGAACACTTTCTTTATGATGTGGTAATAACTGATATACTTCTTCACTGGTATATGGTAGAATTGGGGCTAGTAATTTTGTTAAGTTAGTAATTATGTTATATAAAACAGTTTGGACACTACGTCTTGTTTTAGCATCTTTACTTTCAATGTAGAGAATATCTTTGGTGAAATCTAAGTAGAAGTTTGATAAGGTAAATGAGATAAAGTTATTTACTTGTTTATAGATTTCTTGGAATGTATATTCTTCGTAATTCTTTATGACATCTTCAGTAAATTTTTGGAGTTTAATCATTAGATATTTATCATAATATGGCATATCTTCATATTTGATACTATCTTTATCTGGATCAAAGTCTTTAAGATTTCCTAGCATAAAACGATATGTATTTCTAATTTTGCGGTAACTTTCTTTGACTTGACCAATTAATTCATTACTGATTTTTACGTCTTCAGTATAATCGACAGAACATACCCATAGTCTTAGGATATCTGAGCCATGAAGACGAATGACATCAGCAGGATCAATGGTATTACCTAAGCTTTTAGACATTTTGTTACCATTGCCATCTAAAGTGAACCCATGAGATACTAATTGTTTGTATGGTGCTTTACCATAGATGGCTACTCCGGTGATAAGAGATGAATTGAACCAACCACGATATTGGTCTGATCCTTCTAAATATAGATCAGCAGGATAATCTAAACCTCTGGCGATTAAGACACCAGTATGAGTTGAACCTGAATCAAACCAAACGTCCATGATATCTTCTTCTTTAGTAAATTTACCATTAGGAGAAGCAGGGTTAGTGTATCCTTCTGGTAAGAGGTCTTTGGCTTCTTTTTCAAACCAAATATTAGAACCATATTGACGGAATAATTCGGCAACGTGCATCATGACATCATAATCCATGATTTCACTACCATCTTCATTATAGAAGATAGGAATTGGTACACCCCAAACTCTTTGTCTTGAAATACACCAATCGCCACGATCTTTGATCATGTTATATAATCTTTTCTTACCCCATGGTGTATGGAAAACAACGTTATTTTCGATTTCATTGAGGATTTTTTCTTTAATTGGTTCAATACTACAGAACCATTGAGGAGTTGCTCTAAAGATAATTGGTTTTTTAGTTCGCCAATCATGAGGATATGAGTGCGTGATGAATTTTAATTTTAGTAAAACTTTTAAATCATCTAATTTTTGAACAACAGCTTTGTTGGCATCTTCAAAGAACAAACCGACAAATTCTCCTGATTCTTCTGTAAGGATACCTTGGTCATTGACACCATTGATAAGACCTAAGTTATATTGTTTGCCAATAACGAAGTCATCGGCACCATAACCAGGAGCAATATGAACTAAACCTGTTCCGGCATCTAATGTTACGTGGTACCCTATTACTACAGGTGAAATACGATCCATGAAGACATGTTTATATTTGACATTAGTAAAATCAGTACCAGCGATAACTTCTTCAACTTTGTAATTTTCCCAGCCAAATTCTTGACTTAAATTTTCAACTAAATCATTAGCAACAATATATGTTTCATCATTTACTTTAACTTTAGCATAGTCATAATTTTCACCGACAGCAATTCCTAAGTTACCTGGTAGAGTCCATGGAGTAGTTGTCCAAATGACTAGTTTCTCCCCTACTTTGACTTTGTCATTACCTTCTACAACAGGAAAGGCTACAAAGATAGATGGATCTTTACGATCTTTATATTCAATTTCGGCTTCAGCAAGAGCTGATTCACTTGATGGTGACCAGTAAACAGGCTTTAGACCTTTAAAGATTAATCCTGCTTGGGCCATTTCGGCAAATACTTCGATTTGACGAGCTTCTAGTTCTTTATCTAAAGTTAGATATGGGTGTTCCCAGTCGGCAAGAACGTTTAGGGTTTTAAAACCGGCCATCTGCTTTGCTACTTGTTCATGAGCATATTTGTCACATAAATCACGAAAAGCACTTTTACTCATAGATTTACGGTCAATACCACTGTTGGTGACGGCTTGTTCAATAGGTAGGCCATGGGTATCCCAACCAGGAATATAGGTAATATCATAGCCACTCATCATCTTATAACGGTTAACAAAATCTTTTAAAATCTTATTCATGGCATGACCAATATGGATTTCACCATTGGCATATGGTGGACCATCATGTAAAACAAATGGTTTTTTTCCTTTATTTTTTGCTTTGACTTTATGATATAAGTCCATTTTTTCCCATTCAGCTCTTTTAATTTTTTCATTTTCAGGTAAGTTGCCACGCATAGGAAAACTTGTTTCGGGCATTAATAATGTTTCTTTATAATTCATATTATCTTACTCTCCTTCTTTGATATTCTTGATTATTATTTTCGTCATTCGCTTGGCAATGACGAATTTTGATAATTGATTTGTTTATCATTTCAGCTAGACAGCTTTCTTCTGAGACAACATCAGGGATTATTTTATCAATCCTTTTATTAATACTGTCGTAGATGACGGTAGCGGCACCTAAATCGACTTGGGCTTTTCCGGTTTCATATTGATGAACGTGAGAATGATGATAGTTTAGTTTGTACCTAACTGGTTCTTCTTTTGAATGTTCATCTAAAACTTTCTTGTTAGATATTAATTCATGTTCTTGGTCTGCATATATTATTTCATCATTAACATCAGTCATTATAATGTCTTTTAAAATTTTTAAGCATTCATCAGTGGAAATGACATCGGGTTTGACATCAACAACTTCTTGTTTTAAAAGATCATAAATGATATTTAACTTTCCTAAAGTGATGTAGGCATGATGAAGTGATATATCAACATGAGCATTATCGTTATTTATTAAGTTAATATGGATATTGTTAAAAGGATTATGAAGGGTTACACCACTTTGACGGTGTAAATCATCTTGATAAGTTAAATTGGCACCACTTAGTTTTAACTCATAACTTTGATAATGTTTATTATCTTTTTTTAAAATGACACATATATTAATGTTCTTATTAGTGCGATAATTAATTATTCTATCAATAGTAATATTGTCTTGATAAATTGGCTTGTCATTTTCTTCAAGAAGTGATTTTAATTGTTTTTCAATAATAATATTTATTTCACTTTGATAAGCTGTTTCGATTAAACCTAAAAGTGATGTTACGTTTTGATTCATTTTATTTCCTCTTTTCTGCTTAATATAAAAAACGCTCCCAAAATAAGGAGCGTTTTATGACGCGGTACCATCCTACCTTGTTACTTAATTTAATAACGATATTACTACCGTCTTATCCTAATATCAGATAAGAACATCCAGAGTGATCTATATAATACTTTCTTATTCATTTCCACCAAACATGAACTCTCTATAAAGTATGGTATTATACCGTCTCCTTCACTTGTTTTGAAATACGTGTTAATTATAATATATTTTATAGTAGTTGTCAACTATTTATGATATTAATTGTGACTTTTAAGTTAAAATGTCCGTTTTTTTTAATTGGTTTACAAGTTAAAATGTCCTACTAAAAAATATAATA
>CALVRZ010000029.1 GCA_944358875.1 uncultured Bacilli bacterium
CAAGCCCATTCAAATACATATAGTAGTACGATAAAGAAAGCGGTAGATAATTGGTATAAAACAAATATAGTAGATGCAGGCTATAGTGATAAAGTAGCAGATGTAATCTACTGTAATGATAGACAAATCGATACAACTTATCAAACAGCATTAGGATATGGAACAAATTTAACAGGATATATGGCAAGATATAGGTTATATAAAAATAAAAGCCCAATATTAACATGTACCAATCAAAATGATAGATTTACGGTAGAAGATACAAGTAAAGGAAATGGAGCATTAACATATCCAGTAGGTCTAATCACAGCAGATGAGATGTCCATGGGGGGATCAGTTTATAATGGTAGAAATAGAAGTTATTATTTATACACAGGTAGTCCTTATTGGACCATGAGCCCGAATCTTAACGCGAGCTTGCTTTACGGTGGTGACATCGACGGCAGCAATATGAGTTACAGTTACGGTGTGCGGCCCGTGCTTTCTCTCAAATCTGACATCAGTGTGACAGGAACTGGAACGCAGAATGATCCATGGGTCGTTCAAAATTAACTAATAAGTAACTTGAATAAAGTTACTTTTCTTTTTCCTAAATATAAGTTATAATAATACCAGGTGATAAACAAATGGAAATAAAAGAATTATTAACTAAGTATGAAGAATTAGCTAAAGAAATAGAAACAATCTGGAGGTATCTTTGACTGTGACCAAAAACAGCAAAGATTAAACGAAATCCAAAAACAAATGAATAATCCAAATTTTTGGAATGATAAAGATAATAGTGAAGTATTAATTAAAGAATTAAGTAATTTAAAAAATATTATTACTCCAATTGAAGAATGTCAAAAAGAAATTAAAGATAATATCGATATAGTCAATTTATTACTTCAAGAAGAAGATAATGATTTATATAATATAGTATTAGAAAGCTATCAGAAAATAGAAAGTAACGTTGAACATTTAAAACTTATGACTTATCTAAATGGACAACACGATAAAGAAAATTGTCTCTTAGAAATACATGCTGGTGCCGGTGGTACTGAAAGTTGTGATTGGGCTAATATGTTGTATCGTATGTATACTAGATATTTACATAAAGAAGGATATGAAGTAACAGAATTAGATAGTCAACCAGGAGAAGAAGTAGGAATAAAAAGCGTTTTAATTAGTATTAAAGGTCCCTATGCCTATGGTTACCTTAAACATGAAAAAGGTGTCCATCGTTTAGTTCGCATCAGTCCCTTTGATGCTAATAAACGAAGACACACCTCTTTTGCTTCTGTTGAAGTAATACCTGAAATATCCCAAAATATTGATATCGAAATCAACGATAAAGACTTACGTATCGATGTTTACCGTAGTAGTGGTGCCGGTGGTCAAAGTGTTAATACCACTGACAGTGCTGTTCGTGTAACCCATATTCCAACCGGTATTGTCGTTACTTGTCAAAATGAACGTAGTCAAATTCAAAATAAAGAAAAAGCTATTGAAATTCTCAAAAGTAAATTATATAATTTAGAAATAGAAAAACAAAATCAAGAATTAAATAAACTCACTGAAGGTCAAAAAAGTATTAGTTTCGGATCTGGTAAAAGAAGTTATGTCATGTGTCCCTACACCTTAGTTAAAGATAACGAAAGTGGTTATGAAACCAGTGATGTTAATAAGATCTTAGATGGCGGTTTAGATGAGTTAATTATCAAAGGAATAAGGAGAGGTTAAAATGTTTTTTTTCAAAAAAAGAACGAATATTGATCAAATATTACAAAAAATAGCTAAAAAAGATTTATTAAAAAGATATTTCTTATTATTAGTAGGGTGCTTTATTGTCGCCTTTGCTTTTAATGTCTTTTTCCTTCAATACAATATTGTCTGTTTTGGTATAAGTGGATTATCCATTGTTGTTAATCAATTTGGTATTAATCCCTCTCTTTTTATCTTAATAGATAATATTGTTCTACTTATTGTCAGCTTTTTTACCTTAGGTTGGAATAGTACCAAAAATTCTATTGTTGGTTCCCTTGTCTTCCCTATTTTTGTTACTCTAACTGAATATATTGTTCCCTATATCCCCCTAGAGGGCATCGAACTACTAGTTATAGCTATCTTTGGTGCTGTCATTACTGGAGTTGGCTATGGTATCATCTTCAAAACCGGTTTTACCACTGGTGGCACTGATATCATTAATCAAATCGTAGCCAAATATAGTAAAATATCTTTAGGTAAATCGATGCTTATTGTCGATGGCTTAGTAGTCTTATCTGCCAAATTAGTTTTCTCATGGGAAATTGTCTTATATGGTTTTATTGTTCTATATATAATTAGTATCTTAACTGATAAAGTAATTTTAGGTATATCTCAAAGTAAAGCTTTCTACATTGTTACCGAAAAAGAAAAAGAAGTAAGAGACTTCTTATTATCCATCATGAATGGTGGTGTAACCATAATTAAAGCCAGAGGAGGATATAGTAATGAAAAACAAACCCTTATGTTAGGAGTCGTTCCAACAAGTTTATATTTTGTCGTTAAAGAAGGACTAAAAGAAATCGATCCCCATATCTTTTTCTTAGTCTGTGATGCTTATGAAGTAAGTCATAGAGAGGAACTACCAGATGAAAATATTTAATCATAACCCCAAATTTAATACCCGTGAATTAATCGACAAAATAAACAATCAAAATATAACTCTTAAATATACAAGTTTTATCATAGGTTTGTTTCTTATTGCTCTAGCTTTTAATCTTTTCTATTCACCTCATAATATTGTTACCGGTGGATCTTCTGGTGTAAGTATCATCTTCAGGGAACTAATTAATATTGATCCTACCATCACTATTTCAGTCATTTCTATTATCACTCTTATAATTAGCTTTCTTTTCCTAGAATGTCGTACCACCAAAAGAACTCTCATTGGTAGCATCCTATTTCCTATCTTTGTCGAAGGAACCGCAGTTATCGCCAATTACATTGATCTAGGTAATACTAGTGTTCTTCTCTTAATGATTTATGGTGGTGTCCTAACAGGAATAGGTAATGGTTTAATCCTCAAGACTGGTTTCACTAATGGTGGCCTTATCGTCATTGCTCAAATTATGCATAAATATCTAAAAATATCTCTTGGCAAAGCCAATTTAATCATTAATTCAACTATTGTCATTCTAGGAAGCTTTATCTTTGGTATTCCAAATCTCTTATACGCTATTATAACCAATATCATAACAAGTTACTTTACTGATCGCATTCTCTTAGGTATATCAGACAGTAAAACTTTCTATATTGTAACTCAAAATGAAGAGGCTATTAAAGAATTTATAATTAATAACCTTCATCACAGTGCTGTCATTATTAATTCTCAGGGAGGTTATCAAAATAAACGCCAAAAGACGATTATGAGTGTTATCCCCACTAAAGAATATTTTATTGTTAAAGAAGTAATCCAAGAATTAGATCCCAACGCTTTCTTCTTAATAACAGATGCTTATGAAGTTGAAGGTGGAACATAAATAATAAAAAGGTAGATAAATAATAGAAATTATGTTATTATATTGATTAAAGAAAGAAGGTAAAATATGATTGATTTTACAAATGCCAGTGAAGAGCTTAATAATTATAAAGGGTCCGAAAAAAAGAAAACTATGATTTATAAGAATAAGAAATATTTAGTAAAATTTCCTGATCCTATCCGTGAAAAAAATAAAAATATATCATACATTAATAATGCCTATTCTGAATATATAGGCAGTAATATTTTTAAATTAGTAGGCTTTAAAGTTCAAAATACCATTTTAGGTAAATATATTTACAATAGTAAAGAAAAAATAGTTTGTGCTTGTGAAGACTTTACTGATGAAAATAACATTCTATATGAATTTGGAAGTTTAGCTTTAAGTACAAATCCTGAAAAGAAAATAGATACCGAATTAAAAGATATTATTGATGTAATTAAAGAAGAAAAATTAATTAATACCCAAGATACCATTAAGAAATTTTGGCAGATGTTTATTGTTGATGCTTTAATTGGCAATCCAGATCGTCACAATGAAAACTGGGGTTTTCTCTTTAATAAAAATACTAAGGAAGCAACTTTTTCTCCCATCTATGACTGTGGTTCTTGTTTAAATCCTATTTTAGAAGATGAAGATTTGCAAAAGATTAATGATACCGAATTAAAGAACTTAGCCATTAATTGTTATTCCTGTTTAAAACAAAATGGTAAGAAAATAAATTTTATTAATTATATTAAAGAGATGCAAAATGAAGATTGTAACCAAGCAATTAAAGATATTTTTGCAAAAATCAATCTTGAGTCTATTTTTCATTTTATTGATAACACTGAATATATTTCGCAAATCAGAAAAGACTTTTATAAAAACATTATAAAAGTCCGCTATGAAATTATTTCTAGTGTATATATTAAACTAGTAAACAAATAGTGGTTTTATCTATATGTCAAGAAAAGCAACCATAAGGTTGCCTTTTTAAGCGGCGCTTGGCGCCAACACGGGTTTGATCCGATGGATTAATTCAACAGACCAAAATGTAAATATAATAACATCTGCAATATTATTATATCTTTTCTCTAAATAAATTATACCAAACCTATTTCTAAAAGTAAATAGATAAAATTTCACAATATTTTGTCAAAATGTACTATTATCGAAATAGCAACATAAAAAGATAGTATTATTTATCTATCTTTTAACTGAACTATAGTAGAAAAATATGGAAAATAAATAAAAACTATATAAAAAAAAATAATATTATGATATAATGTTAAGTAGTCAAAAGGTGGTATGTATTATGGAATTAATTAGAATAGCGGATGTCCAAAAAACATACAAAAATGGTGTCGTCGCCTTATATGATTTTAACTTGAGTATCAAGAAAGGCGAATTTGTCTTCATCATCGGGGCATCCGGATCTGGAAAAAGTACGCTTATCAAAATGCTATATCGTGCTGAAAAGCCTGAAAAAGGTTCTATCATCATCGGTGGTATTAATGTTGCTAAATTAAAAGATCGCAAAGTATATATTTTAAGAAGAAAACTTGGTGTTGTTTTCCAAGACTTTAAATTATTACCTAAATTAACTGTCTTTGAAAACGTTGCTTTTGCCATGGAAGTTTTTGGTTGTGACAAAAATGAAATTCAAAAACGCGTTATGCAAGTTTTAGATTTAGTTGGTTTAAAACATAAAGTAAGACAATATCCTAATCAACTATCTGGTGGTGAACAACAAAGAGTTGTTATTGCTAGAGCCATTGTCAACAAACCTAAACTATTAATATGTGATGAACCTACGGGAAATCTTGATCCCGATACTAGCATGGAAATAATGAAAGTATTAGACAATATCAATCGTATGGGCACAACTGTCATTATGGCTACCCACGATAGAGATATTGTTAATCGTATGCAAAAACGTGTTATTGTTATTGAAGAAGGAAAATTAGTTAAAGATTACGAAAGAGGACAATATTATCATGAAGGCGCTAAGAACTATTAGAAGATACTTCCGTGATGCTGTTAAAGGAGTTGTCCGTAACTTCTCCTTATCTCTAGCCTCAATATCATGTATAACAATAACACTAGTTGTCGTAGCAACTTCTATTATCATATCTTATAATGTTGAAAACTTTGCTGAATCAATTCGTCAAGATGTAACGATCGTCATCTTCTTAGATAGTGATGCTACCGAAGAAGATCGTAACCGTATTGAAGAGAGCATTAGAAATACAGGCAATGTTGAAAGCTTGATTTTTAAATCAAAACAAGAATCTGCCGAAGATGCCCGAAATGAAAATGAAATATTTAGTACTATTGTCGATGGTTGGACCGATGATACCAACCCTCTACTAGATAGTTTTATGCTAAAAGTAAAAGATGTTGAAAAAATCAAGGAAAATGCTGAAGACATCAAAGAATTAGACAAAGTCAACAGTGTCAACTATGGTGAAGATATTGTCGACCAATTAATTACGGTTTTCAAAGTTGTTGAAAAAATTGCCATTGGAGCTGTCGTTGCTTTAATTGTCGTAACAGCCTTCCTAATATCTAATACTATCAAGTTAGCTATCTTCTCTAGAAGAACGGAAATAGAAATTATGCGTTTAGTTGGGGCTTCCAATATATCAATTAAAGTACCATTCATCTTAGAAGGATTATTTTTAGGTATCATAGGTTCAATCATTCCTATTATCATTATGATTTATGGCTATATCAGTCTTTATGATTTCTTTGATGGCAAATTATTCTCATCAAGCTTAGCCCAATTAATTGAACCATATCCATTTGTCTATTTAGCATCTCTCCTATTATTAGGTATAGGTATGCTAGTTGGTATGTTTGGAAGTTGGCGTGCCGTTAGAAAATATTTAAAAGTATAAAAATAGATAATTATTATCTATTTTTCTTTACATATTATTTCATTAATTCCATAACAACCATTCAATGTATCATAAAAAAGATAATTATAAATAGGCTTATAAGTAAAATAAATAAAGATAACATAACCAATAATAATAAAAACATATCCCAAACTATTAATATATCTGACTTGCTTAAAACGTAATATAAAATAACTAAACATTTCCACGATTACATATACAAGTAACATCAAAACAATTGAAATAAACATATTTTCCCCTAAAATAGCATAAAGAGGAATATAAATGAGAAGATAAATAATTACTGCCGAAAAACTACTTATAACTAATGAAAAAGAAAAATTATTAAAAGAAATCTTATAATGTTTTAACAACCAATATTTAACAATATTACCAAGTAAAATAGAAGTATATAATATTTTCATATGTTCCCATATACTTTCATTCACCGGAAAAAAGAAAGATACTAAAACATTAGGAAACAAATCAAACATAAAATGACTAGGAAAAGATAATAAAAATATAACGAAAATACTTATTAATATAATCTTTTTTAAACTCATCGTATCACCATTATTAATATATGGAGCATAAGTAGTAAAAATACCTAAATACAAATAAATTATTTTACTGAAATTTTACTGAAAAATACTTAAATTTCCTTGACAAAACTACAAAATTCTAGTACAATCATAATCGGTACATTTTATATCTGAGGACCAAAGTATTGGGAACACTTTGGAAGGACGATATAGCAATATTAAAAATATAAAAAAGGAGAGAAATAATGAAGACATTTATGCAAGCTAAAGAAACAGTTACACGTAATTGGTATGTCATTGATGCTAAAGATATTGCCTTAGGACGTGTAGCTAGTAAAGCAGCCACTTTATTAAGAGGAAAACACAAAGTAACATACACTCCTCATATTGACTGTGGCGACTATGTTATTATTATCAATGCTAAAGATGTGTTATTAACAGGAAACAAGTTAAATGACAAGATGTATTATGATCACAGTAGATATGTTGGTGGATTAAGAGAAAGAAATGCTAAGACAATGAAAGAAAAATATCCAGTTGAAATGGTTGAAAGAGCTGTTAAAGGAATGCTACCTCACAATCGTTTAGGTAGACAAATGTATAAGAAATTATTTGTTTATGAAGGAGCTGAACATCCACATATGGCTCAACAACCAAAGGAAATAAAAGTAGGAGGGACTAAATAATGGCCGAAACTAAAAAATATTATGGAACAGGAAGAAGAAAAAGCTCTGTTGCTCGTGTAACTTTAACACCTGGTAAAGGAAAAATCACTGTTAATGGTGTTGATGTTAACGAATATATGCCATATGCTGTTTTAGTAATGGATCTAAAACAACCTCTAGTAGTTACTAACAATGAAGAAACATTTGATGTTGATGCCAATGTTTCTGGTGGTGGTTTCTCAGGTCAAACTGGAGCAATTAGATTAGGAATCACTAGAGCATTATTACAAATGGATGAAGCAAATGAAGGTAAAGAAGATTCATATCGTAAAATTTTAAAAGCTCATGGTTTCATAACTCGTGATCCACGTAAGAAAGAACGTAAAAAATACGGTCTTAAAGCAGCACGTCGTGCACCACAATTTAGTAAGAGATAATATAAAACTGATATCAATAAGACTGATATCAGTTTTTAAATTGCATATTTATTATAAATAAAATCATATAACTTGAACTACCACAAACTTCATTTTCTTACTTTAAGTTAATGGCGTTTTTTTTCTTCTTCACCCATGCTCCAATCACCACAATTACAAATAATCCCAATAACCCTAGTAATATATAAGGATAAATATAGTAAATATAAAGATTAAAATGTGTATTACTCTTAAATAATGTTAACACCATTATAATAATAATAGCAATAACCCCAATTGAAACTAATTTATTTTTCTTTACCTTCTTAATTGTATTACTTATATAATATATACACAAAGTTAACAAGGAAAAACAACTAAGTATCCACTGTAAAGATAAAAGATTTTCAATTCTCTCAATAAATCCAAATAAAGATATTTTTTTAAGAACTGCATATTCAGGATATTGATATGATTTAATCAAATATTCACCTAATATTCCCACGATAATAACCATTGATGCAATCGCACAAATAACTCCAATAACATAAAAGACTATTAAATATTTATTAAGTTTCTTTTTATCAGTAATATTTTTTTTAGGAACAATCAGTATTAGAAAAATTGGGACAATATTAGCTAGCATTACCAAAAAGCCAGACATAATTGGTTTATCAATCCCATTAACCAAAATAGGCATATAGTTTTCCACTTGTACTTGTGGAATAAGTGTAGCAATAAAAATAACAAAAAAACTAATTAATATTCCCACAAATATCAAATTAACTCTTGAAATTGTCTCAAATCCTTTTGTTATCGCATAAAAACTAACTCCACAAAATAATAAACAAATAACTAGTAATGGCGTCTCTGATAAAAACTGTGTAATCAAAAAGTTAGCAATATTAAATAGATCAGTCGCTGCAATAATAAAGACAATTCCTACAATTAAAAAATTAATAACAAAACCAAGATATTTTCCAAAAATATAATTAATTTTTTCAGTAATCGTTTTATCCTGTTCAAAATTAAACAAATATAATATCATTACCAAAGGGACAATTCCCATCATGGCACTGATAATAACACTTATCCACGCATCGATTACTGCTCCTTCGGTAGCAATATAAATCCCAATTCCCGTTAAAGAAGCAATAATAGAACTAATAATAAAACTAGCAAGTTGTAAAGAATTAATTTTCTCTTTTGTCATATTCTGTTCCTCCTAAAATATTACCTTTTTCATATAATCTAATACTAACATCAACATCTATATCCAAGTTAGGAAAAACTTCATCATACCATTTATCATCAATTTTTTTAAAATAATCAGGATAATGTTTATAGAAACTATCTTTAATACCAAAAACATCCGTATTATAATCATTTCTTATCGTATTAATAGTGTCCAAAAGAGCATTTTTAATCGTTTTATTAAGTTCTTCACGCATCTTATTACCAACTTCTATTTTCCTAAGGTCAAGAGCACACTGGACTTCATTAACACTTGCATGTCCTGTTATTGTAAATATCGCTTTATTCTTTTCAGGATCAACTTCTAATTCACTATCAGAAGAGATAATTTCAAACGCGGCATATTTATCCTCTCCACATTCATACTGAATAATTGTTTCATTCAACTCTCCTAACAACATGTTTAAATTAATACTATCGTCTTCATCTAAAATCTTCACAAGTTTATTATCTTTAAAAATTGCCATTGAAGCTAGTTTAAGGTTTGCTGATGAAATAGAAGTTTCCACATTTTCCTGCTTTTTTCCCTCATCACTATCGCCAACAATTTCCAAAACAGGTAAGACCATTTCCGTATTAGGATCAAGGTAAGCATGCATAAAATCATTAAAAGTAACACTACTTACCGACCCTAAATATTTTTTATTACTATCTAAGGTATTAAAAATATCCATTGATGATAAAGTTGTAAGAGGTGTTATAACCTCTAGTTTATCCGATGCCTCGCTTCCTTTAGCAACTAATACTTGAAATTCATCTCTAACCTCTGGCTCCCTAATAAAAAAATCAACAATTTCATCAGTATAATCAGTAGCTACCTTTTCACTTAATACAAGCAATTGCAAATGAGCTGCATAAACTCTTTTTGGTGCCATATTTACGACTTTTCTAAAAGCTTTTTGTAGAGATTTATCTTTAGTTGTATAAACAACAAAATCAGGTTGATTAGCATTAGAAGGATCCTGTTGCTTTTTAGGATTAACCACTTGTATTGTCAACTGAAAACTATCATCAACCCTATCAATAGCGACCGCCGTCATAATAGCAAGATCACTAAGTTCTCGGTAATTATAGCAACCACTAAGACCCAGTAAAGCAATAATTAAAATAAATATCTTTTTCATTTTTTACTTCCCCCCATTCGATAAGTATTATCTGATAAATATTTTTCTCTTTTATTTAATTTTCTAGTAGGAAATCTAATCACACTATTTTTAAGTCCTTCCACAGAAGTAGGTGCAAAAGGCATTAAATAAGGTTTGCCAAAAGAATTAATACTAGCAATTTTTATCATAAAAGCAATAAATACTAAGACAATTCCAATAATTCCCATAAAACTACCACCTAACATAAAGAAAAGTCGCCACCATCTAATACCATTAATAAAATCAGGTTCAATAAATAGTAAAGATGATATCATCGTAATTGATACAACAATAATCATAATAGGAGAAACAATTCCTGCATTAACAGCAGCTTCACCTAAAATTAAAGCTCCAACTATTGATAAAGCACTACTAGAACTACTTGGTATTCTAAGATCACTCTCCCTCAGTATTTCAAAAGACAAGGTCATTAAAAGAGCTTCAAAGAATGCCGGAAAAGGAACTGAACTTCGTTGCCCTGCAAAACTAATCAGTAGTTCCGTTGGTAGCATTTCCTGATTATAAGTTGTAATAGCAATATAGATACCAGGTGTTAAAACTGTGATAAAAAAAGCAATATATCTAACTATTCTGGTAAAAGAAATATTAATACTTTGATTAGCACTATCTTCAAGTGACAAGAAAAAATCACTAAAAACTGTAGGTAAAATTAAAACAAAAGGACAATTATCCATAACAATAGCAATTTTACCCTTTAACAAAGCCTGACATACATGATCTGGTCTTTCTGTTGTAATCATCGTAGGAAAAGCTGATTTATTTTCTTTTTGAATAAAATTTTTAATTGTTCCCAAATTAATAACACCATCAATATCAATCTTTTTAATTAATTTATCAACTTGCTCGACAATTTCCTTTTTAGCAACACCATCAACATATAAAACATTTATTTTTGTCTTTGTATATCTACCTAAAAAATATTCTTTACTCCATAGCCTATTATCTTTAATTCTCCTTCTAATTAATCCCAAATTAATTTGAATATTTTCAACAAAAGCATCCATTGGCCCACGAAGTGTATTTTCTGTCGATGGCTTATTAATTCCTCTTGCTAAAGCCCCCTTGTTTTCCATTGCTAAGGCAACATCCGAACCCTCAACTAAAATAATCGTAAAAGCATTATGTAAGTAAAAGCAAACATCTTTATATGTCGACGCTTCTTTAACTTTAAAGTTATTAATGTCATTTTTAATTACACTAACAATATCTACTTTTCTCTTATACTTATTATCAATAAAATCCAAACTTCTAATAATAAAATTACTAATCATTTCTGAAGAACATAAAGGTTCATTATAAATAACATATATTTTTTGTTTATTAATATATTTTTCTCTATAAATAATATCCCCATTATTATTTGTATCCTTTTTTAACTTTTCCACAACTTTGTCGATATCTTTTAACATAATAGTCACCTCATAATCATAATTATTATGTAAAAAAAATAAACAAATATTCATGCTTTCATTAATTTACATTTTAAAGCATACATGATATAATAAAACATAATGAGGATGGTGATATCATGACGTTGAATAAAAAAGATAAGTCAATCAAAGAAAAAGATAAAGTAAAGACCAAAGATAAAGAAAAAAAGAAAAACAAAAAAGAAAAGAAAACTAAAGATAAAACAAAGAAATTCAGTAAAATTAAAGAAAAACTAAAAAAAATAAATATCTTTGCTAAAGAAGATGACAATAATTATACTTTTAAAGAAGTTGTAATTATAACTATTTTTTCTTTAGGCTTAGGTTTCTTTACTTGCTTTTCCTTTGTCAAAATATTTAATAATGGAAGATCTGTTTTCTTCAGTGATGATTTAGATAAAATCGCCGATACTTACTATGCTATTGTTGATAATTACTATGGTGATTTAGATAAAGATGAATTAATCGACAGTGCCATCAATGGTATGGTATCCAGTGTTGGTGATTATTATACAAGTTATAGTGACAGTGATAGCACATCAGAATTTTTAGAGACAGTTGATGGTACCTATGAAGGTATTGGTTGTACTGTTGGTATGAATGCTGATGAGCAAATCGTCGTTGTCGAAGTTTTTGCCGATGGTCCTGCTGATAAAGCGGGTCTAAAAGTTGATGATATTATTACTAAAGTCGATGGTAATGATTATACTGGTAAAACTAGTACTGATGTATCTGAATATGTTAAAAATAGTAAAAATAGTGAAATAAAAATGACAATTAAAAGAGAAAATGAAGAAAAAGAAATAAATATTACTCGTAGCAAAGTTGAAGTACCTTCTGTTTTTAGCAAAACATTTGAACAAAATAATAAAAAAGTAGGCTACCTTCAAATATCTATCTTTTCATCTGTTACTGCTAATCAGTTCAAAGATAAGCTAGAAGCCTTAGAAAAAGAAAATATTGATAGTTTAATTATTGATGTTCGCAATAATGGTGGTGGATATTTATCTACCGTTACCGATATAGCTAACATGCTCCTTAAGAAAGGTGATATTATTTATCAACTAGAAGGTTCATCTGGCACTAAAGAGAAAAAAGCTACTAACAAAAATGGCAAAGACTATCCTATCGCTATCTTAACTAATGGTAATTCTGCTTCTGCTTCTGAAATTTTAGCCTCTGCAATTAAAGAAAGTTATGGTGGTTATGTCGTTGGAACTAATACATATGGTAAAGGAACGGTTCAACAGACCATGGATTTAGGCGATGGTAGTATGATTAAATATACTGTCCAAAAATGGCTAACACCTGATGGAAATTGGATTAATGAAACTGGTGTTGAACCAACCAATTATGTTGAATTAAACGAATCATATTATGATAACCCAACTGACGAAAATGACAATCAGTTACAAACTGCTATTGATTTGGTAACAAAATAAGCAAGAAATAATTTACTTTACGTAAACAAAATAACGTTAAAAGAACCAAACATATCTTTTGCAAAATAAAGGCCTAAAAATTAACACAAAATGAACAAAATTTAAAAAATAATGATATAATATTAATTGTAAGTAAATAACGGAAGAGGAGTAGTATTATGCTAAATTTCATCATTTATGAAGATAAAAACAAAGACATTGAATTAATAAGTAACACAATTAACAAATTACCATTACTAAAAGACGTTGATTATCGCATTCATCGTTTTAACGAATATAGTGAAAAATTAGAGCAATTTATCAAAAACAAAGAAGGTCGTAATATCTATATTTTAGATATTGAAGTAGGAGAAGTATCAGGCCTAGAAATTGGATCAATGATTAGAGAAAAAGATTGGCAGAGCATTATTATTTTTATAACCAATCATCGTAAATATAAAGATGATGTTATTTTCTCAAGATTAATGCCCCTGGACTTCATCCAAAAACAACACTTCTGTGAAGAAAGATTAGCAGGAACAATAAAGATAGCATTAAATGCTCTTGTTGATAATAAGTTTATAACATTTACAAGCTATCACATTGATTATCAAATTGCTCTTGATGATATTCTCTATATTGAAAAGTTACAAATGACTAAGAAATGCATTATAACGTTAGAAAGTGGTTTAAAAATTGAAGTTAACAAACCATTACATGAAATAAGTAAAATGCTAGATCAAAGATTTTACCAAACCCATAAATCATGTATTGTTAATGTCAGAAAAATACTTAAATTAAGTTTTACTGAAAATAAAATAACCTTCGCCAATGGCACTGAGATATATTTATTAGCTTCTAGACGTAAGAAAGGTCTTAAAGAACATGTTAAACAATTTAAGTAATATATTTACATATGTCGCAAATGGGATAATTATGGTAATTACTCCCATTTTATTTGGCCTAATAATCCTAGATGCGCGCCTCATTAAAAGTAAGAAAAAATTAACTATCTTTATAATAACTATGATATGTTTATATATCTTAGCTTATCTATGTCTAGAAGGAATAGCCAAAACCATCGCTGGTTTAGTAATTTTAGTAACAATTATCATTATTATCATTCTTAAAAGTAAAATTGGCAAGTTAATCAATATTCATTTACATAGTAAAAGTAAAATTCTAATTTTATTTATCATTAATTTCATATACATTGCTTATTTATTTTATAATCTTGTTTTAAATTTTTCATTTAACAATAAAAGTATATTTTTAATCATAGCAATGATTTTCTTTTTAATAGAATTAATCATTGTTATCACTCAAGTTTTTGAAAATAACAAATTAAAACTAAAATACGATAAATTAAATGAAATCATGAAAACCTACGAAATTGAAATAGATAATCAATACACAAGTAATCATGAAAATAAAAATCAATTAACAACAATAAAATCAAAAATAGTAGATAAAGAAGATGTCAGTTCAATTATCCAATATATAAACGATATTTTAGACGAAAATAATGAAATTAGTGAAGAAAAATATAAAAGATTTCAGTACCTTCCACCAAATGGTTTAAAAGCAATGTTTTATTTTAAAATATCAGAAGCTGAATCAAGAGGAATCCATGTAACAACAAATATATCACCTAAAATCGATAAATCAATATTATATTATCTTGATTCCAATACTTTTAAACAACTAGGAAGAATTATTGGTGTGTACTTAGATAATGCTATCGAAGCCAGTGAAGATTCAAAAGAAAAGTCAATGTCCATAGAAATATATAAAACTAAAACAGAAGATATAAAATTTGTTATATCAAATTCCTATAGTGGTACAATCAGTGAAAAAATAGGCAAACAGACATATTCTACTAAAGGAAGAAAAAGAGGTCATGGTTTATTACTTGTTAATAGCATTATGAAAAATACTGATATATTTCTTCAAAAAAGAATTATTAAGTCAAATACGTATGTTCAAGAATTAATTGTTAAAAATGATAAAAAAAATAATCATTAAAGAGAATTTTATAGTATAATAAAAAAGGCTTGTATTTATTAATTATTTATATTGAAAGGAATGAGTAGTAATGTCAGATTTAAGTTTCATTATCAGTAGTTTTATCATAATCGTATCATCAATCATTTTTGGCAAAATTATAATAGATAAGAAAATTCAGATCAAATGTGATAAATTTTTAATTTTTGTAGTAGTCATGACATGTTTATACATGATAATATACCTTTTATTAAAAGATTTATCTAAAACTATACTTATATTTTTATTACATTTAATGATATTTCATTATGTTTACAAAATTAATTATAAAAAATCAATTTTTTTATCATTTGTTTATATAATTGTTTTGATGTTTGCAGACCTTATTGTATTATTTATAACAACAGGAATACTCAAAATTCCAATAGAATATTGTTATGAAAATATAGCAGGCAGTTTAATCTCTAATATTAGTGTTAATATTATATTTTTAACAATAAGTTACCTTTTTAGAAAAAAATTGAGAAAAGTATTAACAATCGAACTTGAAGATAAAACAAAGATAATTGCATTATCAATTATTACCTTTTTCTGTGTTGGTTATTTTTTCTATACTTTTGCATCAGATTTTGAATTAAACAATAATTTTATTCCATCATTATTAGTAATAGTATTTCTCTTAATAACTTTAATTATAGTTATTAAGCAAACACTAGAAAATAACAAACTGAAATTAGAATATGATAAATTATTAGAATTTATGAAAACTTATGAAGTTGAAATTGAAAAACAACATATTCAACATCATGAAAGTAAAAATCAATTGGTAACAATAAAAGCTAAACTGTTAGATCAAGAAAATAATAAAAATGTAATTGAATATATAGATAGTATTTTAGATGAAAATATTAGTATGAATCAAGCTTACTATGCCAAATTTCAATATTTACCATCCAATGGACTTAAAGCTTTATTCTATTTTAAAGCATCAGAAGCAGAAAATAAAGGCATAACTGTCACTATTAGTATTTCACCTAAAATAAAAAATTCACTTTTAAACGATCTATCAACCAATAACTTTAAACAATTAGGTAGAATTATTGGTGTCTACTTAGATAATGCTATTGAAGCAAGTGCTTTATCAAATAGTAAAAGCATGGGAATTGAAGTATATAAAGAAAATGATGATATTAAAATAATCATAACCAATTCCTTCGATGGTGAAATAGATCCTAATGTAGGAAATCAAATTTTCTCTACTAAAGGTAAAAATCGTGGTCATGGTTTAATGTTAGTAAATAGTATTATTAATAGTAACAACCTGTTCTACCAAAAAAGAGAAATACGTAAAAATGTTTATGTTCAAATATTAGTTGTCAAAAATAAAAAATCTATAGCTTTGATGTGAACCCTGTTTGGTAGACATCATAAAAAACCTAGGTTTAAAAAATCAAGGGCGAACGAAGTGAGTTCATC
>CALVRZ010000030.1 GCA_944358875.1 uncultured Bacilli bacterium
GTCTAGAATTTAAAAAAAGTTTCCCAACATTTCGTCAGAAAACTTATTTTTTAGTTCCCACCAAATCGTGTAGAACCGATTTCTCTTTTTTGTTTATTGTTAATTTAAAGTAAACGGATTTTCTGAAGTCCCATTTCCTCCAGTTATTTCTACTGTTGATTTTAGATATAGGACTGGGCGGGAAGCGTTAGAACCCGCGACGCCGTAGCCGCTGTCGACAGAGCCAGAAATGTACACGCCAAAGACGCCGTAGGAGCCACTGGAGACCGGAGTAAGGGTCCATTGGGAAGTACTTGTATTTCTAAGCCATGAGGTATCACGACAGTTTGTTTGATCAGTATCCCAGTTATATCCATCTTTACTACATTTAGATAGATCGCCTGCATACATATAATCAGATGGATACATTAAAGCTATTTTTCCTGTCCATTCAGTACTGCGTCCTGAATATACGGTTGTACCTCTTTCAAATGTATAATAATTATTTGCATATAGTCCTTTATATGTAGAACTACCTCCTAAATTCCATTTAGCATTACCTATCATGGTTTGAGATTCAGTAGATAAGCTATTTAGATAAGTTCCATTTAAATAAGTTTGTAATGTAGCTGTAGACCATTCATTTTCATTATCATCCCAAACATAATTACCTATACTCTCACTTCTTGCTATTTTTATTCTTGTTTCTTTCTTTCCTGTTCCATCATCTATATTATTAAATACACCTATTATTCGCCATAATTCATTATTAAATGTAACATAGTTATTAGGATCTGCTCCATAATATCTAATATTGCCTCCAATATCTTCCATCATTCCTACTTCTGTTGCATAATTATAAGTTACATCATTATTAACTACTTCTGTTTTATCAGCAGTTGTATAGATATCTGTTATTGTATCTGCACCAGTAAGAGGTTTCTCATCTGTTGCTTCCGCATTTAATCTAAATTCAAAGTTTTGATTATACATTGTATTTGGATTACTCATATTCCCATCTATCCAGATATACAAGGTATATGTTGTAGGACTACTAGTAACTTCTACTCCACTTAGTAATGTTATATTATCTCCAGCATTACTATTTGCAAAGTTTCCTCCCGTTACTAATTCACTACCATTGTATATTTCATATTTAAACGAAGCATCTTTTAAGCCATCATCTAAAGTAACTACTTCCATATTTAAATCTAAATATACTTGACCTGTACTACTAACCGTAATATTCTTACTAATACCCTTTTCTTTAGTACTAGTAGGTATTAAATTATTATTAGTGATATTTTCTCCATCTTCATAATCAATAGTAATACCTCCAACAGTTACTACGACATTAGTCTGTTCATTACTACTAGTACTCCATGTCCACCATGCTAAAGTACTTCCCACCATTATGGCGCCTATTACTAGTAAACTCCCTACAATTACATGTTTCTTCTTCATATTCTTAACTCCTTTTCTACCCAACCATTATATATAATCTATGACAAGAAATATGTCATATTATATTCATAATCTAATTATAACAAACAATTTTTATTATTACAACATATTTGTAGTAAAAATAATAACTACAAAATAGTTTAGCCCCTTACTAAACTTATCTTTGTAGTTATCTTTAATATTAGTATAATTACTGTTATCTAAGAGGTAATTTATACCCCCCCCCCATGACGAACATAGGTTTGTTAATATGCTCCAACATTTCATTACCTCCTTGTTTGTTGATTTTGTACTTTTCTACAATATTAATATTACCATAACAAAAGTATTTTGACAAGTAGTATTTTATTTTTCTTTTTGTTTATTTTTCTTTTTGTTTATTTTATGTTATGATAATACATAAGAAAGAAGGTTTATTATGGTTGTAGGTATTGTTTGTGAATATAACCCTTTTCATTTAGGACATAAGTATCAAATTGATAAGATTAAAGAAAAATATCCTGATAGTACGATCGTTATTGTTGTTAATTCTTGTTTTACCCAAAGAGGCGAATTAAGTATTATGAATAAATGGGATAAGACAAAAGTTGCTTTAGAAAATGGAATTGATTTAGTTGTTGAATTACCTTTTGTTTATGCAACCCAGTCCGCGGATATTTTTGCTAAAGGCGCTATTGAAATTTTGAATAAAGTTAGAATTGATACTTTAGTATTTGGAATTGAGAATGATAATTTAGATGTAATTGAAAAGATGGTTGATATTCAGCTTAATAATAGTGAATATGATAAATTAGTTAAAGAATATATGAATGATGGTATTAATTATCCTACAGCGATGAGTAAAGCTTTAAATAAATTTATTGACTATAAGATTAGTTTACCTAATGAGTTATTAGCTTTATCTTATATAAAAGAAATTAGAAAAAATAATTATAATATTAAACCAATAGGAATTAAAAGAACAAATGATTACCATGGTAAAGTTATTAAGGATAATATTGTTAATGCTTCTTTGATTAGAAAATTACTTAGAGATGAAGATGATATTAGTAATTTTATTAATTATGATGATAGTTTATTATATAAGAAGATTGATGATAAGTTATTATTTGATATGCTTAAATATCAAATAATTAATAATATTGATCGATTGGATAAATTTATGACTGTTGATGAAGGAATTGAAAATAGAATTAGAAAAGTTATTATGAATGTTAATTCCTGGGATGATTTGGTTAAAGAAATTAAAACTAAGAGATATACTTATAACAAAATTAATAGAATGTTAGTTCATATTTTATGTAATTTAAAGAAAGAAGATATTAAAAAGATTGATATTGATTATATTAGAATACTTGGTTTTAGTGATAAGGGTAAGAATTATTTAAATAAAATTAAAAAAGATATAGATATAAATATTGTTAATCATTATAAGAAAGAAATATCTTATTTATTAGATATTGAATATAGAATTACTTGTATCTATGATATGATTATGAAAAGTAATTTAAGTAGTGATGAATTTAGGAAAGGACCTATTATTTTGTAGATAATAGGTCCTTTAATTCTTGAGGGTTATTATTTATTATTTGGGATAATTTAATTAAATTATTATAATTACGATCTCTAGTTCTAATATAGTTACATTTTTTTAAATAGAGTTGGTATATTTCAATGTCATTATCCACAGTATGGTGGATATATTGTTGATTATAAAGATTGATAAAGTGATATATTATTAATTTGTTTTGTTGTTTTCTTCTTAAGTAAAGGTATAATGATATTTGGTTGTCATTACCACGAACATGGATAATAGTTTTATCACCATATTGAAGTTTATATCCTAAGATGGTGGTGATGAATTTACGAGTTAATTTTTTACTTGATAGATAATTGATATACTCTTCTAATAACTTTACTTTGTTCATATTATCACCCCTTCTTAAGTCAAAAATAACATAAACTAGTAGTTAAGTCAACTGATTAAACCTTATAAAATATAAATGTAGTCGAATTGGTTACATTATATTTTACACTAAGTGTAAAGATGGATTTAATACTTATAATAACTTATTAGGTAATTATCTTTTTTAGTTTTTGTCATGATGGAATTAAACTGATACTTACCATGGCGACGAATACTAAAAATATCTTTTTCCTTAAGAGTTGTAGATTGATTAGTAAGAATTTGATAGTTTAAAATTACTTCTTTGTTTTTTATTTTGGTAATTACTTCTTTGCGAGATAGATTGGTTATACGAGATATAATTTGATCAATACGTAAACTCGTGACAATAGTTGTTTTTTCTTCTAAGGTTGGTTGATAGTTTTCTAGTTCATTGATATTTTTCTCTTCTAAATAGATAGAATTATTACCTATTTTGTTTAGATAAGTTTTTAGGTAGTTAGCATTTTCTTTGAGGATATAGATGTAATAGTGATTATCTTTGATAATGATATCACCATAGGTATGGGGATCTAAGTTGATACTAAAAAGGCTACCTAAAATATCTTGATGTCTTAGTTTATGAGGCGTGATTACTTCATATAGTTTTATTTCCGGTTCTTGCTTAGTGTAAATTATTTTCTTTTCGCTACTTGGATATGGTGAATAGATAAAATAAGTATTTTTCTTTAATCTATTTATGACTTGTTTTTGTTCATTGGGATCTAAAAAGGGAGTATGTTTGTTTTGATAAATTCTTTCTATGTAGTTTGCTATTTGATAATTTTTAATAATATCACCTCTTATAATAGAAAAAGTAAATGATGACATTTACTTATCTAAGATTTTCTTTAAGAATTGTCCTGTATAGCTTTCTTTACATTCTGCGACTTCTTCAGGGGTACCTGTTGCCACGATGGTTCCTCCTCCAATACCGCCTTCTGGTCCTAAGTCGATGATATAATCTGCGACTTTAATGACATCTAGGTTATGTTCAATTACTAAAACGGTATCGCCATTGTCGACAATGCGCTCTAATATTTTTAGTAATTTTTTGATATCGTGCGAATGGAGACCAGTAGTTGGTTCATCTAAGATGAATAAACTTTTACCAGTTGGTCTTTTTTGTAATTCTTTAGATAACTTGACACGGGCTGCTTCACCACCAGATAAGGTTGGAGCACTTTGGCCTAATTTGATATATCCTAGGCCAACATCATGTAAAATTTGAAGTTTATGAAGAATTTTAGGATGGTTTTCAAAAAATTGCATTGCTTCATCGACACGCATATTTAGGACATCATTGATGTTTTTGTCTTTATATTTAACTTCTAGTGTTTCGCGATTGTATCTTGTTCCGTGACATACTTCACAAGGAACGTAGACATCAGGTAGGAAATGCATTTCAATTTTCTTAACACCATCACCCCAACAGGCTTCACAACGGCCCCCTTTGACATTGAAACTAAATCTACCTTTATCATAACCTCTTATTTTGGCTTCTTTAGTGTTGGTAAAGACATCGCGAATATCATCAAAGACGCCAACATAGGTGGCAGGGTTACTTCTAGGTGTTCTTCCAATTGGAGCTTGACTGATGTCAATGACTTTATCAATATTTTCCATACCCTTGATGGCTTTATGACTACCTGGTTTTAGTTTGCTTTTATAGATGTTAGAGGCAAGAGCTTTATACAATATTTCATTAACTAAACTTGATTTGCCTGATCCTGATACACCAGTGACACATATGAATGTCCCTAAAGGAAATTTAACATTGATATTTTTTAAATTATTTTCTTTGGCTCCTTTTATTTCGAGATATTTTTTGTTTCCTTTACGTCTTTTAGTAGGAATTTCAATTTTTTCTTTACCTGTTAGATATTTTCCGGTTAAACTATCAGGATTATTCATTACTTCTTCAGGTGTACCATAAGCGACGACTCTTCCGCCTTCATCTCCGGCATATGGTCCTATATCGACAAGGAAATCAGAAGCTAACATGGTATCAGTGTCATGTTCGACAACAATTAGGGAATTGCCTAAATCGCGCATTTCTAAAAGGGAATTAATTAATTTTTCATTATCTCTTTGATGAAGACCAATACTCGGTTCATCTAGAACATATAAGACACCTGTTAATCTAGATCCTATTTGAGTAGCTAGACGAATACGTTGACTTTCACCACCAGATAAGGTAGCGGCCGTTCTACTTAGGGTTAGATATTCAAGACCTACATTGATTAAAAAGTCTAATCTTGAATTTATTTCTTTGATGATATTATCGGCAATTTCTTTTTTTTCTGGGCTTAGTTTTAGATTAGTTATGAATTTTTTTAGTTCTCTAATATCTAAGTTGGTTACATCAAAGATATTTTTGTTATTAATTAAAACAGATAGGACACTTTCTTTTAGTCTTGAACCATGACAAGTGGGACAAGCCATTTCGACCATGTATCCTTCGATCCATTCTCTAATCCAAGTGCTTTTGGTTTCCATATAACGTCTTTCTAAATTGGTAATTATACCTTCATAATAACTGCGAGCGGTTCTTTTATTACCACTTTTTGATTCATATTTGAATTCTAAGATATCTTTTGAACCATAGAGGATGATATCTAATTCTTCTTTGGTTAAATCGTTAACTTTTTTATCTAAATCAATATTATAGTAATTAGCGACAGTTTTTAACTCGGTATTCATGATATTATTACCATCATCTAAATTAATGGTTGCAATAGCACCATCACTTATAGATTTATTTTTATCAGGAATGATTAAATCGACATCTAGTTTATATTTAACTCCTAGTCCTTTACAGTCAGGACAAGCTCCATATGGGGCATTAAAGGAAAAAATACGTGGTTCTAATTCATCAAGGGAATAATCACAATAAGGGCATGCAAAATTTTCGGATAGAAGAATTTCTTTATCCCCGACGACATCAATAATAACTTTACCATGAGCTAGATTAGTCGCTGTTTCTAGTGAACCATAAAGACGACTTCTGATATTTTCTTTAATAACTAACCTATCTACGACAACGGATACATCATGTTTCTTATTCTTCTCAAGATTAAATTCTTCACTTAAGTCGTGTAATTCACCATCAACCTTGACACGAATATAGCCTTCTTTACGTAAATCTTCAAACAGGTCCTTTTGTGTCCCTTTTTCGCCTTTAACTACAGGGGCCATAACCATAATCTTGGTACCACTTTCTAATTCTAAAATTTTATCCACCATTTCTTCGATACTCTGTGATGTAATTGGCTCTTTATGAATAGGACAGTATGGTGTTCCAATACGTGCAAATAAAAGTCTTAGATAGTCATATATTTCAGTGACCGTACCTACCGTACTACGAGGATTTTTATTGGTTGTCTTTTGATCAATACTGATACTTGGGCTTAAGCCTTCAATACTATCAACATCAGGTTTTTCACTGTTACCTAGGAATTGTCTAGCATAGGCACTTAAGCTTTCAACATAACGTCTTTGACCTTCAGCATAGATAGTGTCAAATGCTAAACTTGATTTACCAGATCCGGATACACCAGTCATTACAACTAATTTATTTTTAGGTATTTCTAAATCAATATTTTTTAAATTATTTTCACGAGCTCCTTTGATTATTATTTTGTCCATAACTTCCTCCTTCGTGTTTATCTATTATATCACAATTTTGGATATTTGAAATACTATTTTATTATAACATATGTTTGTGTTTTTGACTAGTGCAATTTAAAAAAAGATTATTTGACTAATCTTCTTCTTTTAGGATATTTTTAATTTTTGTTTTTAGTCTCGATAAAGCATTATCAATGGTTTTGGGGTCTTTATCAAGAATAGAAGCTATTTCTTTATAGGTAAAGCCTTGGATTTTTAAATCAAAAACGGTACTTTCAAAATCGCTTATTTGACTTTTTATTTTTTGATATAGTTCTTCTTCTTCCTCTTCTGATATTAATCCATATTCGGGATTATCTGTTTTATCATAGATATAATTTAGTAAACTTATTTCTTCATCATCATTAGTATCATAGGATACAGCTTCATTTAGAATTTTATGTTTATCACGATTGACTTTGGAAATTAGGGTACGCATTTTACGGTCAATACAAAGATTGGCAAAGGTATAAAATAAGGTATTATCTTTTTCGTTATAATGATTGATAGCTTCTTCTAGGCCAATCATTCCTTCTTGGATGATATCTGATAACTCAATACCTTTACTACCAATGATATTATAGATGTATCTAGCTTTTTTATGAATAAGTGGTTGATATTTTTGATAAATGATATTGATAGCTTCTTCGTTGTTTTCTTTAGCTAATGCCACTAATTCATAATCATTATACTCTTGCATTTAATCATCCTTTCTTATCTTGTTCCAGTGATTTGGGATAAAATAATAGCACAAGATACTGATGCATTTAAACTATTTATTTTACCTGTCATAGGAATGGTAGCAATATAGTCACAGTTATCTTTAATTACTTTACTCATTCCTTTACCTTCATTACCGATTATTAAACAGATAGGCATGTGATAATCAATCGTACGATAATTAGAGCCTTCCATGTCAGTACCAATAATCCAATAGCCATCTTGTTTTAGTTTAGTGATGGTGCTGTTTAAGTTAGGTACCCTTATAATAGGGATATGCGAGATGGCGCCGGCAGAGGTTTTAGCAACAGTACCATTGATAGGAACATTTCTATCATTAGGAATGATGATGGCATCTACCCCTAGGGCAACACTTGTTCTAATAATGGCACCAAAATTATGAGGATCTTCTAGATGATCTAACATAACTACTAAGGGATATTCTTTTTTAATATGTGGAATAATTTCTTGATAGTTATAGGTTTTAATATCATCTACTTCTAAGATTATTCCTTGATGAAGGCCATCAACTTTATGATCTAGTTCTTTATTGGTTAAATAGTTAATTTTTACTTTTTTTTGATGTAATGCTCTAATAATACTTTGATCATTAAATTTATCACTTAGATAAGCTCTGATAATTTTTTCATTACTATTTAATCTTTCTTTAGCTACATTTTTTCCATATATATACATTTATTTCACCTCGATATGGGATAGTATTTCTTGTAAGCGGGTTGTTTTATTTTCTAAATATAAGTAACCGATTAAGGCTTCAAAGCCCGTGGACATTTTATAAGTTATAATATCGGTATTACTGGGATGAGTATTTCGTTTGTAGTTTCTACCTCGTTTAATGATGTCTAATTCTTCATCAGTAAAAGTATTCTTTTCAATTAGATTGGTTAAGATATTGGCTTGAGCTTTAGCGGAAACATATTTAACGGCTTCCTTTTGTAAATCAGATACTTTGGCGATACCTTTCTTGATTAAACTATTTCTGATATACACTTCATAGATAGAATCTCCTAGATATGCTAGGGTTATGACATTAATTGTGTTAATATCCATGTAAATGTCGAGTTGATGGGGCTCGACTTCACCTCGCTTTCATCTGTTTTAATTTTATCATATTTTATCATAAATTAAAAGATAAGATAAGTAATGCCTAATTTTATACAAAAAACTAGTACTGTTCGCTTGTTTTACGTGATCTTTTATTATATAGTTTTCTTAGGAACATTTAATTGTTGGGTGGAGCCAAACTTTGTTAATTTAATTAATGAAGGGAGGTCGATACTATGAGTAAAAAAGATTTTTTAATTTTATCTTTAATTATAGTAATCTTTCTTCTAATACTATTGTTATTTAAAACAATAGTTTAAAAGAAAATCCACCTAACTCATCTCATGAATTAGGTGGCGCTAATTTTTTTGGCAACACTCAACATGACTAATTAAGTGTTCCTTTTTTATTGTATGCAAGTTTCCTTGACATATACATCATAACATATTTATTCCATTTTGACAACCCCATTTCTTAAGCCATGATTTTTTTCTTGATGAATATATTGGTTGTTTTGAATAAATGTTTATTATGATATTCGTTGGAATATTTAGCTAGTTGTGATGGAGCAAAACTTCATTATTTTATTTAATGAATTGAGGCGATACTATGAGTAAAAAAAGATTTTTTAATTTTATCTTTAATTATAGTAATCTTTCTTCTAATACTATTGTTATTTAAAACAATAGTATTAGAAGAAAATCCACGTAACTCATCTCATGAATTAGGTGGTGCAAATTTTTTTTGACAACACTCAACATGCGAAATTAAGTGTTCCTTTTTATTGTATGAAATAGCTTCATCTATATACATTATAACATAAAATTAAGTCTTTGTATACTACTTTCTAACTTTTGCTTTATCAAAAACTCTTTTGCTTACTATTGTAATATGTGGGTTTAAATGGTCTTTTTGGCCATGACCAATGGCATCACCTGATTTAAAAAGTAAATCCGCTAAAGTGCTTAGATTGAATAGTTTATCTTTGAAGTGATTTTCTGATAATCTTGATATTATCTCTTTTTGACTTTGATCAATATTTTCATTTTGTAGTTCTACTTTGTTTATAGCATATAACCATTTATCATCTAATCCAATACTACGATAAGATATTTTTAATTCGATAATTTCTTTGGGATTTTCATTTTGTAATTTTACTAATAAAGCTTTTAAAATATAAGCATAATCTTTTACTTTAACATTTAACATGTTATCCCCCTCCTTCGAGGTTAATATTATAGGGTAGAAATTGTATTTTGTCAAATTAGGTTATCTCTGGTGTTAAGGCCAACATCAATGTCAGTATAAATATTTATTTTAGTACGTTTGGTAAATTTAATGAAGCATAAATCTTCAATAATTAAATCTTCGTTATCGGAAATAAAGATGGTTTTCTTAGCTTGATCTTGCATTTTAGGATTACTAGGTTTTACTCTTATAATGTTAACACTGTTAGATATGTAAATGGTCATACTTGTTTCTTTAGTATCATAATCAAGACGTAAGAGGTTTTCGATAATGAGACTGCCCTTACCTTTTATTTGGTAGGTACGTGGTTTAATCGTCTTTTTAGGGGTTATTTTTTTTAGCATAGAATGATCAATGTGATTAATAATGCTGGTTGGGCTTACAATACCAGGAGTATCAATGATAGTTAGATGATTAGTGATAGGAATATTTATTTTATCAATAGTAGTAGAAGGAAAGATACTTGTTGTTATTTGTGGTTCTTTGTCACTATAATTTTTGATTAGTTTATTAATAAGAGTCGACTTACCAGAGTTAGTATAACCAATGACATAGACATTCTTACTAGTTTGGTGTTTAATGATTTTATGATATAGTTCATCTAGATGATAATTCTTGATACTACTTATGACTTCAATTTCTTTAAAATTAGGATATCTGTCTTTAAAATATTTGATTAGTTTATAATCTTGAACAGATTTGGGTAGTAAATCTTTTTTGGTAAGAACTAAGATGACATTATTAAATTTCTCTAAATAATTGATGTTGATATTTAAAAGACTGGTTACATAAATTACTAATTCATCTTTATTAATGTTACTGATGATTTTTAAATAATCTTCATTAGTAGTTATGGGTTCTTGATATTCACCATAGTTTTGTAGTCTAAAACAACGACGACAAATTTGTTCATCATTATTTAAAGGGGCTCCACAGCCAATACATCTTTTATTCATAATACTTTCCTTTCGTAAATAATCCACGTTTATTAAGACGTTTCATTTGTTTTCTTTCTAAGTAGCGGGTAATTTTGGTAACAAAGAAATCATTGGGAGATAAGGGGTTGACTAAAATAGTTTTAATACCTACTCTATTTCCTCCTAAGATATCAGTGAATAGTTGATCCCCAATGATGGCTACTTCACTTAAATCATAGTTAAATGTTTTTAATATTTTTAGAAATTTGGCCTTTCTTGGTTTACCAGAGTTGGCACTGCAATCAACCATTAAAGTAGTTTTAAAGGGTTCTAATCTTTTTTTAGGAGAGTTGGAAAAAATTATGACTTTAAAGCCTAGATCTTGTAAGTCATCAAATAAATCAATTAATTTTTGACTTGGTTTTTTGACGTTAATGGGAGCACAAGTGTTATCTAAATCAAATAAAAGGCATTTGATACCATTTTCTTTTAGTTTTTCATAGTTGATGGTATAAATACTTTTTTGATACATATCAGGAATTAATTTGTCCATATAACATCACTTCTTTCTTCTTAATTATACTATAATTTAACTAGTTTTAAAAGAAAAAAGTTAGTTATCTAACTTTTTCAATCATTCCTGATTCCATTTCTAGGACTTCATCACATAAAAGATTAACATCTTCTTTACTATGGGTGGCAATGATAATTAATTTATCTTGTTTTTTTAGTTTTAGAATTAATTCTCTTATTTTTTTAGTTGATTGTTTATCAAGAGCACTAAATGGTTCATCTAAAAGAATAATATCAGGATTTTCCATTAGGGCTTGAGCGATACCTAATTTTTGTTTCATACCTAGAGAATAGTTACGATATTTTTTATCTTTCTCATCATATAAGTCAACAGATTTTAAGATTTGATCTATGTCATTAGAATTAATTTTATTATTTATTGATGCTAATATTTCTAGATTTTCAAAACCTGTTAAGTTGTTTAAGAATTTTGGTTTTTCAATTAGGACGCCAAAGTTATATTTATTAATATTATTCTTTAATTCCTCTTTATTTATGAGAACACTGCCAGTATCAGGACTTATTAGACCACAAATTAATCTTAAAAGCATTGATTTACCTGAGCCATTATGACCTATAATAGCATATGTTTTACCATCCTCTAGGGTTAGATTTATATCTTTTAATACTTGTTGTTTGTCAATTGTTTTAAATACATTTTTAATTTCAATCATATTTACTCCTTTCCTTCTTCATTTAGAAATTGTTTATTATTAATGGTTTTAATTAAGATAAAAATGATAATTATTAATAAAATAGTGAAGTAGAGGGCACTTGCTAGATTATTGATAGTTAAGGTTTTAAAAATATTATTAGTATCTAAGATGTAATCTCTAGGAAATAAATAATTTAAGATAGGATATGTTCCCATGATGTATTTGGAAAAGTAATTTAGACACATAATTATAAAGCAAAGAAGATTGGCATAGCTTGAACGAGAGAAGATAAAATAGAGAGTTATGGTTAAAAGAGAAAAGATAATTACATATATCCATAGTTTAATTATACTAGATATCATAATAAATAGATTAGTACTATTATATAGTGAAGTTATAGTGATGTTACTGAATGGTGTTAAATTGGTTACTATAAAAGTTATTAATATAATAAGTAGATAAATAATACTATTTACTTTGAATAATGTTTTTATGACATATTTTATATATTTAGTTCGACTGGTAAAGCGTAAGATGAGATTATAGTTATTTAATTCTTTATATATGTATGATGTTATTAAAATAAATGATGGTAAGATAAAGATTAAATTAAAATTTTGGTTAGTTAAAATATTAATAAATTTAGTTATATAATCTTCATTAATGTAGTAATTGGAAAAGATGTATGAACCAATGGCATAATATAAAATTATAAATAGTACTAAATAATTATTTGTTAAATGTTTTACAACTTTATTCATCACTTTTTAACACCACTTTTTCGGGATTTTTGTATGTAAAATATAATATTATCATAAGAATAACATTTCTTAAAACACCAAATGATATGTTGACAATGTAATTACCTCTAGCACACAAATAATCATCATAAATATTTATATTGTAGAATAGTTCTTGATTAAAAATAGATAGGATATTAGATACTAAGTTACCTTCAATAAAGGCAATGAGAAAGACAACCATGAGGGTTACAATTAAAACAAGGTAAAATTTCTTTAAATATTTTGATAAAATAAGAGCAATATTAGTAATAGCTAAACTGTATAGTGCCATGGATATAATTGATAGAAAAACATGTAAGGGTGGATTAGTTATATGAGATGGGAAATAGTGTATTTGGTACCCCGTCGATTGTATTTCTGGTGGGAATATGATACTTGAGATGATAAAGACAAGCAGTGAAAATAAAGGAAATAATAGTATTGCTTTAAGATAACTATTCTTTATCGCTTTTTTGATATATTTTGAATAAGGTATTTTAGTTATGATATTTTGAATAAAACCTGTTTTTATAACTTGAAAGAAAGTATAAACACAAACAAAGGGTATAATTACTTGGGATAAAAAGGCTATAGCACTTCCTATGCCTGAATTAATTGTAAAAAACCACATTGAGTAACTACTTATTTTACTTGTATCTATATTACCAAAAGGAGTATAAATGGCATTATAGTAGTTAATGATAGCTAGAATAAATAAAATAACTAATGTTATGATGAGAAGACGATATTCTTTTAATACTTTCATATGAACCTCCAATTATTTTGAGAGCATGATTATTTTTTAATTATTATATTATAATGTTTTTAATATTGCCATGTAAAACTTGTATAAGTAGATTTAGTATAGTTCCATCTTGAATCAATATATAAATATGCAGATGCTGGCATCACTTCGTATTTTTCATCAAATTCAACTTGTACTCCATTTTCTAGTATTTTCCATGTCCCAACATTTCCGCCTTTTTCGTTCTTCATTACTATATCTAGTGTATCATGTGATGGACTTACGACAACATTTCTAACTACTTCTCTATTTGCTAGTAATTTATCTTCCCTTAACTCGGTTCTAACACTACCGTTAAATCCAGGGACATCAAATGAATAGTTTCTTATCCCAGCAAAAACATTCATTGAAGCAGTACAAGAAGTAATTACTAATGCCATTAAAACATATTTTAAATACTTCATCTAATTCTCCTCTCATTTTATTATTTCATGCTCTCTTGAAGAGAATTGTATCAAATATAATCAATTGTTAATCATTAATGCTTTAACAATTAATTTAGTGTTGTAAACGTTTTATTTTCAATTATATTTTATCATTAACATAGCAAAAAAACAATGCTTTTTTAATCAACATTGTTTTTTAAACGGAATAGTTTACGTTTGATTTTTTCATTTTCTTCTTTTTCTTTTAGTCTTGCATTGACAGTATTAGCAATAGCACTGTAACAAATAGAACAAATAGGAACACTTAAGAGCATACCGATGATGCCAGCAACACTAGCACCAATAGTAACGGCGACTAAAACCCAGATGCCAGGTAGACCAACAGACTTGCCTACTACTTTAGGATAAATTAAGTTGCCTTCAAATTGTTGTAAAATTATAATAAAGGTTACAAAGATTATGGCTTGAATAGGGTCAATCATAAGAATTAGTATAGCACCAATGGCCGTACCTATTAGAGCTCCAAAGACGGGGATTAGAGCAGTAAAACCTACTAAAACTGAAATGGTACTAGCATATGGTAATCTTAATATTAACATACCAATAAAACATAAAGTACCAATTATTAAAGCTTCTAAACATTGACCACTGACGAAATTGCCAAAGATACGATTAGAATCAGTACCAATGTTATTAATGGTGTTAATATGTTTAGGTTCCATATAAGCCTTCATTAATTTATTGAACTGTCTTAGTAATGTTTCTTTTTGGGCTAAAAGATAGATAGCAAAGACAATAGCAATAATCAAGTTAGTAACAGTGGCAATAACAGAACTTGCAATACCTAGAGCACTGGAAATAATGCTTTCTCTATTGTTTACGACGGTGTTAGTTAATATTTCTTTAGCATCATTTAGATAGTTATTAAAGGTATCAATAGTTCCTTCACTAACACCCATTTCATCTAACCGGCTTATTAAATTTTCTTGATATTGTGGTAAATTTTCAATAAAAATAATTACAGTATTTTGTAATTGTGGTACAATTAAACCAATAATTAGGGCAATGGCACCGATAACAATAAATAAGGTTATAATGAGACCACATGCTCTTTTTAATTTACTTTCTTTCATCTTCTTTAAAATTTTATGTTCAACAATATTTAAAAGGATATTTAAAACATAAGCTATAATACATCCTATTAGGAAAGGCATCAATAGTTTTAAAACATATGATAAAGCAGATAAGATTAAATTGATATTGAACAAAGCAAATACTAATAAAATAGCATATGTTACAATATAGATTATATCTTTTTTATATTTTAATTTCATAGGATCCTCCTTTTTTACTTGTATTTTAATATTATTTTGGGCTTTTGTCAATTTGATATGTATAAAACATAAGCTATTTTACATAATTTGTTAGTTTTTTTGTTGGAATAGTCAAATTGTCCATTTTATATGATTTATTAGAGGTGACTAAATGTTATTTGATATACTTAGTTTGTTAGTTAAGAATTGTACTTTTTTTACAGGGGCATACTCTAATAATGTTTTTCCTGATCCACTTAGTAAGGAGGAAGAAGAAAAGTATGTAATATTAGCTAAACAAGGAGATAATGAGGCTAGAAATAAGTTAATTGAACATAATCTTAGATTAGTGGCACATATCGTTAAGAAGTTTGAATCTAATACTAATGATATTGATGATTTGATTGGAATTGGAACGGTTGGTTTAATTAAAGGAATTGATACTTATTCACTTGATAAGAATGTGAGACTTACAACCTATGTAGCTAAATGTGCCGAAAATGAAATTTTAATGTATTTTAGAGGTGATAAAAAGAATAGTAAGAATGTGAGTATTTATGAAGGAATTAGTTTTGATAAGGAAGGAAATGAAATTACAATATTAGATGTTCTAAAGACAGATGAGCCTGACTTTTTAGAGGATATTTATTTGAAAGATAATATTAAATTACTTAATAAATATATGAAGACACTTACAAAAAGAGAAAAACAGATACTAGAATATCGATATGGACTTAATGGTAATGATGAATTAACCCAAAAAGAAATTGCCTCAAAGATGGGGATATCTAGAAGTTACGTGTCTAGAATTGAAAAACGAGCGACAACAAAAATTCTTAGAGAGTTTATGAAAAATAACCAAAGAATAGAATAAAATTAAGAAAAGAAAAAAAGTGGCTGAGTATAAATTATTCATTTCTACTCAGCCACTTTGAAATCTACTAAGTGTATAACTCACCTGTAACAACTTAAAGTACTTTAACTATTTTAAGTATTTATTTGAACTTTATCTAACAAATCATCAATTAGTTGTTTTGATCCCATTTCATTAATAGCAAAACACTTTTTACCTAAATCTTTAAATGATGCTCCACAAGAATATAATTTTTTTCTATCTATAATTAAAAATCGATCATGGAATATATCAAGATTTTT
>CALVRZ010000031.1 GCA_944358875.1 uncultured Bacilli bacterium
TACAGTAGATTACATCCGCTACTTTATCACTATAGCCTGCATCTACTATATTTGTTTTATACCAATTATCTACTGTCCTCTTTATTGTACTACTATTTGTATTTGCATGCGTAGCACTATAACTACTTGCTCCTGTTTGTCCATACATATAGCCTACATATGCATTATCATTGTAGCTTGAATTAAATGCACTTGTACTTATTTGTCTGTCTGTACTACTTTCGCCATTTGCATGCGCACTTGTTCCATCATATATTAATCTTATTGTTCCATCACCATTTATTCTTATAATACGCCAATATTTGTTTGCAAATTTTACATAGTTATTTGTTGATGCTCCTCTAAAATAATAACTTGTTCCATAGTCATCTTGCGCAGCGTAGATACCTTCATCTGTCGTGGCAGTTTGACTAAAATCAGGTGTTCCCTCATTAGCAATTAATCCTAATTTTTGTAATGTATCTTTTGCAGGATTATATTCAACACTACTATCTAAACAATAACAATATGTATTTTTATAACCATTTTCTATTCTTTCTACACACTCACTTGTACATGTTTTAGTTGCGGTACAACTATCATTCCCAGCTTCTTCACTTGTTTGAAAACTAGTTATGGGTATTTCTCCTTCATTATAAATGATATCATCTGGTCCTTGACTATCTGTCGCATATCCTGTTCTTACTCCTATTTCTACAGTTATCTCACTATCTGATGTATTCTTTATTACCATTGGCACCGTTGTTTGGGCGCCTTTTTCTAGTTGTCCTTTTGCTAACATTGTTAAATCATCTGATACTTGGGCTATTATAACCCCACTCGGTAAAGTACTTGGACTAATCATTTTATAATACATTCCGTATGATATAGTTCCACTCATATCATTTTCCACGACTGCATTAAATCTTAATTTAGATCCAGCACTTACTTTCAATTCCTGCGTACTATTAATTTTAAACTTATATATCATATTAGTATCCATATTTATCATATCTACTTCAACACTTGATGTAAACATCGCATATGTTCCATATATTGTTGCCCCTGCTAAAGTTATAATCAATAATAACAATAAATAATATTTCTTAATAAATTTCATATTTCCCTTCCTCCAATTCTTTCTCTATTATAATGCGCCTCATAAGAAGAAATATGTCATATTTTATTCTTTACTTAAATTATAACAAATATTTCATTTTTATACAACACATTTGTAGTAAAGAAATAAAATAAAAACTACAAAGAGATAAGCCTCTTAGACTTATCCTTTGTAGTTTTATTAACATTATTTTTCTTATAATTATCTAGGAAGTAATTTATACCCCCCCCCATAACGAACATAGGTTTGCTACTATTTTAATCATAATTTATTACCTCCTCGTATAATATGTTGATTTGCGAATTATTTTGTACTATTTTACATTAATAATCTTATCATATTTTTTTGTTAATATCAAGATAATTCATCAATTTATTTTGATATTGATATATTATCAAACAATATTGAAGGACTAGCAAAACTAATATTATAAAATTCTAAATTATTACCAATATCTATAATATTATTAAATAAAGTATCAAAATCCGTTGCTATGACAAAATTCTTAATAGCTTTATCCCTTTTACCATTCTTAATAATCATCCCCTCAGCTTGTAAACTAATAATCCCTGTTATTATATTAATACCAACATGCGTACCTACTACTTCATTTATCATAATACCATTACCCATTTCTTCTAATAATTCTTCTTCACTCTTATTACCGGGTACTATATATAAATTTCTAGTACTAATATTACCATACATATTACCAGTAGGTTCTACTCCATCTCTATTGGCACTTTTAATACTATGCAAATAAGTTTTGAGTACTCCTTTATCAACTAATACTTTCTTCTTTGTTAAAGTTCCTTCACTATCAAATAAGCACTTACCAACCATATCTTCATTTATAGGATCTTCAATTAAAGTAATTTTATCTGACATAATCTTCTTATTTAATTTATCAGTCAAATAAGATTGTTTATAATATACATTATCTGCGTTAAACATTGCAATAAAACAAGTAAAAATATCACTCATTGTCTTACTATCAATTAATACTTTATATTTACCACTAGATATTGTACCTTCCTCTAACTTATTACTCGCTACTAAAGAAACATTACTAATAACATTTTCTATCTGTTCCTTATTAGGATTATATATTTTACTATCATAAGAGACAATTTTATCTCCATCACTAGCTACAATAGAAGTATAGAATATTTCTTTCTTATTTTCATCTTCTAACTCTACCCCATTACTATTTATTATCCTTTTTCTCTCTACCATTTTAGAATAATAAGTACTAACACTCTTAAATATATCTTTTTTATATTTCTTATTAAGTTCTAATAAATAATCTTTATATTTAAATATATCCATATCATAGACATTTCTTTTACATTTAATTTTACCTTCTTTAATAATATAATCTTCTTCATCATTTTGAATATAACTTACATATTTCTTAATCTTATCTATTATTTCTTTCTTATCTAATTTATTAGTTTTAAAACTAATTCTTTTACCTTTATAAATAGTTTTAATAACATAATAAGTATATTCTAATAAATCAATACTTTTAATATTATCATTAATAGTATCTATCGTATTATCTTTTACTTCATTAATTGTAATTTGTAAATCATTAATACCATTTTCTCTAGCATAATTAAATATATCTTGCATTAGACATCACTTCCTCCGACAATTATTTTATCTACTTTAATATAAGGTTCTCCTACCGTTACAGGTATTGTCCCACTTAATGAACCACAATAACCTGTCGCTAAAGTCATATTATCACTGACCATTGAAATATTTTTAATAATATCTAATGCATTCCCTATTAATATAGCATCATCTACTTCTTCTTCTATTTTACCATTTCTTATTATTGCACAAGAAGTACCATTAAAGTTAAAATCTCCTGTTTCTGGTTTAACTGTTCCACCATTCATTTTTCTAACTAATAAACCATAATCAATTGATTTAATCATATCTTCTACCTTATCATTACCATTAACAATAAAAGTATTACTCATTCTAGAAGTAGGAGCATATAAATAACTTTGTCTTCTTCCACATCCATTGCTAGTCATATGCATTTTTCTTTCATTCAAATAATCTACTAAATAATTAGTAACAACTCCTTTATCAATTAATACATTCTTCTTCGTAATATTTCCTTCATCATCGATATTACTACTACCCCAAGCATTCTTAATTGTACCATCATCCACGAGTGTTAACTTAGAACTAGCTACTTTCTTACCTAATTTACCACACATAATAGATTCTCCTATACCTACAGAAGTAGCTTCTAAAGTATGACCAACTGCTTCATGCATAATCGTGCCACAAAAACCATCACCTAGTACAACAGGCATTTCACCACCAGGACAAGGTTTAGCATTTAACTTTTTAATAGCAAGTGTAACTAAGTTATCCACAAAACAGTGGATATCAAAATTAACAAAATTTTCATATCCAAAAGATCCACCATAAGTATTTAACATATTCTTCTTTTTACCATTTTCTTCCACGGTTATTGACGTATATAATCTAAGTCTAAGCCTATGATCTTTTACATATTTACCTAAACTATTAGCAATTATTATCTCACTTTCTTTTTCACTTAAATTAATATCAACTTGTTTTACTCTTTCATCTTTACTTCTAACTAAACTATTAATATCACTTAATAATTTAATTTTCTTATCATCATCATAATCCTTAGGCCATATCTTAATTTCATTAATTAAAGGTATTTCCTCTTCTTTTAAATTAACTTCACAACTAACAACTTTATTAAAATATTTAGTAAGTTCATCTATTTTATTTAAAATAACTTCATCTTCTAACTTATTAATAGCACCATATACAATATCATTACCTAAAGCAATTCTAATACCCATTCCATAATCATAAACACTACTAATATCATCTACTTTACTATCTATATAACTATAGTTAGTATTATTACTTTTTTCAATAAATAATTCAGCATAATCAGCTCCTGTTTTAAGACATCTTTCTAAATACTTTTCTAATTTTTCTTTTGTAAACATAATATCTCTCCTTAAATTATTTCTACTAAAGCAATTACCATATATATTTATTAACTTTTTAGATAATTTTAACAAAACCATACACAAAAATCAATAAATTATATAGAAATAGTTTATTTTTTTAAATTACGTAAATTGTTACAAAAAAAAGATACCATCGTGAGTACCTCCTAATTTACTATAATACTGCTAAGTTTGCTTGAACAATAAATCTTTATATATCTTAATCTTTCCTCTTCACTCATAATATGACTATTTTTTTCAAACATATCTTTTAATTTTTGATAATCCCCATTAATACTTTCATGACTTGCAACAATCATATCCATTTTAGATACATTTGTAAGATCTAAATATATTCCATTTATTTTAGCAAGTGCGCGGGTAAATATTCTTTGACTTCTACCATTACCTTCACGAAAAGGATGTAAAGCGTTAATATCAGCAAATAATTCTACTAATTTACATAATGTTGTTTCGCTATCATAATCCACAAAATATTTTTCCCCTTTTAATTTATTAAACACATCATTACCAAAAGATTCTATATGTTCTGTTAAACAGAATAAATCCTGTTTAGCTATATTACAATTTCTAATATCTCCAGCCCAACTATAAATATCCTGAAACAAATATTTATGAATATCTTTTAAATACTTAAAATCAAAATTACCTTTTAATGGTTTATCATTAAATGCAGATATTCTAAATGAAACTAATTCCCTTTCAGCATTATATAAATCTTCATCATTTGTAATATTAAGTTTATTAATCAAAACATCAGTTCCTTTATAACAGTAATCGACAGTCCATTCATAGGTATATTTATATTTACTATCCATAAATTCTCCTATATTTCTCAATAACTTTTTTTCTTTCTTGTTCATAAGTAGATTTACCTGTTATACAATTATAAAGTTTTTTCTTTATTTCTTCTGTTAACGGCATTCCCTCTTGTGCCATAGTACCATCAACTTTTCTTATTTTTTCTTGTATTTCTTCTTCACTTAATTTTTTCTTATTATTCATTAAAGTCACCCACTTTCTTTTTATATATTTATTGTATCAAATTTCCAACGAAAAGTCATTATTTTTACATCAAAACTAAATTTAACACTTTTAAAAAGAACATTGTATAATAATCTTTTCTAGGTGCATTTCTAGGTGCATTTTTTCTTTTCTAGGTGCATTTTTTCAAAAAAGTAGTATAAAACAATCTAATATTAATTTTCTTATACAAAACCTTTCCACTCCATTAATTAACCACTCTTCATTCTTTTTAACTTTAGAATTAAGGAAACTTAAATAATTTTTACAAAAGTAATTGACAATTATGATTATTAGAGTATAATTATATGCAATTGGTACTCAGGAAACTTTAGAAGCCCTAAGTCAATTATTCCTTAGCTTTCTATAAAGAAAGTTAAGGTCTTTTTTTATATGCAATTTTGCATTTTCAAATATAAAATTGATTGGTTATATTTAGTAATAATAGTATTAGAATAATCACCAAGAATAAAAGGTAAAACAAGTTTTACCTCCCCTTGTCGTTACCACCAAGGTTTCCTACTACAAACAGAAACACTTTCTGTTATTCATAGGCATAAACTCCGATGGTTCCACCGTACTTCTTTTCTTATACATTAAATCTAAAATGACAAATATCACCATCTTGCATAATATAATCTTTACCCTCTAATCTAACTTTACCATTCTCTTTAGCTTTAACTTCACTACCAGCATCAATCAAATCATCGTAACTAATAACTTCTGCTCTTATAAAGCCTTTTTCAAAGTCAGAATGGATAATACCAGCACACTCAGGCGCTTTCATTCCCTTTCTAAATGTCCAAGCTCTAACTTCATCACTACCTACGGTAAAATAAGTAGCAAGTCCAAGCAATGAATATGTTTTCTTAATAAGTTGATCAAGTCCACTTTCTTCAATCTCAAGTTCACTTAAAAAGATCTCTTTCTCATCATCATTAAGTTCCGCTAACTCACTTTCAATCTTAGCACATATCATTACTACTTCACTATTTTCCTTTTTAGAATAATCTATAACTTTATTAACATAAAGATTACCCTTATTATGAATATCAATTTCTCTAACATTAGCAACATAAATAATTGGTTTTTGCGTAATTAACTTAAATCCCCTTAAAATTTTCTCCTCATCTTCATCAAATTCAAGTTTTCTAGCAGGTATTCCACTTTCTAAACTTTCTTTAAGTCTCTTAAGCAAATTAAGTTCTTTCAAATCATCTTTATTCTTTGTCGTAAGAGCTTTCTTTTCAATCTTACCAATTCTATTATCAATAATCTCTAAATCAGACATAATAAGTTCAACATTAATAACTTCAATATCCCTAATGGGATCAACACTACCATCAACATGAATAACATTTTCATCATCAAAACATCTAACGACCTCTACTACGGCATCAACTTCTCTAATATGTGATAAAAACTTATTACCTAGTCCTTCCCCTTTACTAGCCCCTTTTACTAAACCTGCTATATCGGTAAATTCATAAGTTGTAGGAATACATCTTTCTGGCATATACATTTCTTCTAAAGTACTAACTCTCTTATCAGGTACGGTAACAATACCTACATTAGGATCAATTGTTGCAAAAGGATAATTAGCAGCTAATATATTTTTTTTCGTAATTGCATTAAATAAAGTTGATTTACCAACATTTGGTAAACCTACTATTCCCGCGGTTAAAGCCATCTAAATCACTCTCTTTCTAACTTTTTCACTATTAACATATCCATAGTATAATTTTAACAAATAATCAATTTCAACATATTTACTAACACAATCCCTTTTAATCTTCTCTTCTAAAGGTCTAATATTATCTAGTCCCATTTCACCTATTCTAACATTATCAATAGTTAAATACTTTTCAAAAGAAGAACCAATCTCTTGGTAAGCAATACCAATTCTCCTATCATCAGGTACCCTTCTAACTAATTTTTCACCAACAAAAGAATACCCATCATCTTCTTTTACATAACAATAAGCTAAATAAACACTATCAAGACAAATAATATTATTACCCTTTTTCATTTCAAACTCCTTTTCCTTGTATAAGTACCATCATTTACTTTATTACTTAAATATTTAAGTCTATCCTCACTTACTAAACCAGAAATTAATTCTTTACTAGTTAAATGTTTACAATATATAAGCTCTTCCATCTTCTTAATATAGAAAACATCATCAATAAAATGCTCTTTCTTTCTTTCAATAAACTCTTTTCTCGAAAATAAATCATAATACTTATCATTCTCTCTAATCAAAATCAATAAATCTGAATAAAGAAGAAGATCAATCAAATTATCCTTCCTACTAATAGCAAATACTTCTGCCACAAAGACATCCTTAATCTTATAAAATTTCAAAATTGAACCTTACCTTTCTTTCCTAGATAACCTCTTTCTATTTTCTTTATTAATATTTCGGTAAATTTCTACCAATCTTTCCTTATTAATCTTACCCCTCAGTAATTCATCATCAGTACAATAATTAGTAATTGCAGATATCCTTAATATATATATTTTCCCCGGTTGATAAGGAAACTCAATTTCACTAGCTATAACTCCGGTAAATATTTCTTTATACTTCTTGTAAATAGCCTGTTTATCTTCAATATATTGTGCAATCATATAAGAACTATTCCCATACTGTGGATAACGATTCTCACTATAACTTACAACATTACCAACACAAATTACATATAAATTACTAATAGGATAAGAATTTTTGTTAAATCTATCAAATATATTTTCTAATAATTTTAACATAATACTATAACATCACTCCTACTCCTGGACCAATTGGAATTCCTATTATATAGAAGCCTATTACAATTAATAGCCATAAAAGAGAAAAACCAATTGTATAAGGAACCATCAATGACATTGCATCCGTAATTGTAACTGTTTTCTTTTTATTATTAGCATATATTTGTAAGAACCCAATCAAAATAACAAAATATGTAAACAGAGGACTAATACCTTTCACTGCCGAATCTCCCGCTCTAAAGACAGCTTGTGCAAACTCTGGTGACAATGAACTTTGCATAAACATTGGTACCACAATTGGTGCCATTATTGCCCATTTAGTAGAAGCCGCTGGTACAAAGAACGATGAAATAACCACAATGATAAAAGTTACAATAACTAATAATAATCCGGTTAAATTTAAATTAGATAAAAGTTCTGTAAATGTTGCTACTAAAAATACTCCAATATTTGTTTCTCTAAAAATCATACAAAACTGTGCCGCAAAGAAAATAAGTACTAAAATTGAAGAAATATCTTTAAGATAATAATTCATTCCATCTACTAAATCTCTATTACTTCTTATTGTTTTAACTCTAAGTCCATATACTAAACCAGCAAGTACTAACAAACATCCTGAGATAAAGACAACACCTTGACTAAAATATGAACCACTACCAAATAATTGATTAACATATCCTGAAGCACTTAAATCCAGTAATAAACCGGAAAAAGGTAATCCAGGTATAAGACAATAAGCTAAAATAAGAAGAATAAAAATAACTGCAAGTATAGCAATAATAACACCTTTTTTCTCTTTCGTTGTTATTGTTTCTTTAATCTCATCTTCCTCCGTAAAAGTATATTTACCTAATTTAAGTATAATAAATCTTTCCGTAATAAAAGTACCTAAGTAAGCTAACAACAAAGTACTAACGATCATAAAGAATAAATTACCACTTGAATTAATCGTATAAGTCTGATCCAAAACTGAAGTAGCCATTCTTGTATATTCAAGTAAAGTACTATCAAGACCATTCATAATTATATTAGCACCATATCCAAAAGTAACTCCCGAAAAAGCTGCACAAATACCTGCCGATGGATGTCTACCTAAATTCTTAAACAAAATAGCACTAAGCGGTATCAAAATAACATAACCAACTTCAAAGAACATCGAAGATATAATACCTAATAAAACAATAATAAAAGTAATAAGTTTTCTAGGTATTCTACTATCCGCTATCATCTTAAATAATGAATTAAGAAAACCAGATTTATAAGCAACCCCTACTCCCAGTAATCCAACAATCAAATTACCCAAAGGAGCAAAAGTAATAAAATTACTAACCATATTACTTATTAAATATTGAATACCACTTCGATTAAATAAACTATTAATATGAACAACATGATTCTCTAAATCACCCGTCCTAACATTAACACTATAATAACTAGTCTCAATATTTAAAATATTACCAACACTACTAATAACCATAACTAAAATTGTTAAAAGTAAAAAAACTAATGCTGGATGAATTCTAAGTTCTTTTTTCTGTTTCACTCGCTAATCACCTTTTTCATCTTTTTTTCAAATTCAATTCTAGGTAGCATAATAAAGCGTCCACATTCTAAACACTTAATCTTAATATCTGCTCCCATCCTTACTACTTCCCATTTATTAGTACCACAAGGATGATCTTTCTTCATCATGACAATACTTCCTAATTTATAGTTTTTATTCATATAACCACCAAACTAAGTATAACATATTTTATGACAATTTTCTATATTGAAAGAGACAATTCAAAAAAAAAATCACTATATCTAAGTATAATGATTTTTAATGATTATCAATTAAATGAATATTGTCTAAAAGAACACCTGTACCTTCCGCTACACAAGTCAAAGGACTCTCAGCAATAAATACTGGCACTTTTAATTCTTGTGATAATAGTTGACTAAAGCCATCAACCATGGCACCACCACCAGTTAATACAATTCCTTTATCGATAATATCAGCTGATAGTTCTGGTGGTGTTTGTTCAAGTATTCCCTTTGCTGCATGAATAATTAAATAAACACTTTCTCTAAGACCCTCTTCAACTTCATCACTAGTTAAAGTAATCGTATGTGGAAGTCCCGTAACTAAATCACGACCTCTAACTTCCATTTTTTCATTACGATTTCCAGGAAAGACCGTACCAATTGTCATTTTTATATCTTCTGCTGTTCTCTCTCCTACTAATAATTTATATTTATCTTTAATATATTTAACAATATCATTATCAAAGGCATTACCAGCAATTCTAATTGATGTTGAATTAACAATACCACCTAATGATAAAATAGCAATATCAGTTGTACCTCCTCCAATATCAATAACCATATTTCCACTAGGTTTAGAAATATCCATTCCTGCTCCTATCGCTGCAACCTTAGGTTCTTCTTCTAAGAAAACTTTCTTAGCTCCCGTTCTTTCAGCAGCCTCTTTAATCGCATTCTTTTCTACCTGGGTAATATTAGAAGGACAACAAATTAAAATTCTAGGACGTGAAAAGAAACTTTTACCATTAACTTTTTTGATAAAATAATTAAGCATAACTTCTGTCGTTTCAAAATCAGCAATAACACCATCTTTCATAGGTTTTATAGCTTTAACTTTACCAGGTGTTCTACCCAACATCTCATGAGCTTCAAGTCCAACTGCAAGTGGCTTTTTTGTCTCTGAATCAATTGCTACTACCGATGGTTCATTTAATACAATTCCTTGACCCTTTATATATATAAGTACATTGGCCGTTCCTAAATCTATTCCTATATCTCGATTAAACATGAAATATCACCATCCCTCACTTAAGTATTCTATCATATTTTGCCAATTTTTAACACCTTTACATTACATTTTTTTCTAAAAATTTAAGTTTCGTCGATTCTCCACCTCTAATATGTCTAATATCGATATGATATTTCAAAATATTTGACACTTGATTGTAAATATCACTATCAATTTCTCTCAACCTATCATTCAAATCTTTGTGAACCGTACTCTTGCTAACCCTAAAAACTTTAGCAATTTCCCGAATCGTATCACCTGTCCTAATCATATATTTAGCTTCATTAATTACTCTACTAACAATTCTTTTATTCATAATATACTCATACCCCTTTAATAAAGTATATTAATAAGTAAAACAATTATACAAAAAAGGCGTATACCGCCTATAAATCCTTTAAATTTTTATTATAATAATCTTCTGGATTAACCACTTTACCTTGATAATATAACTCAAAATGTAAATGATTACCTAAATCACTATTAATATTAGAAGTACCACTTTTACCAATTACTTGTCCTTGAAGAAGCTTATCATTTTCTTTAACACTTACTTCTGACAAACTCTGATATACACTAATAATATCATTATCATGTCTAACTTCAACAATATTACCAAGAATATCATCTTCCTTAACACTAGTAACCGTTCCCTCTAAAATACTGACAACGTCAAAAGTTTTCTCAGCAATATAATCAACACCAGAATTTTGCATATAAGTATCGCCATAATATATAATTGCTTTCTCTTGACTTTCCGTATCAGCTTGATAATCATAGTAATCCTTACCAATTGTTACTGCCTCATCTAAGTATGGTTTAGATATTAAAATATCTGTACTAACAACAGGAACTTGATCTTCACGATTAGTAATATCCTGATCAACATACTCTGTCCCACCCGTTGTATCACCTTCAAATCCTGTTGTACCAACATATTTTTGAATAAAATACATACTAAAGACAAACATAATAACCGATATTGTATACATCATTGGAACGACAAACGGTTTCAACTTTCTTTTTGTCATCTTTTCTCACCTCTATTTTAAGTTTGACCCAAAATAGAAATAATATACTAACATTTTTTTAAATTTTTTTAATCGTTACTCCCGTATAATAATGCTTTAAAATCTCATCATAAGTATAGCCTTGTTTAGCCATTCCTAAAGCCCCATATTGACTCATTCCAACTCCATGACCATAGCCTTTCATATCAAAAACCACATTACTACCAACCTGTGTTATTTCAAAATCCGTTGATCTGAGACCAAGCTTATTATATAATGTCGTTCCCTCAAATTCTTGACCATTAATTTTTAATTTTAAAACCCTATTTGTACTACTTCTTTCTAAAATTTCTACTTCTAACTTATCTTTATATTCAAGACCTAATTTTTCATAAAACTCTTGTAAAGAATAAGTATACTTCGAACTAAAAGCAGATGATACTTCCTGATCCCAAGATGATTCAACACTTTTTAAATAAGGAAGTTCCAAATTAAAAACTAAATGTGAATCCTCCGTATATCCATTAGAGGTTGAAAAGAAAAGAGCATCAATAATTTCACCATCATATTCCATATACTCATTATAAGTTTCATTAACCGCCGTCCTTAACTTATTTATCTTAATTGTATAATTATTACCCCACGTTTCCTTTAAGTAATCATCATCTAAATATACCTGATTCAAAACCGAATCGACAACATCATATTCATTATCCTTATTATATTCCATTCTCTTCAAAACATAACTTCGAGATGCCACCGCCTGCGCTTTTAAAGCCTCAAGCTCAAAATCAATTGGCATTTCCCCCGCTAAAACACCAACAATGTACTCTTCAAGTGGCACTTCCTCCACTTTATCCGTACTAAGTCTTTTAACCCTAACTGTTTTATTACTAACATATTTAAGCTGAATCTCAGTAATATCACCCATCCCAAATAATGTTACAATAAAAAAAGGAATAAAGATTAACAATATGGTAAATATAATTACTTTTTTCATATATATACCTCTTTTCTAATTCATTACTCCAACAAAATCACTTATAAAATTAACAATTAAATAACTCATCGCAAAAATAAACAAAATATAAAATACTCTTGCTTGTCTCTGCTTACCTTTTTTAAAAATCCGATTAATATCAATACTATCAATCGCAAATACACATAAAGGAAGTACTAAAACATACAAAACAAACTTATACATTTTCAATATCCTTTATCTTATTATTTCTTTTAATATAACGATCAATATTAGAAAACGGTGTCTCAATAAATTTAATAACAATATCCATCGCATTATCTTCTAAATCTGAAGAAATAGCCATCACATTAGCATTATTATGGGCTTTAGATAACATAGCTTCCGATAAATTACTAACTTTAGCACAATAAATACCTTTCATTTTATTTAAAGCAATACTCATACCTATTCCTGTACCACATATCGCAATACCAAGATCTACTTCACCACTTAATACACCTTCTCCTAATTTTTTCGCATAATCAGGAAAGTCAACCGCATCCTCGCTAACTGCTCCATAATCCACTACATCATAACCTTTTTCTTTTAAAAATTTTGTCAATTTCTCTTTCAATATATAACCACGATGATCATTAGTTATACCAATTTTCATCTCCATCACTCACTTTCATAATCTATTATATCATTTATTATCCATTATGTAAAACCCTATTTTCATTTATTATTTGACAAAAACAAACAAATGTGCTATTATATTAAACGTATCAAAAAAAGGGGGAATTATTATGAATATTAAAATGATTAATTTTACTTTAAACGATATTGAAAAAGCCTATAAAGTTTTAGGTTTATCAGCTATTATTATAAATGAAGAAGCTATTGAAAATGCTTACCAAAATATGATCCAAGAAAATCAAAAAGATTTAAATAGTATTAACGAAGCTTATCAAATAATTAAAGAATGGTTAAAAATTCGAAGGAACAACGATACACATAATCACTGTTTAAGTATCCTTAACTACCTATCTAGAGAGTGTCAAATTAATGATTTAAGTACTACCATTCCTGATATTTTAAAAAATGATTACCAAAAAGCTTACAATGATATTAAATACTTATCTAAAGTAATTAGTAGTATGGATAATCCAACACTTAGTAAAGTGAATAGTATTAAGAAAGAATTACAACAAATTATTGCAACTTTCCAAGATAACCTTTTAAATACTTATCACAGGCATAATCCACATGTCATTATCGAGGAATTAAAAGCTAAACTACAAAATAACGAAGATACCTATAATTTAAATCATGTTTATGAAACTATTTTCAACTTATTAAACGAAGCAGAAACTACACGTATAAATCACATTATTAATAGTAAAAATAACGATATCGATACTTTCTATGAACAATTCACAGCTAAAAAAGATTATCTTCTTGTCAAGAATATTATTGAACAAAGAAAGGCAAGCTTTAAAGAAAATTTAGCAAACCAAAGATTCCAAAAAATTGATTTACTAGAATTATTTATTAAAGAAAAAATTATTATCAATCTTCTTTTTGATCAATATACTTTACAAAAAAGAAGTAATCAAACCATTTTACAAGATATTCAAACTTTAATAGCATATGAAATTGCTAAAACTCAAAATGACATAAATTACAAAAATTATCTTTATCCATTAACTTCCATTAATAGGATGGTTACTTATCTAAGTAATAACATTTCCCATATCGATCGTGATACTTTCGAATGGATTATTAATACATCGCTTCAAATCTCACTGTCTAATGAACAAAGTATTAAAAATTTGAATACTTCTTTAAATATTATATGTTATACTATCAAAGAAAAAAACCAACCTAAAGAAAAAAAGCGCACCAAAAGACGAAAAAAATAGATTTAAAAAGAAACTACTTAAATGATGTGAACCCCATTTAGGAGACATCATAAAAAGAACTATTCTTTTTAAAAAAAATCAAGGGCGAACGAAGTGAGTTCATCTAGACCCTTGATTTTTTATTATTTAATTATAATATTTATTCAAATAAAGCTTGTCTTTATTTGTTATCAATTAATAAATTAATCATGTATAGAACATCTT
>CALVRZ010000032.1 GCA_944358875.1 uncultured Bacilli bacterium
CTTACTTTTAATTCTTGGGTTCCATTTATATCAAATGTATAATTCATATACGTATCCATATTAACCATATTTGTTTCAACACTTGATGTAAACATCGCATATGTTCCATATATTGTTGCCCCTGCCAAAGTAATAATCAATAATAGTAATAGATAATATTTCTTAATAAATTTCATACTTAACTTCCTTCCTTTTTAACACACAAAAAGACTACAAAGAGATAAGCCTATTCTAAACTTATCTTTGTAGTCTTTAATTCTTTATTTCTGGTGTTTTGGGTTAATTTACACCCCCCCCCCTAGTATACAACAAGTTAACAAATTAAAATTCAATTTTTGCATAGGGAGGCACCACCTTTCTTTATTTTTTACAATAAAAATTATAACAAAACTTAACCAAATAATCAAGTCCTTATTTCTTTTTCACTACAACTAATGATGCATTTGTAAAGTCAATCTTGTCAATAATTTCATCCATTTTCTCTTTATTAACACTATCAATAATACCAATCATATTATCTTCTATCTCGCCTTCATAAACAACATTATCAATTATAATATCGTTAATAAATTCAATGTTTTCATAAGCGAATAACTCATTACTTTTAATAACCCTTTTCTTTCTTTCAATATCTTTATCGCTAATTTTAATATTCTTTAAAACATCTTTAATTTTACTAATCAACTTCTCATATTCCTTAGTCTCATTATATAAACTAACAACAAAATGGGTATCACAATTCAAAGTTTCAACGGCAATTGGACTAGTAATAATTTTATCCTTAACTAACTCTTCATGTGCAATAGAAGTATCATCAAATAATACATTAAATAATATATTTAAATAAATCTGTATTTCTCTTTTGCTTAAACCTAATTTATCAATAGGTATCTTAATATTATAAGCTACTTTAGGTATCTCAGTATCCATATTAATTATTTCTTCTTTTTTACATACCTTATCAGGTTCCTTAAATTCCTTTAAAACAATCTTACCACTATCTCTAAATTTCTTATTCCTTTGATCATCCTTAATAGCTTCCATTATATCATCAATATCAAAATTACCCGTAACTACTAAAAACATATTACTAGGATGATAAAAAGTATTATAACATTTATATAACATGTCCTTAGTTACACTATTAACTTCTTTGGCCGTACCAATAATACTTTCCCTAAAAGGATTATTATGTAATGTTGTTTTCCTAATAGCTTCTGCTAACCTATCTTCCGGTTGATCATCACACATATGTATTTCTTGAACAATAATTCCTTTTTCACTCTCGACATTTTCTTTAGTAAAATAAGGTTCTTGAACATATTTAAGCAAAAATAATATATTTTCTTTCAAATTATTTGGCCCATTAAACAAATAAGAAGTATTCTTAAAAGTCGTAAAAGCATTATCGATTGCCCCACTCATTGCAAAAAACTCTGATGGTTGGGGTCCTTCTTTCTGAGCAAATAACTTATGTTCCAAAAAATGGGCTACCCCATTTGGTAAATGATATTCTTTTTTCTCTCCATAAGGAATAAAAGTATGATAAACTGAACCAAATTTGCTTGTTAAAGTAACATAATTATTATGATAATCTTCTTTCGAGCAAAGATAAACATCCATTCCATTATCTAATTTTTCATAATAAATTGTTTCTCCAACATGATTAATCGTTATCTTCTTCATCTGTGTCACCGCCTTCTAAAGTATATATTGTATGTATTTTTACTTTCTTACTAAAGGCTACAACATCTTCTTTAGTTATTTTCTTAAATTCTTCTATTCTTTCTTTAGCATCCTTACTGCCCACTAACTCTTTGGCATAATAAGTACTAATAATACTATTCTGATAATCAAGTCCTGAAGTAATACTACTAATAATTGTCTCTTTAGCATTATTCAAATTATCATCAATAAATTTACCCTTTTCAATATCATTTAAAATATCTTTAATAAGCTTAATAACATCATCTTTACTATTCCCTTCAATTCCTGAATATATTAACATAATATTATCATATGGTTTAACATAAGAGTTAATATAATAACAATAAGAATTTTCTTCTCTTACCTTATTAAACAATATCGAACTAGATGAACCTCCTAACATTTCTGCATAAACCATCGCCACGTACTGTCTTTCCTTAAGGGTCAAATCATTTAAAGAACATAACATTACTAACTGTGTTTGATTGGCTTCCACGCTTTCATTTAACATATTAATTTTCTTGTTAGGTACTAGTTCCTTAGCAATAATATCCGTATCAATTTTCTTATAAGTTCTTGCATTAACATATTCCTTAAAAATATCTTTAATTTCTTTCTCATCGATATCTCCCACAACAAAAATATCAATAAGATCATTGTTGATCATCGTCTTATAAAATTCATATAAATTACTTGCATTAACATCTTTTAAAATATCTATCTCACCTAAAGTAGCATATGAATAAGGACGATCTTTTATTGTTTTAAGTAACTGATTTTGGGCATATTTAATCTTATTATCTTTGACTGACTTAATAGCCTTATGAAGCCTTTTCTTACATAAATTAACAACATCTTCATCAAATTTATTATCTTTAACATTAGGATGAAAAATAACATCCATAAGTAATTTAACACTCTCACTATTCATTCCTTTTTCTGTATATTTTTCATTTAAAAATCTAATTTTAAAAGAAGAATTAATAAAATTACCATATCTTGTCAAAGAACTAATCAATTTCAGATCATATAAATCTTCTGTTGCCATTGTTAATTCTCTTTCATTAGGATAATCATAACTAGAGTTAAGAAGAACCATCTTCAGTAAATTACGATAAGTAACTTCTTCTTCCGTAATTTTTCTTCGAAAATTAACATCGACCATAATCGATCTAAATTTTTTAGTTTTAATCAAATGCAGATTATAAGCACCCATATTAATTTGTTCACAGTTCATTTTTTTGCCTCCTTAACATCTAGTATGAACTTTTTTTATAATTTTAAACTACTTTCTAACGCAATAATAATCATATTATCTAAACTAGTTTCTCTATCTTTAGCACTGACAACCGTCTTATCATAATGTGAATCAACGACACTAAGTAAGCAAGCTGCCTTTTTACCAAATAAACTAGCATTATAGAAAATAGCAAACGATTCCATCTCGACACCAATAATATTTAAATTCTTAGGTATTCTCTGTAAAGTTAAATCAAAATTTTCTGTATAAACATCAAAGAAATCATTACAAAAAATATTTCCTTTAACCACTGGAGCATTAAGAGCAATCGATACTTTTTCAATTAACGAATTAAGTTCAAAATTAGCTTCCATCAAATGAACATCTCTATTATTAACCGCCATTGCGAAGTTCCCTTCAGTATAAGATTTATCTACTAATAAAGTATCTAAAACTTTAACATTAGGATTAAAAGAACCACATGTTCCAATTCTAATAATATTATCAACCCTATAAAATTTAAATAATTCATAGCTGTATATTCCCGCGCTTGGCATTCCCATTCCTGAAGGGAAAACCGTAATTTCTTTTCCTTTGTAACTACCTGTATAAGCCGTTATCCCTCTCGTTAAATTAACAAGTCTAGCATTATGTAAATATTTTTTCGCAATATACTCGGCTCTCTTTGGATCACCGGGCATTAAAACTGTTTTAGCAATATCTTTTTCATTTGCCTCAATATGAACTGTTGGCATAATCATTCCTCCTTTTATTCTTCATCTTTATTTTCTAACTTAACTAAAACTTCTCTTGGTTTAGAACCATTCTGTGGTCCGACAATTCCTCTTTCCTCAAGCAAATCAATAATTCTAGCTGCTCTATTATAACCTAAGCGATACTTTCTTTGAATTAATGATGCACTAATCTTACCTGTCTTAATCGCAAAGTCAACTATTTCACTATATAATGGATCATCGTATTCTTCTTCACTTTCATATCCATCATTATAATTTCCTGAACCACCACTAGATTTATCTTGAGTTAAACTTTCATCATAACTAGCTTTTTGTTGACTAATCGTATAATCGACAATACTTTGTAGTTCTTCTTCACTAACAAAAGCTCCTTGAATACGCATTGGCGTATTTTCACCCATTGGTAAGAATAACATATCACCTTTACCAAGTAATTTCTCAGCTCCGGTTGCATCCAAAATTGTTCTTGAATCAATGGAAGAAGAAACTGCAAAAGAGATACGTGATGGAATATTAGCTTTTACAACACCCGTAATAACATCAGTTGAAGGTCTTTGAGTTGCTACAATCAAGTGAATACCTGCCGCTCTAGCCATCTGGGTAATACGCATAATTGAATCTTCTACTTCTTTCGCTGCCACTAACATCAAATCCGCAAGCTCGTCGATAATAACGACAATATATGGTAACTTTTGATATTCACTATGTGTTTCACAAAACTTATTATAAGAAGTAATATTCTTATTTTTCGTATGTTCAAATAAGTCGTAGCGTCTCTCCATCTCGGCAACAATATTCTTAAGAGCAATAGAAGCTTTCTTAGGATCCGTAACTACCGGTGCTAACAAATGAGGAATACCATTGTACATCGTTAGTTCAACCTTCTTTGGATCGACCATAACTAACTTAACTTGGTCTGGTTTACAACGCATTAAAATAGAAGCAATAATACAGTTAATACAAACCGATTTACCACTACCAGTCGCACCAGCAACAAGTAAGTGTGGCGTTGCATTAATTTCCGCCCATTTAATATTCGCCATAATATCCTTACCAAGACCGACCGCTAAAATTGTCTTCTCATTAACGGATGGTAATTTAGATAAAACTTCTTTAAATGAAACCGAAGCATTAACCTTATTAGGAAGTTCAATTCCAATAGTATTTTTCCCCGGAATTGGTGCTTGTATACGTACATCTTTCGCAGCCAATGCTAAAGCAATTTCTTTCTGTATTCCCAAAAGCTTACTAACTTTAGTTCCCGCTTTTAACTCAAGTTCATATTGTGTAACTGTTGGACCAATATGACATTCGACAATTTTACCACTAATATCAAAATCATGTAAAACATTTTCTAACTTAACAATATTTTCTTTAACACAACTAACATTTTCTTTATCACTAACACTTCTAACTGTCTTTAATAAGGATAAAGGTGGTAATTTATAATTATTATTAACATTATTAGTAACAGGTTCTTCTTTAATCGGTTCATTACTACCCTCTTTAGCAATTGGAATATCATTATCTACAACTTCATTTTCTTTAACATGTGTAAGTTCTGATACAGAAGAAATAATAACCTTATCATCCTCTGTTTCTTCCTCTTCATCATCACTTTCTTCTTTTTCTTTCTTATGTTTACTAAAGAATTCCTTAATCTTATCTTTAAATTTCTTTATCACATCAAATAAACTAACATTAAATAGAAGAATTATTCCCAAAATAACCATCGTAAATACAACAATATAAGTACCTTCTCTAAATAAATTAACAAAAACAAAAGCAAATATAGCACCAATCATACCTCCACCTGAATTAGCTATAGCTTCCGGATTTTTAAAAGCAAGTAATAAATTATCGAATGTTTCTGTTAAAATTTTAACACCTTCCGTTTCATTAATTATAACATACTTAGTATGTAAAAAGATTAACAAAGCTAAAACAACAATATAAAAACCAAGTAGTCTTGTCGTAAAAAAGTTAGGCATTTCTCTTTTAACAATCAAATAACACCCAACAATCAAGGCTACAATTAGAAGTACAATATAAATAGTTCCTACAAGAAAAACCGCAAAACTGCGCACAAATTCCCCCGCAGGACCATAACTACCAATTCCAATTATTGATATTAATATAATTAAAAGACCAATTATTTCATTACTATACTGAAAGCCTTTTTTTGTCGTTTCTTTTTTCTCTTTCTTCTTGGCCATCTTAAACACCTCTTATATTATGATTATAGCAAATCTAACCCAAATTGTAAATATTATTTTAATTAAACAAGCATAATATTATTAGGTGATTAAATTGCATAAGTCTAAAAAAAAATATCTCTTTATTATAACTATCATTATCTTTATAAGTATTATCTTCTTAAATTATAACAATATCTTTTTATATTTAAAATCTATTACTACTGGCTATAACATTAAAACAATTAAAGTTTTTAATGACAATAACATTGAAAAGCAAATAACTCGTTACTCAGAAACTTTAGATGAAGCTATTAAACAAGATAAATTCAACCCTAAGTTTCTAGATATCTACTATAACATTAACTACCAAGATCTTGATAATTTTATTGATTTAGTTAATAACCTAGCCACAATTGGTTATAATGCTTCTGATATAAATGCTATCTTTGCCAATATAAATCCAAGTAATATCAATATAATTATCAATAATACTTATGATACCTACTTAGGAGAATATATCAAACTAGATTACTTTAATGAAGAAAAACTAGATAGATATATTAAATTTAGTAATAATCAAGAAAAATTAAATTATTCTATCTTTTTTGATAATAACACTACATTCAATGCTCTAGATATTGTTACTTTAGTTAATGCCAATTTAGATAAAGAGTATTATAGTAATGATTTAATTTTAACTGATGAAGAAAGTAATAAAACAGATGCCATTGTTAATAAATATTACCAATTAGAAGAAGATTTTGAACCTAATAACTTAACTACCATTGATAGTAAATATGCCAGAAACGACTCCCAATTATTACAAAAAGAAGCCACCGAAGCCTTCAATCAAATGTGTAGTGATGCTAAATTAGAAAATATTAGCTTATATTCCGGTTCTGCTTATCGTTCATATAAATATCAAAACACCCTATACAACAACTACATCAAAAAAGACGGCTTAACTGCCGCCGAAACTTATAGTGCTAGACCTGGTTATAGTGAACACCAATTAGGACTAGCTGTCGATATTATGAATGGTAATTGGTCTTATGTATCTAAAGAAGATATAGAATACAGTTGGTTACTAGCCAATTCCTATAAATATGGTTTTATTCTAAGATATCCCGAAAATAAAGAATATATAACTGGATATATGTTTGAACCATGGCATTATCGTTATCTAGGTAAAGAATTAGCATCTAAAGTATACAATAGTGGCCTTACATACGATGAATATGTAGCTAGAAATTTAAATTAATTTATAAGTTAACCGCATAGCGTCCCTTAGTTATTAAATATAATCAAAGTATTAAGAAACTACTTCAAATGGAGAATCCATAGTACCATTACCTTGTAATTGTACGTCAGATTTGAGAGAAAGTACTGGTCTAACACCAAGATTGTCATAAATAATTGCTATACCATCTGGGCCTCCATAATCAGTAACAGCATGTAAGAACAAAAGGTAAAACTTGTTTTACCTTTTGTTCTATATTAATTATCGTTATCTAAGAGGTAATTTATCCCCCCCTCCCATGACGAACATAGGTTTGTTAATATGTTCCGACATTTCATTACCTCCTAGCTTATTTTCTATTAATATATTATCACATAATTAACAATTTTACAATTACTTAATTAAATAATTTAAAGATATCACTGAATGTTACCAATATCATTAAACCAATAAGTAGAAGAAAACCAATATTATGAATAGTATTTTCTACTCTAGAAGATACTGGAGAACCTTTAATTTTTTCAATAATTAAGAATAGTATTCTACCACCATCAAAAGCTGGTAATGGTATTAAGTTAATAACACCAACGTTCAAGCTTAAGAAAGCAATTAAATATAAAATACTATCTACTCCCGCTTTTGCTTGACTATCAACAACGGAATATATACCAACAGGACCAGACAAATCAGTTACACCAACTTGGCCTGTGAATAAACTTTTAATTGTTTCAAACATTATTCTAAATAAAGATCCTGTCTTATTAATAGCATACTGAAAAGATACGCCTAAACCATACTGTGGTGTTGTATCAAGACCTAAACCAAATTTATAAGTAACCGTTCCATCCTCAGTTTCTTCCTTATCTGGTGTTACATTAACGGTTTTTTCATTACCATCCACATCTTCTACCACAAAAGTTAATGTTGAACCATCGCTCATCTGAATATCCCACATCACATCATCCCAAGCACTAACTTTATCACCATCAACTTCTAAGATCGTATCCCCAACCCGAAGTCCCGCTTCATATGCTGGTAAACCTTCGGGAACACTACCTAAAACCGGTTTAGTTGTAACACTACCAAAAATTAAAGCACTAACAAATAATAAGACAAATGCTAAAACAAAGTTAAAGCCAGCACCCGCAAACATAATTAAAAATCTTTGCCATACTTTTTTATCTTGTAATCTTCTATTTTTAGGTATTCTTTTAGCATCAGCTTCATCAACTTCTTCCCCTGCTAAACTACAAAATCCTCCTAATGGTATTAATCTAATAGAATATTCAGTCTCTCCCCCTTTTTTCTTATAATACCATAATCTTTTACCCATACCAATCGAAAATTCATATACATATACTTTAAATATTTTAGCAAATAAATAATGCCCAAACTCATGAACTAATACAATAACACCTAGAATAAATATAAATAAAATAAATGATAACATATAATAATCCTCCTAAATAATATTTAAAAATAATAATAGACCTAGAGCAACAAATATTACACTATCTAGTCGATCTAATAAACCTCCATGTCCTGGTATTAAATTAGAATAATCTTTAACATCAAAATATCTTTTAATACTACTAAAAACCAAATCCCCAATCTCTGATAATATTGATAAACATATACTTAATAATATTACCAAGAAAATATCAATATTACCAATTACATTATAATAATAGACAGCTCCAATCAAGCTTCCCATTATTACTCCAATTAAACATCCTTCAACCGTCTTTTTAGGACTAATACAAGTAAAATGATGTCTGCCTATCAAACTTCCACCTATGTAAGCATAAACATCTGTCGCAAAGGATAAGACAAAGACAAAAAGTCCTTTATAAATATCTTGATTTCTAAAATAGACAATACTAGCCATTGCACTACTAATAAATATAACAATACCAATTAAATATAAAGCATCATTAATATTATATCTATTCTTATCATTAATAAACACAATTGGTATAATAAAGCAAAAGAATACTAATATTAATAAAATTCCATAATTAAAGTAATAAAAAGTATTATTAAACATAATCAGTAATATTAGTAAATATCCTAACATACTAATAATACCTAGTTTATTACTTTTATTTTTATATTTAATACTAAAAAGTTCATAAAAACTTCCTAGTGCACAAAGTGTCATAACAATTCTAAAAACATTATTTCCTAAAATAATTGAAGAAATAAGTACTGACAATATAAAAATTGCACCAATTATCCGCTTTTTCATTCTCACTCACTTTCTTTACAATATTAATTATAATACAAAAAAAAAGATTAGACAACAAGATTATATATTTTTGTTTAATCTTGACACCTAAACTTATCTAACTATTTTTAGTAAATATTCAACAACTGTATTTACAATAACAATTTTATTAGCTCTTCTAGCATTAAATGTTACATCAAATTCTTTATCAAAATATTGATCATTATCCCGATCATAGATACATATATATACATGATTACAAGCTCCAAAAGGATTTTTCATATCTACTTTTTTTAATTGGCCTGTTATTCCTATACCATAATTACTATCAGCATATATTGAAATATTATAAGCCATTTCCCTAGCTACTTCTTTACTATAAACCGTATATTTATTAATTGTTTCACTATTTACCCCTAATTTAATTTTAAATTCATTACTATAAGTAATTGCTCCAAATTTAAAAACATCACTAGCTCCTGAAATATCTGTTAAAGAATTAGCAAAACAACCACCAGTACAAGACTCCATCGAACTAATTGTTTTATTAGCATCCAATAATTTTTCAACTAAATTATGCATTTATTTTCCTCTCTTTCCCCGGTAATGTAATGGATTAGCATCATAATAAATAAGTAAATTATCAATAATTTCTTTTTGTTTATCTGTAAGTTCATCATATGTAGGTGAAAAAGTAATTGTACCATCATGCAAATCTTCTGCCACAATAGCATATCCTAGTTTTGTCATAACGTTTTCTAAATTGTTATTATAATTATATTGAACAGGTAAATTATTTTTTTTAAGTAGATAATAAGCATAAAGCGGATGATCACCATTAGCACTACCATACTTTCTTACCCTATAAAAACCTCCATCAGGAGTAATAAAACCAGCATATCCAATCATATCATTAAAATTTGTATATAAATTCTCGTCTAATGTATCTCTCTTAAATAATTTTTCAAACATAAAATCATCCTCATCAATAATATATCACATAAAAAAAGAAAAAACAATTATAATCTAATTATTTTTTCTTATAACTTCTAATCCACCCATATAAGGTTGTAAAGCTTTAGGAACTTTAATTGAACCATCTTCCTGATAATTATTCTCTACTAAAGCAATTAATCCTCTAGGTGTAGCTAATACTGTATTATTTAAAGTATGTAAATAATAAGTTCCCTTTTCACCTTTTGTTCTAATTCCAAGTCTTCTTGCTTGTGCATCTCCTAAAGTAGAACAAGATCCAACTTCAAAATATTTCTTTTGTCTTGGACTCCAAGCTTCAACATCACAAGATTTAACTTTCAAGTCCGCAAGATCTCCTGAACAACATTCTAAAGTTCGAACTGGAATATCCAAACTTCTAAAGAATTCTACTGTATAATTCCACATCTTATTATACCAATCCATACTATCTTCTGGTTTACATAAAACAACCATCTCTTGTTTTTCAAATTGATGAACTCTATAAACTCCTCTTTCCTCTAGTCCATGAGCTCCCCCTTCTTTTCTAAAACAAGGTGAATAAGATGTCAAAGTAATAGGTAAACTATCTTCTTTAACAATTTGACCCTTAAATTTACCAATCATTGAATGTTCAGAAGTACCAATCAAGTATAAATCTTCTCCTTCAATCTTATACATCATACTTTCCATCTCTTTAAAACTCATAACACCACTTACAACATCACTTCTAATCATAAAAGGTGGCACACAATATGTAAAACCTTTATTAATCATAAAATCTCTCGCATAAGAAATTAAAGCCGAATGTAATCGCGCAATATCTCCCATCAAATAGTAAAAACCATTACCACTCGTTCTTCCTGCACTATCCTTGTCTAAACCATTCACACTTTCTAAAATATCCGCATGATATGGAATTTCATAATCAGGTACAATAGGTTCACCAAACCGTTCATTTTCTACATTTTCACTATCATCATGACCAATTGGAACACTATCATCGATAATATTAGGTATCATCATCATTCTTTTTTTAATTTCTTCATTTAATTCTTCTTCTTCTTTTTCAATACCCTCTAATTTCCTATTAATATCAACGACTTCTTGCTTTTTTAAATTAGCTTCATCAACTTTTTTTTCTCTCATTAAAAACCCAATCATTCCACTAATATCATTACGTTCTTTTCTAAGTTCATCACCCTGAGTTTTAATTTCTCTAACTTTCTTATCAAGATCAACTATTTCATCGACCATCCCTATTTTTTCATCCTGAAATTTTTTCTTTAAATTTTCAATAACAACCTCTTTATTATTTCTTATAAGATTAATATCGATCATGCTTATCTCTTCCTTTCTCTTACTTTATTCATTGTTACTTCATCAAAACAATAATCAGAACAATAAATACTATTATTACTTAAATAATAAGCTAATTCATTTCGTAAACTCATATATTGTTTTTTCATTTTTGTCAAAGAACTTTCATTCTTATTTTGCTCACTTTCACTTAAACTATCATTTATTTTTAACAAAGATTCTCCTTTAATATCATCTTTTTCAAGATGTTCTTGTTTAGCATACGTTTTAATAGATTCAATCTCAAGTACCGTCGAAACATAAAATAATGGTGCCATAAGCAAATTAATTACCGGTATCTTAGAACCTATAAGTCCCAGAATTACTGTTGGAAATAAAAAACAACTCTTAAATTTACCAATTCTTTCTGTCCTTGGATTAACATTATGAATTTGCTTACAAGCCGTTATTGCTAAAATACACGTCTCTAACAATAAAGGTACTATCATCAAATAATTGCCTAACGCTATCGAGGGTGCTATCGCCGCTCCTATAAATATTTTATCCGATATAGCATCTAGCTTTCTTCCTAGCTCACTATAAGCATTTAATTTTCTAGCTAACATTCCATCCAAACAATCACTAATAGCACTATAACAATAAAGAACTACTGCCGATGGAATATTTCCCATAACAAAACATATTGCTGCCAAAATACATGTAATAATTCGAGAACTTGTAATAATATTAGGAATACTCTTCAATATTTTGTTTTTCATAATTACACTCCCCATATTTAAGATTATACACGAAACATTACTAAAATGCAACAAAACTATTTTTTAAATTCATCAAAAGTAACTTTACCTAAATATCCTTCTCTTAAATCTCTCAAAATAGTTCTATAAACTCTCTCATAGTCAACTTCACCATTTCTAAGGGCCCCAATTTTCTTACCAATTAAATCTAATGTTTCTACTATATCATCATTATTTTCTAAATGATAACGATTTTTAATATTTAAAGGATATAATTTAAACATCTTATTAATAACATAAATAGAAACATCCTCTAAATCTAAAATTTCTTCTTTAATGGCCGTCATACTAGCTAAGTTTAAAGCAACTTCATTATCATCTAATTTAGGCCATAAAATACCAGGTGTATCCAAAAGTTCCATTGTATTACTAATTCTAATCCATTCTAGTTGTTTTGTAACTCCTGGTTTATTACCTACATTAGTAGCTTTCTTTCCCACTAAACGATTAATCAAAGTTGATTTACCAACATTAGGTATTCCCAAGATTAAAGTTCTAATTCTTCTTTCTTTAAGTCCCTTTTTCTTTCTCTTTTCATTAACATCATCGATTAAATCCTTAATATTATCTTCAATTACTTTCTTATTATAACCATTAATTAAATCAAGCATAATAACTCGATATCCTAAGTCTTCATAATATTTTTTCCATTTCAAAGTAACATCCATATCACATAAATCAATTTTTGTCATAATAAGTACTCTAGGTTTATTTTTTATCATATTATCAATATCTTTATTCTTAGATGAATAAGGTATTCTAGCATCAATTACTTCAAATACAATATCAATTAAACCTATTTTTTCACTTATTTCCCTTTTAGCTTTAGCCATATGACCTGGATACCAGTTAATCCTTCCTTTTTGGAAACCTTTTTCTTCATTTGCCATTACTATCACCCACTTTACTACTTTCTTCCAACAATAAATCAAAATCTGATTTATATAATTTATCTTGTTTTACTCTATATTTTTCAAATTCTGTTAGTGCTTTATCACA
>CALVRZ010000033.1 GCA_944358875.1 uncultured Bacilli bacterium
CCTCCTTTCGGAAGTGTATTATATCATAACCATTAAATTAGGTTTTTTCTACTGTCTACTCTATAGGGTGCATTTCATATTTAGAGACTTTTTTAAATACAAAGATTTTACTAAAAACATAATTTAAAATAATAACTACTATCTGAGCAAATATCTTTGATAGACCATTATTTAAAGTTATAAGCTTAACTAATACAAACATCAAAACAAGTTCAATTACTAAAGTAGCTATTCTCGAAGTAAAAAATTTACCCATTTCTTTACTAACTTCTTTTTTACCTTTTACTTTACTTTCAAAGACAAAAATTTTATTCGTAACGTAAGCAAATATGACTGATAATATCCAAGATAAAACATTGGCAAATATAAACCAAAAGTTATTTTCAATATCAACAATACTACTAATAATAAAGTAAGAAACAATCGATACTAATGTTGTACATCCCCCCACGATTAAGTAATTAATAATTTCTTTATTTTTTTTATACAATTCAAATATCTTTTTCATCATTCAACCTCTTCATAATCATTTTCTGATTAGCTAATATTTTATCCATTTTATCATGTAATTCTTCTAAGATAAGTTCACTTTTTAAATCAGTCTTATAATCATTTTGATTGCGTAAACTATCTTTATGAGCTTGTCTATTCTGACTCATCATAATAATAGGAGCCTGAATCGCGGCAATACAAGACAAGACCAAATTAAGAAGAATATAAGGGTAGGGATCTACAGGATCACTTAAAATTTTACCATTAAGAATAATCCAAAAAATCAAGAATAGACAAAAGATAATAAGAAAAGTCCAACTACCCGCAATCGCACTAATCTTATCGGCCGCCTTTGCCCCAAAACTAATATTTTTAGCTTCCTCTTTATCGACATTGACACTAATCGGATTATCAACTAACATATCCAAAAGTTCATCCAAATCCTTATCATCTACTTTTTCATTTAGTAGACTTCTTACGATCTCTTTTTTTGTTTTCTTTACTGCTTTTATTTCCTTTTCTTTCATACACTATCACTCCTATTAATATTATAACACAAATTCCACTAATCAACTTTCCAAGATTAAACCAAGGTGCTTTATAATTAATAACAATATCATGATTACCTTTACTAATTGGAAACCCTATAAAAGAAGTATCGACCATCTCAGTATCAATCACTTTACCATCAACCATAATCTCAAAACCATCATCATAAGGCACACTCATCATAAAGTATCCATCATTACTAACATCAATTGTTCCCTTGATCATATCTCCTGTAAAATCATTAATCATAAATTCATCATGTTCTATCTTTCTAATATCATTATAATCCATATAATAAATATTAAAATTACTAATTTCATAATGCCCTTCTTTAATCATTATTTCTAAATTATCTATCTCATCATTACTACTAATAACATAATGGAAAGTATTATTTCTATTATGATATTTCCAAGTATCACAAGATAAAACATTACTAATACCATTAATATCAATTCTACTGACCGTCCTTGTACTATCTTTACAACTCATTTCATAGTTCATATCCATAGTAACAATAAGAATCTTATCTTTTAAACCATCATCTAACTTAATATTCAAATAACTATCATTATCAATATCCATAACATATTTTCCATCAACAACATCATAATTAACACCACTAATATTATCAATTTCTATCTTACCCTCATACTTATTAATCTTACTATCATAAGTGAAAGGAAGATCTTGATCGACAATAATATAGTTCATTAAAGCATCGATTGTATAAGGATATTCTAACGTTTCAAACTCATCTAAACTCATTAATTTATCCAAACTATATCCTAAACTAAAAGCATCATCATTGACATATAAACTAGCATTATCATCACCACTAACTTTTCTATAACCCTTAAGATCATGATCCGAAATAATATACTTATTTCCCATAAATATATTAAATAGAAGATTTTCAGAAGTAGTAATCGTATGATAATCCCGTGTAATAATTTCATTCATAAAGACATTTCTAACAAAACTAGTATAATAATTATTAGATAGAGAAGTATAGATACTACTAGTCATATAATTACCATCTAAAATATTATTAACATTCATCTCTTTATTAAGTAAATTAGCTACTCGGTAATAACCATCATCATCAATACTATCATAAACTTCATTATCACTATTTATTTCATTATATTTATCTATCGTAACCAAATTATCAAAACTATTAACTACTATAAAAGTTCCCAAACTAATAAGTAGTAAAGGTACCAAGATAATTAATTTTTCTTTTTTTGATCTATATATTAATAAAGCTATCGTCATAATAATACCATCAATTACTAATATGTAAATATAATCATAATCAAGATTTAACCCTAATAAAAGAATCAATCCTAAAATAAAACTAACAACTATTTTTTTATTTACTTTAAAATTATTTAAAGCATTAGCAATTATTAAAATATAAAGAGGTAAGAAAGGAATTAAACTTTTAGCATCATTATACATAAAACCATTAAATATATAATTAAAAATAGGGAAGAGTAATACTAATAACAAAGAGATACTAAGAAATTTCCATTCTTTCTTTTTGTTAAACAAATTAATTAGTAAACCCAAAATAACAAAACAAGTTAACCCCAAGCTATAAGAAGAGTATAGTGAATTAGCACTAGGAATAAATAGTTCTAAAATATTTAGTTCTGTTGTTCCTGTATCTCTTCCTGATATAATAATATAGAAAGTAGGTAGTAGCAAAAAAGCACATATTCCAATTGGCAAAATAAAATTAATTAAAAATTTACCTCCTACCTTAAAGAAACTTTTAACACTAACGTCACCCTGTTCAATATACTTATATATAGCATAAACCAAAATAGCAAAAAGAGCACTGACACTATATAAATAACTAGATAAAATAATTAAACAAATGGAAATAATTAAAGGCCATCTTTTTCCTGTTTTAAAATATTTATCGACGTATATCAAAGCCATTACCAAAAAGACCATATAATTAACAAACATCAGGTGTCTATGTGTATGATAGATCAAAGGACTAGCTACGGTAAATAGAAAAGTACTAAGTAAAGCAATTTTTGAATTATATTTATCGTAGATAAAACGATACATTAAACAAATAGCAACTAGCAAACAAGTAATATTACTAATTACTACAAAATCATACATCTTCATGAAAGGAAGTAAGTAAGATAACATCAAAACAGGATTAAATAAGCCATGATAAGCCAGATAGAAAATATTTTGTCCACCACCTAGATGAAAAGCAAAATTAGGTAATAACGCCCCATTATAAAATAAAATTCTAAGATATTCTGGTAATCTAAAATGTTGATTAATAAAATCAGTACTAGAACCATAAATATCTCCTTGCATATTTACCCATATAAAATAGGCTATTGGAATAATCATTAATAGTACAATATTAACAATATCTTGTCTCTTTAATTTCTTCATTCTAACCTCCACATTGCTATATCTATTATAACACATAAACAAAAACTAATCCTAACAATTGTAAGAAAAATATGATATAATGTTAATAATAAAAAGGAGCCTAATTATGAAAAAGAAAATTATTATAAGTAGTATTTTATTAGTAATTACCATCTTTGTAGCTATTATCATTATTAATTACCTACCTAAAAATAAAGATAACAGTAAAGAAAGTAATTCTCTTGAAACTCTTCAAGAAACAAAAAATAATAACTCAAGTTTAGAAGTTATGCTGTTAAGTCAAACGGAAAATACCATTACGGTAGAAACAAAAAATAATATTATCTATACTTTTTCCTATCAAATTAATAATCCAGAAAGCCCAATCAATGTTGGTGACTACCTTAGATTAACATATGAAGGAAATTTAAATCCTGATCGTGAAAAGCAAGATATAATTATCACAAACTTTCAAAATATCACTTCCGATTATCAAATTCAAGATATGTTAGATGATGGTTTTCTAAGTTCTTACTATGATAGAGCTCTAAGTAAATTAAATTCGATGACTTTGGAAGAAAAAATTGCTCAAATCTTATTAGTTCGTTATCCTGATAATGGTACTGAGGAACAAAACAAGTATCAATTCGGTGGTTACCTCTTCTTCGCTAAAGACTTTCAAGGCAAAACCAAAGAAGAAGTAATTAACATGATTAACAAAGCTAATGAAGTAAGCAAAATACCATTAATTACAGCCGTCGATGAAGAAGGTGGAACTGTTGTTAGAATAAGTAGCAATCCTAACTTAGCCTCATCTTCTTTCAAGTCACCACGCACCCTTTATCAAGAAGGTGGTTTTGATCTTATCAAAGAAGACACTATTGAAAAAAGCTATCTCCTTAAAAGTTTAGGTATCAATCTCAACTTGGCACCCGTCGTTGATGTCGCTACCAATACAAGTGATTACATGTACAATAGATCAATTGGCTTGTCGACAGAATTAACTGAAACTTATGCTAAGACTGTGATTGAAGCTAGCAAGGGACTAGGTGTATCATATACTTTAAAACATTTTCCTGGTTATGGCAATAATGTTGATACCCATACAGGAAGTGCTATTGATAATCGAAGTTATGAAGATATTCTCACTAATGATTTACCACCTTTTCAAGCAGGTATCGCAAGTGATGCTGAAGCTGTCCTTGTCAGTCATAATACTGTCACTAGTATCGATGCTAACAATCCTGCATCTCTTTCGCCTAGTATCCATAATTTACTTCATAACATGTTAGACTTTCAAGGTATCATCATCACTGATGACTTAGATATGGGAGCTGTATCCAACATTGAAAATAACGTTGTAAAAGCCCTTCTAGCGGGTAACAATCTAATTATCGTCACTGATTATCAAAAAAGTATTAATGAAGTCAAAACCGCTATCGATAATCAAATCATAAGTGAAAACCATTTAGACAAAATAGTAACCAAGATAATAGCATGGAAATACTATAAAGGACTAATTAATTAAAAAACTCATTCCACACCAAAGAAATGAGTTTTATTTTCTTCTTAATTATTACAATATTCACCATAAGTAATACTTTCACGACTCAATAGATTAATCGAACTATAACCAAGTTGATAGGTTGTTATTTCACTGACAATATCCTCATCATTAAAATCACTTTCCATACAACTAATAAGTGGTCCTCCCATATAATCTGTAATTGTTAATAAATTACCACTAAGTTTGTAAGAAACATCGTAGCTTTCAAGTAAAACCTTTCCATTCAAATCAATCAAATAAAGATTAATATTCTGATCTTGTTTACCAGTATTACCAATAAACATCAACATATTATTTTTAAGTTCGACGTTCAACGCCATAAGCTTACTATTATTAGCAATTGGCACAAAATAATCATTTACATAAAGACTAAAGTAAAAAGTTCCATCTTTATCCATATCTTCATTAAGAATTAATTTAATATCACTCACTTGATTATTAACTTTAAAATCACTTAGTTCAAGTTGAATAGAAGAACTATCCCAATCATAGTTAAGATTATTAATATCATTCAAAAAATCATTAAGATAACTAATATCTCTAAAACCATAGTGGGAACTCTTCTCGTTTTTCAAAATCTGTTTATAAATAACGAAAGTAATTCCTATTAATAATAGTAGAACCAAAATAATTGTTCCCCAAACAAGTCCTTTCTTTTTCATCAAATCAACTCTCTTCCTATCATAAGGATAACATAAAATATTTAAAATGACAAGAAAACAACTGATAAATCTAACTATCAGTTGTTTCACTATTTTCTTCTTCTTCTTTTTCCTTTTCTTTATTCTGCTTAACAATTGTATCAAAATAATCATACTTAAGTGTCAAGTCATTTTTCTTAATAATATAATTAATATAATAATTCTTAGTTGACAAATCAACATCACTAATACTTCCACCATTAGCAACGACACCACCACTTACATAGACATTACCATCATACCAAGAATAATCACTAAAGAAAACAATACCTTGATAGTCAGGATTTAGGGCATCATCGCCAATATAGTAATTAGGATGATATTCTAGTCCAAACAAATTAAGTGTCGTAGGTAGAATATTAAGTTGTGAGGTAACTTCTTCAATATCCTTTCTTTCCATATTGTTACTCCATATAAGTAAAGGTGTATGATTGATTAAATTATTAGAAGTATCTTTATACTTAGCTAAAATACTCTGATCAACCAAAGTATATAGATAATGATCAGCATAAGCCACAATGACGGTATTGTCAATTAATCCCTTATCTTTTAGCGCTTGAATTAATAAACCAATCATATCATCCGTTTCCTTAGCTTGTAATCTTACACATTCTTCTTCTGATAAATCTCCAATTAACTCACTATCAGTATCTTCTTCCTCTCTTTGCTCATTAATTTTATCGACAATTTGTTTACATACCCCTTTATTGGTTGTAAAAGGCATATGATTAGAATAAGTAATAACATAACTAACAAATTTAGTATCTGTCGGTAACATTTCTTCATAAAAAGTATCATTTAGTATAAGTTCAGTATCTAAATTATACTCTTCGTGTTTATAATCACCTATATCTTTTAATCCATAATAATTATCATATCCCCAGTTTTCATAATTAATTCCTCTTGAATAATATTCAGCTGAATTCATATGAAAAGCATTGACAACATATCCTGCATTCTTAAATAAGTTAGCCAAAGAATAAGTAAAATTATGTCTATTGTAAGTATAAGCATTCTGTGTATAACTAATTGGGGTAATATATCCTGTATTAACAGCAAATTCCGAATTAAAAGTAGAACCACCACCATTATAATAAGAATAATGATTATTAAAATTAAAAGCATTATTAGTAAGACTATACAAATTAGGCATAATATCTTCTGTAACTAACCAATTATCAATACCCTCAAGTTGAAGAAAAATAACATTCTTATCTTTAAATAGTCCCGTATATTCTGTCTGATAAACTCCATTATTACTTGTATCATCGAAAGCATCTTCCAAAAATTCAATCTCTTTATCATCTGTTTTCTCTTTTTCTTTTAAATAAGTAATGTAAAAATTTCTAAACGTATACTCATATAGTCCCGAAACCATCATACTCTTATTACTATCATTAAAACTATCATAAATATTTCTAGCATTACGCCAAGTACTCCACGTTAAATCTGAATTAGCACTACCAAGTAAGACAGGAATAAATAAATGTCCTATAATAAAAGTCATTAACGCCTTTGATAAAATCTTGTAGTTAGCTCTTTTTCTTTCAGGAATATGTTTAACTCCCAAATAACATAGATAAATAGCAATAATTGCACAAGGAATAATCCAGAATTTCGTTTTCTTAATTGCATCGATGATATAACTACTACCTTCCGAAGCCATTCCTAGTAAACTAAAATCAAAGAAATTATTAGCAACTGAATAGTAGATATTATTGACGATAAACACTAACAAAGCTAGTCCAAAAAAGCCAACATAAATCTTCTTACCAACTTTTCTTTTAAATGTTAGAGCAATTCCAATAAATAAAGTAATCCATATAATTGTAAATAAATTAGGAACTGGTTGATAAAAACCAAAAAAACCAAATTTTGTCGATCCTAATAGACCTCCCTTATTATTAAATATTCTTGTCCCAAGATCAAGTACCAAAAAGGGTAAAGCCATAAACAACAAATATTTATATGTATTTATAAAATAAAATAATTTTTCTTTAGAAAAATATTTCTTAATATATTTCTTATAAAACTTCTTAATTTTGGCCATAAAATCACCTTTAATAATTATATCATTTATCAGCCAAAAAGTAAAATCAGTGCTATAAATTAATCTAAAATAGTAAATATATGTTACAATAAAATTATAACTATGGAGGTGTCAACATGAATTATGAAACTTTAGATAAACAATGTCATAAATTTATATCAATATTAGAAGAAAATATTGATAAATATCAAAATTCTGAAGACATTATTACAAAAGAAAATGGCCAGATTAAAGTATATGCCCCTTATGGCCTAAGTGATATTTTTTCAAGAACGATTAGACCTATTAAGCACAAAGGTAATTCCCAAGAACTATATAATAAAAAGGTAGCTAGCTGGCAAAGTCGTTTCTCTAATTTAAATATTATTGAATGGTAATATCATTTTTTTAATATATTAAAGCCAAACTAAACAACTTCTTAAATTTTGTTACAAATAAAATACAAAGTTCAAAAAGTTGTTTTTTCTTAATGTCTAAACATAAAAAACAGCCCACTTGTTAAAACAACTAAGTAGTGTTATAATTAATAACAAGGAAGGTGCATATGATAAAAGAAATAATATCTAAAATTAAAACCACTTTTAATAATAATCCTATGCTATTTCTTTTTATTATCGCATCATTAATTAATAGCATTTTATTAAGAGTAGTAACTATTAAAAATTATTTTGCTTTAAAACCAATTTTTATTGACTTAGCTTTATTATTACTAATTGCAAGTTTTTCCTTTTTAATAAAAAAGAAAAATTGTAATCGTTACTTTTTAATTATGAGTATCATCATGGTAGCTATATGTATTATTAATTCCATGTATTATACATACTATAAATCATTCGCATCTATTTCTCTTTTAGCGACTTCAACTGCGATTGTTGATGTTGGTGATGCTATTGTTGAAAACGTTTTACAACCTAAAGATTTTATCTTCTTATGGGAATTAATCGTTGTTATTTATTTTTATCGTCATCTAAATAAAAATAAAACCAAAGAACGAAGCAAAAATAGCAAAAATATGGCTAAGTTAGCTCTAAGTGCTCTCATTATTTTTGGTATTACAGCCCTTTTTGTAACACCATCTGAGTGGAGTAGTTTAAGCAAAATTTGGCGAAGAGAAGAGAGAGTTAGTACTTTTGGTATATACACCTATCAAGTAAGTGATTTCTTTACGAGCTTACAACCAGGAATTAATAACTTATTTGGTCATGATCAAGCATTAAAAAATACCATGGACTTTTTCGAAGAAAAAAATAGTGAAGATAAACAAACTAATGAGTATACCAATATTTTTAAAGGGAAAAATGTTATTGTTATTCATGCTGAAAGTCTTCAAAGTATTGCAATTAATAAAGAATTTGATGGTGTTGAAGTAACACCAAATTTAAATAAACTTTTAAAGGAAGGAATTTACTTTAGCAATTTCTATTCCCAAGTAGGTGTTGGAACCTCATCTGATGCTGAATTTACTTTTGCTACTTCTCTCATGCCATCATCAAGTGGAACGGTATTTATTAATTATTACGATCGTGAATATGACACAATTCAAAAAAAATTCAAAAAGCAAGACTATAATGTTTATAGCATGCATGGTAATAAAGGGACTTTTTGGAACCGTGATATCATGCATCAAAACATGGGTTATGATAACTTCTTTAGTGAAGAATCATATGTTATCGATGAAACAATTGGCCTAGGTCTATCTGATAAATCATTCTTCAAGCAATCAATATCTAAAATCCAAAATATTAAAGAAGAAGGAAAGCCATACTATATAACTCTTTTAACTCTCTCTAATCATACACCATTCAGTGACTTATCCCTAATGGATGAATATGATACTGGCTATCTAAATGGCACCCTAATAGGTAATTATTTCCGTTCTGTCCATTATGCTGATCAAGCCATTGGTGATTTTATCAATGATTTAGATAAGGAAGGTTTACTAGATAATACTGTCCTTGTCATCTATGGTGATCACGATGCTAGAATTGATTATCAATATTATCAATTAATGTATAATTATGATGAAGAAACTGGTATGATCCTAACTGAAGAAGATGAAGGCTATACTCCATATAATGAATATGACTATATTATTGATAAGAAAGTTCCTTTTATCATCTGGACTAAAGATACCAATTATAATACTGAAATAGATACCCCTATGGGAATGATTGATGTTTATCCAACTTTAGGTAATATGTTTGGCCTCGATGGTCAATATCAAATTGGTAACGATATCATGAATTTAGATGATAACACTGTCGTCTTTACTGATGGATCATTTATTACTAAGAAAATATATTATGACAGTGGTCAAAAAGAAGCCTATCCTATCAGTGGTGAAGCTATTAGTGATGACTATATTACCAAAAGAAGTGAATATGCTGATACTATCATTGAAATATCAAATAATATTATTACTTATGATTTAATTAAAGAAATGGAAGACCAAAAATAAAAAGAAATCAATAAATACACTGATTTCTTTTTCTATTATATATAAGATTAAAATAATTACTTATATTGTACTTTGACAAGTTTAGCATGAACCACTAATCTCTTCGTTCCCGCATCATCACAAGTTGATAAAGTAATAATCTTATCACTCGTTGAAAGAGGAACATCAAAGTTATAAACACTACGTCCTGTTAACATATTTAAAAATTCCTGATATTCATTTTCTGTAAATGATGTCTTTAAGTAATCAACTGTTGGTACAATCGTATAGACTGAAAATACTTTCCAGACTGTATTTGACGTCGGTGTTGAAATTTTTACATAATGATTTTCAGTATTGTTTTGCCAACTACTAGTTAAAACATTAGAAAGTGAACCGAACATCGTATCATTGATTAAATTATGGGCATAAATAATTGTATTATAACCGAAAGTAGAGAAGTTATCACGATAGTCTCCAAAAACCCAACCCAAGTCTGTTGCATTACCATAAAAGTCATGGTGTAAATAATAATCATTATCATTGTGTTGAACAACTGGATAGTCAATAATTGTTCCATTGACTTTAATCCATGCTACAGTTTCTGAATTTGTATTAAGTAAATTAGTAAAATCAACATCAATATAAGGAACATCACTATAATTACTATCAGCGATTATTTCATTATTTTCACCTGTTGATGAATCCGTATTAAGATCATTTTCTATCTCTTCAATTCTAACTGTAGAATTTAAAATATCATCTTGCAAATATTCAATACGTTTATTTTGCACATACCATCTCGTAAAAATAAAGACCATAATCAAATAAATAATCAATGAAAGTATCATCATTATAAGAGGGATAATCGGTTTACCTCGTTTTTGCTTTATTTGTTCTCTCTTTTTACGATCTAATAGGTAAACCATTCCAATGCCAAAATATTTTGGATAAATTGTCAAGACAACAAAAAGCCCTATTAAGAAGTGTTTAATTAAAGAAAAAACAACTTTTCCAACAAAGACAATCCCATCGACGAAAGATTTCATTATCCGCAAATTAAACACCTCCTATTTTAAAATATTATAACACCAAATTAGAAATAAACCTATATTTAGTTGTTAAAAAAATAAAATTGTTGTATAATAATTTACGAAATGGCCCAAAGAAGAAGGTGAATGTAAATGGACGAAAATATCAAAGTAGGAGAGCGTTTAGAAATTCATTGCTATAAACATAATGGCAGACTTCATCGTCAATGGGACGAAGCTGTTGTTTTAGATATTCATGATGACTATATCGTTTTTGGTAATAATAAAACTACTGTTATTGATAGTGACGGTAAAGTATGGAAAACCAAAGAGCCTGCAATAATGTTTTTCTTCAAAAATCGTTGGTTCAACATTATTGGTCAATTAAAAGAATATGGTATATACTTCTATTGCAATATAGCAACACCCTTTTTAATTGACGAGCATGTCATAAAATATATAGACTATGATTTAGATTTACGTGTTTTTCCTAATGGAAGCTTTAAGATTTTAGATCGTATGGAATATAAGTATCATAAAAAACAGATGCATTATTCCAACCGCCTTGACTTCATTTTAAAATATGAGTTAGGAAATCTCATTGATATGGTTCGAATGAAAGAAAGTCCTTTTGATAAGGAAACAGTTGAAAAATATTATGAACAATATGTTGGACTAACTAAAAATAAAAAAAGTTAGTCTTTTTTATGCAACATTTTATAAAAATTGCATATTATATAGAGAAAACATTAGAAAAATGCCAAAATGACGCTTTTTTGACAAAAAAAACGAAAAAATCCAAAAAAAGTCGAAAAAAAGTGAAAAAAAGTGTTGACAACCCAAAATGAAAATGATATATTAGTAATGCATTCACGAAAAAGGGATGCAAAAGAGAGAAAAAGTTCTTTGAAAACTGAGCAAAAACGTCAATTTTGAAGCCAGAAAATAATAAAAGAAATAAAACTTAACAAATAAATTTTTTTTTGGAGAGTTTGATCCTGGCTCAGGATGAACGCTGGCGGCATGCCTAAGACATGCAAGTCGAACGAGGTGGCCCATAGAAGATGGAGTGCTTGCACAAAATCGGACATGGATTCCCACCTAGTGGCAGACGGGTGAGTAACACGTGGGTGACCTACCTTTAAGATGGGGATAACAGTTGGAAACGATTGCTAATACCGAATAAGATATAACTGTCGTGGTTATATAGAAAGGAGCCTTTAAAGCTTCGCTTAGAGATGGGCCTGCGGCGTATTAACTAGTTGGCAGGGTAATGGCCTACCAAGGTAACGATGCGTAGCCGGACTGAGAGGTTAGACGGCCACACTGGGACTGAGACACGGCCCAGACTCCTACGGGAGACAGCAGTTAGGAATATTCGTCAATGGGGGAAACCCTGAACGAGCAATGCCGCGTGAGTGAAGAAGGTCTTTGGATTGTAAAACTCTGTTGTATGGAAAGAATGTGCATATTAGGAAATGAATATGCAGTGACGGTACCATGCGAGAAAGCCCCGGCTAACTACGTGCCAGCAGCCGCGGTAATACGTAGGGGGCGAGCGTTATCCGGAATTATTGGGCGTAAAGCGTGCGTAGGCGGCATGGCAAGTTTAAGATAAAAGCCCGGGGCTCAACTCCGGATCGTCTTAAAAACTGCCAAGCTTGAGTGTGGTAGAGGCAAACGGAATTTCTAGTGTAGCGGTGAAATGCGTAGATATTAGAAGGAACACCAGTGGCGAAGGCGGT
>CALVRZ010000034.1 GCA_944358875.1 uncultured Bacilli bacterium
AACAACCTTTCTTTATACGCAAAAAAACTACAAAGAAGTTTAGTTTTTTACTAAACTTATCTTTGTAGTTTGCAGTTCTTTATTTCTGGTGATTTGGGTTAATTTATACCCCCCCCCCTAGTATACAATAAGTTAACGATTTAAAATTTAATTTTTGCATAGGAGGTACCACCTTTCTTTAAAATTTGTACTTGATAATTGTGAATTATTTTGTACTTTTCTACAATATTAATATATCATACTTTTGAGTTAACTTCAATAGTTTTTATTCTCTTATTAATATTTTGGTTAAGGTTTTAACATCTGCGTTTTCTCTATTTGTTAGTATTGTGGATACCATATGATATATTTCTAATATTTGTTCTTGACTTTCGCATGCTATATTAATTGTATAACTAAAATATACTTTGCTATGTATCTTAAAATTTGATTCTGTACTAAAATATTCGGTTGCAAGATTGTTTTCATTTAAACTGCTCATATACTTTTTAACTTGCCATTTATTACTATCATAAATGTTAATAAAAAATTCTATTGGTGTGTCTTCTTCATCATAAATAACTTTGGCTATATTAATTAAGCTAAAATCTTTGTTTCTTGGTTTGAATATAAAATCTTCAATGGGATATGTTTCAGGAATTGTTTTACATATAAGACAACTATCTTGTTTATTGTCATAAACTTTGACAATATATCTTTCGTTACCATTATTATTCATTTATTTTCCTCCTTTGGGACATATTATAACATAAAATTTGTTTTGTTTAAAAAAAGATCTAACTATTTACATGTTAGACCTTGATCTTCGAATGTATTTCTGGTTGTTTCTAGACTTTTACTACTGATATTAAAGCTAGATAGGTTATTTTCATCCATTTTAGTTACATCTATCTCATAAACAATCTTATATCTTTCATCGTTATTGGTATCAACATGACTAGTAAATCCGTCATAGTCCTGATAAGTATTAAGACGATTTTCATGACTTTCACGAATACCACTTATATCTAAGATGGTATCGGTTGTTCCATCAATAAGATCATCAGCTTTTTCTTCTACTTGACCATCAATAATACCATTATTGTCGTTGTTGGTGTCTTCAGTTGTTCCGTCTGTTCCAGTACCAACGCCATCTGTTTGACTATTTTTACTATAATCATATGTTATTTTGACAAATTTGATATCATCATTTTGATATTCAATGTCATAAGTAATTTCTGATTTTAGGCCATTGCTATCAGTATTATCAGTACAAGTTAATGTCATTGTATTGGCATTATCACATCCGGTAATTAGCAATATCATACATCCAAAAAGGGCTATTTTTTTCATTTTTTTACCTCCTCGTTTATTAATATTACCAGGATTATGTAGTTTATGTTGCCAATTTTTGACATTTATTTACACGTAATATTTTCAAAACTTTGGAGATATTCTTTTTGTTCATTGATAGTATTTTTAGTTTTAAATAATTCACTCGTTTCTTCATCTAATTTTGATGGATCGATAGTTAAAAGATAATAGTATTCACTAGCATTATTTGTAAGAACCTTGGTGGTAACAGAATATTTATTATTATATTCTTCATTTTCATTTTCGATAATCCAAATTAGCTAAATTAGTTCTTTCGTCACTATTTTGAGCTTTATACCTTTTGGTTATTTCGGTTTTGGTTATCTTACCATCATCATTGTAGTAATAACGATATATTTGTTCTTTTAATAATCCAGTTGTTTGGTTAGTACAAGTATAGATTTGCTTTTTATCTTTTAAAGCTAAAACAATTATTAATATTAATAATATGACAATTATAATAGCAACGATTATTTTTTTCTTTTTCATTTTTGCTCCTTAATAATAAAAGATAATCAAAATTATTATCTGATTATCTAATTTTTTTATTCATTAGTGTGATAAATCTTTTAACGTCTTTTAACATCTTGTTATAAAGATTAGGATAATGACGCATTTCTTGAATTAGTTCGATATCTTCTTTAGATACAGAACCGATGTATTCATTTGAAGATTCATTAACAACAGGTACTTCTCTTCCTAATAAGAAATCAGTTGATGTTCCAAAAATATCTGCTAGTAATGAAAATGTTTCTAGACTTGGTGTTCTGGTTCCATTTTCATAGCCACAGATTGAGACTTTAGTTACACCGATTAAATCCCCTAATTCTTGTTGTGACATATTTTTTTCAATTCTTAGATCTTTAATCCTTTTTCCAATTAACATTTCTTTCCCTCTTTCTTAATTTTATTTACCCATTATTTGCTCGACAAGTTTATTTTATTATATATTACATAAAAATAGTTTATTATTAACTAACAAGTAATTATTCGTTTGCTTTTTTTGCAGAAAAAGATAAGTTTGATGCTTATCTTTGTTATTCTGTTGTTGGTCGTTCTTTATTTTTATTACTGCTTGAAAGAAAAGTTACTTTTTCGGCGACTATCTCGGTTTTCTTTTTTCTTGTACCATCTTCATTTTCGATTAATCTTGTCTGAACACGTCCTTTAACTCCTAGCATATCACCTACTTTACAATATTCGGTAGTATTTTCAGCAATACCAGCCCATAAAGTACAATCAAGAAAATCGGTATCATATTCACCTTCTTGATTTTTATAAGTACGTGGAACAGCTAGAGTGATGTTTGTGACTTTACGACCTGCTTCCGTTAAGTGTAATTCAGGATCTTTAACTAGACGACCAACAATAACAATTTGATTTAACATATTTTTCCTCCTTTCGCCTACATATTAACAAGCTAAGGAGGATTAGTCAAAATGCTTTATAGCATTTTTTAATACATTTTTAATGTTAAAATTAGGTTTTTGTACATCTATTGATAGTTGTACCTATTTTTTAGATGTTTATGCTCTTTTTTTGAAAAAATTTGGTAATTTTTTATTTTTTAATATTTTCACTAATGGACTTAGCAATGGCTTTAGCATAGTTATCAATATTTGATGTTATTAAATCTAATTCAGTTGGATTGGTTAGATAGCCTAGTTCTAATAAATAGGTTTCAACGCCAATATTACTATTATAGTATGGGTTAGTTCCAACTTCTTCTTCATTAGAATCATCAACATATGCTCCGGTTAGAATACCTCCAGTTTCTCTTATCATGTATAGATAGTTAGAATTGGTTGTAACATTGTAAGGAACATAATCTTTTTCTTCATAACCCGCAAGAGCATTTTCTACTTCGGTTTCGGTAAAATTATGAGTATATACACCTGGATTTACACGGAATAGTCTATTGGTAGATACTTCAATACCTGTTTCAGCAGTAATGTTTTCGACAAAACTATTAGCTAAGTCATAATTAATATTATTTGCAGTATATACTTCTAAACCTCTGACACTTTCGTAATCATTACTATTAAAGTGAAGCGATATGGTATATTTAGATTTAACTTCTTGAGGAATGACAGCACGTCCATTTTCGTTATATTCTTCCATAACTTCATTTTCAGTATATTCACCGTCAGTTCTTGTTAGTTTGACAGTAAAGCCTTCATCTTCAAGAGTTTCTTTAGTCGCTTCAGCGATTTGCATTGTCAAGTCTGATTCAGTAACATCATCGATGTTGGCACCACTATCCATTCCACCATGACCTGGATCAATAGTTATGTCATATACTTCTTTGCTATCTTTTTTCTCAGTTACATTAAACATCATTGTTGGATAGTTATTGTTAGAATTTATCTCAATTTTATTATTTTTTTCGTGAAGAGTATAATAGGTTATTTCATCATAGTCGGTTTGGTTATCAAGGGCGTAATATACTTCTTTTACTTCTCCATCTTCTTCCTCTGGTTCATATGTAGCTTTAATGAAGAGATAATAAGTGCCTCTTTCTAGATCGTCTAAGTAAAAACCATTGTTGATTTCTTCTTTGTTGATGTTAAAAGTTATATTGGTGACATCTTGGTCATAATCAATTTTGATATCTTGAAATTCACCATTATATAAAGTTAAGACGATATCGTCAAAATTAGCATCTTCAATGTTGAAACTTCCTTCAAGATCAAAGTGGGTTCCATAGACATAATAGTTATCTATAGTAACTTTTTCTTCCGCGGTTTCAAGGATGGGAATTTCTTCTTTTTGGTTAGTTATAAAAATATAAGCAAAGGCTGCAACAGCGATGATGACAATTAGTATTAATATTTTTTTCATTAGTGACCTCCTATATTTAGTTTTAATAAACGATTTAATTCGACAGCATATTCCATTGGTAATTCTTCTCTAAAGGCATTGATAAAACCTAGAATAATTAATTCTTTGGCTTGATCTTCGTCAATACCCCGACTCATGAGATAGAAAAGTTTATCTTCACCAATTTTGGAGACGGTTGCTTCATGTTCTAAGAAAGATGTATTGTTATCAACAATGTTAGTGGGAATGGTATCACTTTTAGATAATTTATCTAAGATAAGGGTATCGCATTTAACGCTAGCACTCGAGTTAATTGCATCTTTAGTAATATGAACGGTACCACGGTAGGTAGCATTGCCTCCATTGGATGCAATTGATTTTGAAACAATATTACTTTTAGTATATGGTGCTAGATGAATCATTTTGGCACCTGTATCTTGGATTTGGCCAGCACCAGCGGCAGCGACAGTAATACAACTTCCCCTGGCGTATGGACCGTTTAGGATGCAACATGGATATTTCATATTAGTTTTACTACCAACATTACCATCAATCCATTCCATGAGACCGCCTTCTTCGACGATAGCTCTTTTGGTAACAAGATTGTAAACATCGTTAGACCAATTTTGAATCGTTGTATAACGACATTTGGCATTTTTACCGACATATATTTCAACAACTGCAGCATGAAGAGCATCTTCGGTATAAGTTGGTGCGGTACATCCTTCAATATAATGTAAATCACTATCTTCATCGACAATTATTAATGTTCTTTCAAACTGGCCCATATTTTTGCTATTAATACGAAAATAGCTTTGTAAGGGACGATCTAATTTGGTATGAGGAGGAATATAAATAAAGGTCCCACCACTCCAAACGGCCCCATTTAAAGCAGTAAATTTGTTTTCATCATATTTAACTAGTTGATTAAAATACTTTTTAAATAAATCAGGATGTTTTTGTAAAGCAGTATCAGTATCTAGGAAGATGACATTTTTTTCTTCTAATTCTTTAATCATATTGTGATAGATGACTTCACTGTCATATTGGGCACCAATACCGTCTAAGTATTTTTGTTCAGCTTTAATGATACCTAAATCGTCGAATGTTTTTCTGACATTTTGAGATATATTGTCCCAATTGTTAGTTAATTCTTCTTCTCTTTTTTTGTAATATGTTATACTATCATAATCAATATTTATATCAGGACCAAAAGAGGGATTTTTTGATTTTTGGAATACTTCTAAGCTCTGGAGACGAAAATCGAGCATCCATTTTGGTTCTTTTTTGATTTTTGATATTTCATGTACTACTTCAGTAGTTAATTTCATATGACCTCCATTTCATCAAAGATATAGGAATATCTTCTAATAATATTATACTATTTATAGAATAATAAGTAAATTGGTTTGAGTAATTTTTAAGTTTATTAAGATATTATTAAGAAAAAAACCTTAAGGTCTACTACATAAAATAGATTAGACCTCAGGGTTATTTTTTAAATAGGATTTTAGTACTTCTTCAATACCATTTACAGATAAAGTTGCACATTTTTTCCTTGATGGTTGCTTATATATATCATTATAAACAATAGCATCTTTTAATATTTCTTCATTATATGGTTCTTCATTAATCATGTTTTGATAATTTTTTATAATATCTAAAGCTTCGGGGATAGTTTTGCCAATTAGATTTTGAATCATTATTGATGTTGAAGATATGCTGATGACACAGGCTTCACCTTCAAATTGAATATCCTCAATAATGTTATCTTTAATTTTGATATATAAATCTAAGTTATCAATACACGATACATTATTAGAATTATGTTTGATATAATCATTACTACTAGGTATACCACGATTAAAGGGATGTTCATAGTTATCTAAGATAATAGTTCTTCTAATATTTTGATCCATTTTTTATCACCTACAATATTTCTTTCCATATGTTTTTACTATTCTTTAAAACATTTATTAATAAATCAATTTCTTCTTTATTGTTATAAAAGCTTAAACTAATACGACAAGTATTATTTATTTTAAGGGCATCACTTAGAATTTTAGCACAGTGTGATCCTGCACGGACACAAATATGATACTTATCTAAATAAATTGCAGTATCTTGGGCAAAGACATCCTTTAAGTTAAAAGCAACTGTCGTACCAATAGTATTGGGGTTATAAACTTCGATAAAGTCTAATTTTTTTAGTTCGTTAACAAGATAGGTTTTTAGTTCATGTTCATACTTTTCAATCTTAGATAGACCAAGATTATTTAAGTAGTCTAAAGCTGCATTAAAACCAATAACGCCTTCAATATTAGGAGTTCCCGCTTCAAATCTTGTTGGTACTTCTCTTAACTCATAGTAACCATCTTTAGTAAACATAGCATTCATCCCACCACCGTAGTTTTGAGGAATGGTTTCTTCTAGTAAATTAAATTTACCATACAAGAAACCAATACCAGTTGGGCCATACATCTTATGAGCTGATGCTACTAAGAAATCGATATTCCAATCAGTAACATCAATTTTCTTATGAGCAATACTTTGAGCAGCATCCACAACCATATAAATATTATGTTGGTGAGCTAAGGTGCTTATTTCCTTGATTGGTCTTATATCTCCAATAACATTAGTGATATGGGCAAGAGAAATGACTTTGGTCTTAGGAGTAATAGCTTTCTTAACATTTTCAATAGTTACATTATAATTTTCGTCTAGTTCAATATATTTTACTTTGATGCCAATTTGATTAGCAAGGACAAACCAAGGTAAAATATTAGATGCATGTTCACTGACCGTAATTAATACTTCGTCATCTTTTTGTAATTTGTGAGCAAAGAAACCAAAGATAATATAATTCATACTTTGAGTTGAACCACTTGTAAAAACAATCTCACTATCTTCATTAGCATTAATAAATTCTTTGATTTTATGTCTCGTTCCTTCATATATATTATCGACTTTAGCACTGATAGCATAATCACCACGATGAGCATTAGCAGTATAATGATCATAATATTCAATAATAGCCTCTTTTACTTGATTGGGTTTTAACGTTGTTGCACCATTATCAAAATAAATAATATCATCTTTTAACATAGGAAAATCTTCACGATTCATTTTTTCACCTCCAATACTTATTTATTATTTCAAATATTTTAGCACGACCTTCCATATCTAACATTAGATTAGAAAATAGGTAGCCTTTAACTAATAATTTAATCGTATCATTGTAATTGATACCTCTTGTCATTAAATAGAATATTTCATCATGGGAGAAACGACCAATAATGGAACCATGACGGGCTTCAACATCATTTTCATCAATGTACATATTGGGATGGATAGCACTTTTATTATCATTTAAAGTTATGACTCTTGTATCTTGATTTAAAATACATCCCTGATTACCTTTAGGTAAAATGCTATCGACAGTAAATTCAATTTGACCTTTATTAATAGTAATAGATTTATTATAGATATCACTAAAGGTATTTTTATGTAGATGTTTTACTTTGATGTGATGCTGATCTTTGCCAATACTGATACTTGAAAAATGATAATTGATATGAGCTTTTTCTTCTTTTAAATTAATGTTTATGTCTTCATTAGTACTTTGGTTGTTATAAAATTTGTATAATAAAATATTAGCATTTTGGTAGAGATTATATTCATTTTTAATTATTAATTTATCATTCGTAGAGTATTCAAATAGTTTTATGTAGACATCTTTGTCAAAATTATATGTTAGATTAATGTTATGACAATTTTGGTATTCTATTTGATAGTTACCACTTTGATGAAATGTAATAGTGTTGTTTTGGATTGTTAGTGCTTGACTACGATAATCAGCAATTTTATCATTAACTACTAATAAGTTATTCATAATTAACCTCTTTAGTAATAATATTAGCCTTATTATCTACTTTATCTTTATCAATATATTTATTATAACCATTAGCAAAAATATCTTCAGCTAGGGAATAATCACCAGTTTTGATAATTTTACCATTAGATAAGATATGAACATAATCGGGTTTTAAAATTTCTAATAACATAGGATAATGGGTGATGATTAAGACTGATGTTTCTTTTTTACCTTTTAGATAGTTTTTGATATTTTGGGCAACTATTTTAAGACTATCAACATCTAAACCAGAATCTAATTCATCCATAATGATTAGAGATGGCTCTAGTAATTTAATTTGAAGGACTTCATTTTTCTTTTTTTCACCACCAGAAAAGCCAATATTTAAAGGACGATGAATTAGTTCTTTATCCATTTGAAGTTCTTCTGTTGCTTTTTCACATTTTAAAATAAAATCATATAAACCGATATATTTATTAGCATGAGCAGACATAGCGGTCCTTAAGAAATCTTGGTTAGATATACCATCAATTTCCATTGGATATTGCATAGCTAGGAAAATACCTAAACGACTTCTTTCATCAGTCGTTAAATCTTTAATACTTTGATTATTAAAAATAATATCACCACTAGTGATTTGATAATTATTATCTCCCATGATGACATGTGATAGGGTTGATTTACCAACACCATTAGGACCCATGATTACATGAATTTTACCTTCTTCAATATTTAAATTAAAATCTTTTAAAATTTCTTTATTTTCAACTTTAACATTTAAATTTTTAATTTCAAGACGCATATTTCACATCCTCTCTGTTTTTTTATTATAGCACTTTTTTGATTATTTTAAAAGAAAAAACTATGTCTAAATTTGGTTCTAAATTTTGCATAGTTTTATTCCATGAAATTTTATTTCTTTACTTTTCCAAATAAATAGATAATTCTTGTCTTTTGTTTCTTAATTTTCGTAAAGCTTTACTTTCAATTTGTCTTATTCTTTCTCTGGTTAAACCTAGTCTATTTCCAACTTCGGCTAAAGTTAAGATATTGTCATCTTGTAAACCAAAACGCATACTAATGACTTCTAATTCTCTTGGGCTTAGGGTTTCTAAAACCTCTTTTAGATCTTCTTTCATACTGGTCATTATTCCTTCTTCTTCGACAGGAATAGTATCTTCGTCCTTAATAAAGTCCCCTAATGTGGAAGTTGAATCTTCTTCACTATTTATAGGAGCATCTAATGAAACCAGATTATGATGTTTATAAATTTCAGCCATTCTAATAGTATCTAGGGAAACACCTAATCTGATAGCAAGTTCTTCATCAGATAGTGTTTGGCCATTTATTTCTAATTCATCCCTAATCTTCTTGATTTTAATTATTATTTCTTTCATATGAACAGGGATACGAATCGTTCTTGCATTATTGGCAACAAAACGACTAATTGCCTGTCTAATCCACCAAGTAGCGTAAGTTGATAATTTAAAACCTTTTTTAATATCAAAACGGTTAATAGCTTCCATTAAGCCAATATTTCCTTCTTGAATTAAATCAAGTAGTGGTAATCCACTATTGGAATATTTGTTAGCTATACTTACAACTAAGCGAAGATTATGGTTACATATATTGTCTTTTATTTCTTTAACTTTTTTATTTATTTTGAGTAATCTATCTTTTAATTCTTTGGCTTCAATAGAATTGTGACTATTATTAATAGCTTCATTGATCTTTTCGATTTGGTTATTATATTCCGCAATTTGTTCAAATAATTTTCTTTCTTCGTCAGGTGTTAATAAAGGAACACTAATTATTTCTTGCAAGTACATTTTAATTGAATCATCACTATAACCATCATAATTACTATATTTTTGCTCGATTAGTCTTAATTCATTATTGGGATCAATTTCAGCTTCATTTTCAGCAAGAAATGATACTTTGTCCAATTGTTCAACAGGTAGATTAGCAATAATTTCATTCATAACTTCTTGACCATATTGTTTGACAAATTGATCATAAGTTTCTCTACTTATATTTTCATGTTTATTAAGTTCTGATACAAACTCATCATATGTTTGTTTTAAATCTACGACCATGTGATCACTCCCCTTTATAGTTATGTGTAAATACACGATAGGCTTGTATTTTACCACATAATAATTGGTTTGTCAAACAACACAGGTTTAAAAAAACAGTAATGAATACTGCTTTAAAAATTAACATATTTATTAGTTTTATACAAATGATCACCTGATTTAATGTAAATGGAATATTTGCCACTTAGGCCATTATTGTTAATATAGTAAGGTGTGTTAGTAATTTTATAAATTCTTTTTCCTAAAAATTTATCTAAGATTATATATGTTTCTTCTTCAAACTCACCACTTACTACAAGGCGATCATGTTCTTGGGTCAATTGTAAATTAAATTTGTCACCAAGATCTTGATAGTTCAGGATAGCAATTGATTTTTCACTAGTCGGTGTTTCTTTGTTTTGACCGAAACGAACAGATTTTACTTGACGATAATGAGCATTTTGATAAATGTTAATATTTTTAATGTAATCATTGTTTGAGTTTTCCACAGAAGTTGTGGATTTCTCATTATTTTCGGTATTGATATTTAAACTGTTTTCAGTATTACTAATAGTAATAATTTGATTATGGTAAGATAAATGTTGCCAGTTATCATTTTCAACAGGATATTTATTAACAATATTACCATTTTGTCTATCAATTTCTAAAATATTACTATCACTTAATGCTAAAATATTATTATCTTTTAAAGTAGATAGGTTAGCATAACCATCTTCTAAAGTATATTCATAATATATTTTTCCTAGGAAGTCGATTTCTACAACACCTGTTCTAGAAAATTCATCAATTAAACGATTACTACCTAGAATCAGATGATTATTATCTAATAGTGTGATATTACCTGTATAATTAGGAAGATACCATCTGATACTTTGGGTTTGATCATAGGCATAAAGATAGTTATCTGTCGATACAAAAACAAATTCACCATCATTAGGTGTGATACCACTACTAACTTCGATAGGAGGAATCTCATCGGTTGTTAAAGTTAAAGTTTTTTGTCCTTCTTTAGTTTCAATTACTACTTTATTTTCATAGTTAGAATATAATCCATAGATGGGAAGATAATGGATAGTATTTTCTTCGTAGGTATGGGTTAAATTAGGATTATTATTTTGATCTAAGATGGTTACTTTTACTTCAGTAGTCTCTTCGGTAGTAAAGGCAATAATCGCGGTCAGTGGTGAGTTATTGTAAGGATTTACAATAACGTTAGGATTATCTAGTGAAAAGCCATAAGCATTTATTTCTTTTTCTAAGGTTGCTTGGCTTTCTAGAGGATCCCCAGCTAATTGAACTGACTCTTTAGCACTAATAGAAAAATAGCCAATAATAGAAATTATAACAATAAATATAATTAATATAATAAGTATGATTATCTTTTTCATATTAAACAACTCTTTCATTAACAATTATACTATAATTTAAATATTTTGCAAATTCCTTTTTTTGGCAAAGGATTTTTTTGCTTTAAAAACGTAAACATTTATTAATTTCTAGTTTATATTTAAACGATATTTTAGGTTTTTTCTAAGAAAAATGTCATTTTTTAGGTTCTACCATTTTATAAGATTATAATTTTGAATGTAGGTGAAAATATGAAAAGAAAGTTTTTAGATTGCTCCTTAGCTATTATTAGAAAGAATGATTCCACGATTGATGATGTTAAGTTAGAAGAAATTGCTTACGGCTTAGAAGGAATTTATCTGACAGTGACTAAAATTGTTATAATTTTTGGTTTAGCTTTAATTTTAGGAATTGCAAAAGAGGTACTTTTATTGCTTGTATTATATAATATAATACGTCATACAGCTTTTGGATTACACGCTACTAAAAGTATATATTGTCTCATATCATCTACAATTATGTTTGTTGGTGGTGTATTTATTTGTGAAATGATACAAATTATTTTACCTATAAAAATAGCTATTGCAATATTTTGTGTCATTTGTATATTTAAATATGCACCGGCTGACACAGAAAAAAGACCTATTATTAATCCTAAAAAGAGAAGAAGATTAAAAATTATAAGTACTATATCAGGAATTATATTTACTTTTCTAATTATTATTTTTAATAGTCATATCATTAGTAATTACTTATTAGTTGCAATGATTGAAGCTGTTATAATGATTCATCCTTATGTTTATAAACTTTTTCATCTTTCATATGACAACTATAAAAAATATAAAGTTGCCGAAAACCTATAATAGATTTAAAGGAGGTAAGAAACATGGGAAAATTAGCTGCAATTTTAGCTGCAATTGGTTCTGTAGCTGCAACAATGGGAACTCAAGCATGTTTGACTTGGCTTATGGACGAACCTAAAATGCCAAAAAGTTTAATTGAAAAATAGTTTATAAAATCTACTTAACTACAATCTATTATAAAAAAGAGAAAGACAAATGAAAAAATCTATAGGTTTGAAATGCACCCTATAGAGTAGACAGTAGAAAAAACCTAATTTAATGGTTATGATATAATACACTTCCGAAAGGAGG
>CALVRZ010000035.1 GCA_944358875.1 uncultured Bacilli bacterium
ATTTAGTTATTGCAAATTATGCAACAACTAAAAAAACAATAACTCTAAAATATTAAAAAATAGTAAAAAGTGTCTTCACTACCTACAAAGAGTAGCCTTAATCAGGACACTAGCTACTGACCCTGACATTCTCCTTTTAGATGAAGCCTTTTCTGCCTTAGACTATCAAACAAGACTTGCCGTCTCCGATGACGTCTATCGTATTATCAAAAAAGAAAACAAAACAACCATTATGATAACCCACGATATCAGTGAAGCTATCTCAATGGCTGATCGTATTATCATCTTATCTCATCGCCCTTCCATTATTAAAAAAGAACTTACCATTAACCTAACCAATAAAAGTACCCCTATTGAAAATCGTAAATGCAAAGAATTCCCTAATTATTACGAAGAAATATGGAAGGAGATTGATTATCATGCCTAGTCAAGATTACCAGAATTATTTAAAAAAGCAAAAAATAAATAAATTCTTTGTAACTCTAACACAAGTAATTATCTTAATAAGTCTCTTAGCTATATGGGAAATGCTTGCCCACTACGAAATCATCAATACTTTCATTTCATCATCACCAAGTAGAATTATAACTACTATCTATGACCTATATCAAAGCAACAATCTCTTTCACCATATCTGGGTAACAGTCTATGAAACCATCATCAGTTTTGGTATAGGAACCATTCTAGGTACCATCATTGCCATCATTTTATGGTGGAATAAATTTCTCTATAAAGTTTGTGACCCCTACCTAACCATTATTAACAGTCTACCAAAAGTAGCTCTAGGACCCATTATTATCATTTGGGTAGGAGCTAACATTAATTCCATTATCGTTATGGCTTTACTAATTTCTGTTATCGTAACCATCATCACCGTCTATAATGGTTTTGAAGAAACAGACCAAAACAAAATAAATCTCTTAAAATCATTTAAAGCAACCAAATATCAAATATTAAGACTTGTTGTTTTACCAAGTAGTTATAGCACCATCATCAGTAGTTTAAAAATAAATGTCAGTATGTCTTTAATCGGTGTCATCATGGGCGAATTCCTCGTTTCCAAAGAAGGAATAGGCTATCTAATAATGTATGGATCCCAAGTCTTTAACTTAAATCTTGTCATGTCAGGTATCATTATCCTCATGATTGTATCATATCTAATGTATCTCTTAGTTATGTATTTAGAAAAAATACTAATCAAACACGATTAGTATTTTACTTTACATTTATTTCTATCAAATTCAATTTTAATTAGCAAAAAGGCCATTTCTATGATAAAATAATACTATCGTAAAAGATAGGAAGTGATCATATGGAAAGCTATATCATTGTTGCCATTGGTAATATCTTATTAACTAGTGCCTATGCCTTTTTAACTGTTCCTAATGATATTATCGATGGTGGTATCACTAGTACTTCCCTTTTACTATCAAGTGTTTTAAATCTTGATATAACATACATAACTACAACCATCACTGTCCTTCTTTTAATCTTTGGTTTAATTACTCTAGGTAAACATTTCTTCATCAAATCCATTTTCAGTAGTCTATGTTATATCCTTTTTTTCAATACCTTTCATTTAACCGGATTCTTCATAACTATTAATCCCTTTCTATGTATCATTATTGCCAGTATTCTCATTGGCTTAGGTCATTACTTATGTCTAAGCCAAAACACAACAACCGTTGGATATGACGTTATTGCTTTATACTTTCATAAAAAGAAAAAATACAATACAGCCATGACTCTTCACATTATTGGAACTTTTATTCTTATTTTAGGCATTGCCATCTTTGGTATCCAAGCCTTTCTTTATGGTATAATATTTATCACTATTGAAACCCAAGTTATCTATCTTTTAAACAAATATAACTTTTTAAAAAGAAAAAACAAAAGGAGGCCTATATGGAAAAACATATTGTCAAAGTAGAAGAAGAATTATTACCTTTCTTAAGAAAAGAACTACCTCATAAATCCAAAAACAACATCAAAACGCTCCTAAGTAAAGGCTTAATCCTCGTTGATAATCAAACAATAACTAAATATAATTATCCTTTAAAAAAAGGACAAGTTATTACTATCAAAAAAACTATTGACAACCATCATAACATTTCTTTAGATATTATCTATGAAGATAACAATATCATTGTCATAAATAAACCAACCAATCTTCTCACAATATCGACAGATAAAGAAAAAGAAAGAACTCTATACCGGGAAGTTTCAAATTATCTAAAACCTAAAAAACAAAAAGTCTTTATTATCCATCGTTTAGATAAAGATACATCAGGTGTCATTATGTTTGCTAAAAATCAAACTATCCAACAAAAATATCAAAAAGACTGGAACAAAACTGCAATTACAAGAGAATATATAGCCATTGTCGAAGGTATTACTAAAAAGAAAGAACACCTCGTATCATATCTAAAACAAAATAGAAATTTAGAAGTTTATCTTTCCCAAAATAAAGAAGGTCTAATAGCCATTACTGATTATGAACAAATCAAACATAAAAATCAATATTCCCTTTTAAAAATCCTAATATCTACGGGAAGACGTAATCAAATTCGTCTCCAATTAAAATCCATTAACCATCCTATCATCGGAGATAAAAAATATCAAGCCAAAACCAATCCCATTAATCGCCTTGGCTTACACGCTCATCTTTTAAAAGTTAAAGATCCCCTTACTGGCAAAATATTAACTTTTGAAGCTCCCATCCCAGATGAATTTACTAAACTGTTCAAATAACATCGTTAAATATTAAAAGGTAATAAAATACATATTCATGCTAAACAAAATAAATATCCACCATTCTGTGGAAAACAAAAACTGTTGTATCAGCAACACCAACCAATAGGAAGTTAATACAACAGTTTTTTATTGTAAATAATTATCTGGATTTACTACTACATGTTCACTTTCCAGTTCATCTTTAAATATCTCTTTAAATCTAACTAACTCTTTCATAATAACATCAGGATAAATAGCTTTACTAAAGCGAATTGCATCATATATATTTTGAAAACCAACTGTTTTTCTATTTTCATAGATAGCATTTGAAAAAGCCTGTCGTAATATAACTAAAGCAATATCTGGATATCTTGATGAAATTTCATAAATTCTTTTATATTCACTTGTAATACTAACAATAAATTTCATAATATTTTCTTTAACAAAATCCGTATAAGCTAACTTAACACCTGTCTGATATTCAATTTTAGGTAATGTTTGCATTAAAATTTGAACACACATCTCTTCCGTTGGTTCTTCAACATCAATTCTTTCAAATCTTCTAACAAAGGCCTTATCTCTTAAAATATATTTCTCATATTCATAAGTTGTTGTCGCTCCAATCATCTTAATACTTCCACGACTAAGACCCTCTTTAAACATATTAGCTAAATCCAATGCTCCTTGAGCATCATTACCAATCAAAGTATGAATTTCATCGACAAATAGAATAACCTTATCCATATTTTTAAGTTCCTGAACTAACTTCAAAACCCTATTTTCACCATTTTCATTACCTATTAAAGCCGTTGTATTAACTCGGTAAATGGAATATCCCTTAAGAACATCAGGAACATCATTTCTCTGAATCTTATAAGCAAGTCCCTCGACAATTGCTGTCTTACCAATACCTGGTTTACCAACTAGACAAGCTGACTTCTCTGGTGTTAATAACACCAAGATAAGTTCCTTAATCTCTTTTTCTCTAGCAACCGCGGGATTAGTAATATAAGTTTGTAAAGTCAAATTATCCGCATATCTAGCCAAAATTGATTCATTCATTCTATCACCTATTTTCCAATAATAACTGCAATCAATATCCACATTCCTGCTGTTACAATCAAAGAGCCAAGAAAAGCCGCATCCGCGAATCCGCCTCTTGTTCTCTTTCGATAATCGTAACATATCTTTGCATTCTTATACTTATCGACCGGCAATTCTCTTTCTTCAATAATAACCTTTTCATCTTTTTCCATAAGCTCACCTCAAAATAATTTTTCTATTTCACTTTTCAAAATATCATCATTACTTTTTTCTAAAATAGCTTTAATTTTCTTCTCTTTTGTACAAAGATGCAAATTGTCCTCATACCATAACAATTTCTTTTCAATATTTTTAAGCATCTTATGAATAGCATTACGACTTACATCTTCATTCTCACTAATTTCTGATAACGTCAAATTATCAAAGTAGTATGCTTCAAAGCAACTCTTCTGCTTATCACTAAGTAAACACCCATAATAATCATACAAAATAATAATGTAATTACGTTCATTCATTAGTCTTACTTAACTAGTTTTAACAATCGTATATACAATAGCAAAAAAGACAAAGATTACTCCCACGATAAATAATGTATATACTTCTGTTTTCCTATTAGGACGATCTACTAAATGATAGCAAATACAAAATAATTCTAAAGCAAAAGAAATCATCGCTGCAGGTATAAAGATATAACTATTAATTGCGCCAAATAATAAAGCCAAAAAGACTAAACCAACAACTACACATACAATTATTTCAAATTGATTATTAGCCTTAGTTTTCTCTAACTTAGTTTCTTTTTTCTTTTCCTTAGCCATATCTTCCGTAATAGGTTTCATAATAATTGTTTTTTCTTTAAATTTAGCTTTCTTATCTAAGATAACCTTTCCATCATCCATAATAACTCTAGGTTTCTTCTTAACAACCTTCTTAGGTACATCTGTCTTTACTGTTTTTTTCGTCGTTGTTTTCTTAGCTGAAGTTTTATTTGTTTCTCCCTTACTCCCCTTTTTACTAGTTACTTTTTTCTTAACTGTTTTGTCTGTTTCCTTTACCACAATAATCACCCTTTCTATAAATCCATAAACAAACCATAAATATATTTTTCTATATCAAACGGTTCTAAATCTTCTACTTTTTCTCCTAACCCTACAAATTTAACCGGAATATTAACTTCATCTTTAATTGCTAAAACAATTCCTCCCTTAGCGGTACCATCTAACTTTGTTAAAACAATTCCCGTAATATCCGTAATTTCTTTAAAAGATTTAGCCTGTGATATACCATTTTGTCCTGTTGTCGCATCGATAACTAATAAAGTTTCATGTGGTGCCTCTGGTATTACTTTTTTAATTACACGGTTCATCTTTTCAAGTTCTTTCATTAAATTAACCTTATTCTGAAGACGCCCCGCTGTATCAATTAAAACAACATCATACTCTTCTTCTAAAGCTTTTGTAACACCATCATAGACAACTGAGGCCGGATCTTTTGCTGAAGAAGAAAGAACCGTCACATCAATTCTCTTTCCCCACTCTTCAATTTGCTCAATCGCCCCAGCTCTAAAAGTATCACCAGCGACTAATAGAACCTTCTTACCATCATTTTTAAGTTTCGAAGCAATCTTCCCAATCGTTGTCGTTTTACCAACACCATTAACCCCTACAAACAAAATAACCGTAGGACCATTATCACTAAATTTAATTTTACTGTTAATAACATTATTACCAACATACATAATAAAAAGTTCATCGACAATAATTTCTTTAAGCATACTAGCATCAGTAATTTTTTCTTTCTTAACTCTATCCTTCAATTTATCAACAAAGTTCATTACTGTATTAATACCAATATCAGCCATAATCAAAATGTTTTCAAGCTCTTCAAAATAATCATCATTAACAAATTTATATTTATTAGATAAATTATTAAGTTTCGAAATAAATTCCTTTCTTGTCTTCTTTAAACCCTCATCATACTTTTGAACTTCTTCCGGTTGCTTCTTAAAAGCATTCTTAATTTTATCAAATAGTCCCATAAATATCCTCCTGACTACTTTAATTATAACACATTAAACCAAATAGATAAATAATTTTAACAAATATTGACAATAATTTATCCAAAAAAAAGAGAAACAAGTTCTCATATTCTATTTAGCTTCTTCTGTTGCCCTTGTTTCTCTAATAACCGTTACTTTAATAGTACCAGGGTATTGCATTTCTGATTCAATACGTTCCTTAATATCTCTAGCTATCTTAAATGATGTAATATCATCAACTTCATCTGGTTTAACAATAACTCTAAGTTCACGTCCTGCTTGAACAGCATAAGTCTTATCGACACCTTTAATATCATTACCAATCTTCTCTAATTGTTCAAGACGTTGGAAATAATTTTCTGATGAGTCGTTGCGAGCTCCAGGTCTAGAAGCCGATATCGTATCTGCAATAGCCACTAAAGTTGATATAACACTAGTTGCTTCACAATCACCATGATGGGAAGCAATAGCATTAATAACAACATCACTTTCACCATACTTTTTCGCTAAATCCACACCAATCTGTACGTGACTACCTTCCATCTCAAAATCAATTGCTTTACCAATATCATGAAGTAAACCTGCTCTTTTCGCTAAGTTCACATTCTCTCCTAATTCACCAGCTAGAAGACCAGCAATATTAGCAACTTCAATAGAATGAAGTAAAGCATTCTGACCATAACTACTACGAAAATGTAACTTACCAATAATCTCGAGTAGCTCTGGATCAATTTTAGATAGACCTAAAGAATACATTGCCTCTCTACCATAGTCTTTAATTTGTTGATTAACTTGTGTACACATCTTATCATATACTTCTTCAATTCTAGCCGGATGAATACGACCATCTTTAATCAAACTATCCAAAGTAAGTTTAGCAATTTCTCTACGTAATGGATCAAAACTAGAAATAACAATCGCCTCTGGTGTATCATCGATAATAAGATCGACACCCGTTACTGACTCAATCGTCCTAACATTACGACCTTCCCTACCAATAATACGACCTTTCATCTCATCATTAGGTAAACTAATAACGGATACTGTTTGCTCATTTGTAACATCTGCCGCATATTTTTGCATACAACTAATTAACATTGCTTTAGCTTTATTATCAACTTCAATCTTAGCATCAGCTTCTTGTTCTCTAATATATAAAGCAATCTCTTTCGCCATATCATCTTCAACTTTTCTCATAATCGTATCATGAGCTTGTTCCTTGGTATAACCACCAATTTCTTCAAGTAAATCTAACTGTTGTTTCTTAATTTCTTCCATTTTATCTTTTTCTTCTTGAATCTCTTTTTGCTTATTAACCAAATTATTTTCTCTATCTTCTAATGAACTTTCCCTATTTTGCAAAGCTAAATCACGACGATCAATATTGCTCTCTCTTTGCAATAAACGATCTTCCGATTCTTTAATTTCACTTTTTTTCTCTTTAATTTCTCTTTCAGTTTCAATTTTTAACCTATTAATTTCTTCTTTCGTTTCTAAAAGAGAATCACGTTTTATTTTACCAGCTTCTTTTTTAGCCGTATCAATAACAGACTCAGCTTTCTTTTCATCAGCTTTATGTTTAAAATGTAAAACAATAAAGAAAATAACTATTCCGATAATAAATCCAAGAATAAACATTAAAATGGAGAATAATAAATTGTTCATATAACTACCTCCATTATCTATATAATTTATCAAAAATAACTTAATCTAAACTATATATATAATTGTAACGATAAATTAAAAGATTGTCAAGAAATTTAACCACAAGAACAAACACTAAAAAAGTAGACTCCTACTTTTTTATAGTTATCTACTTTTATTTATCTTCTTTCTTCTTGGTATCCTTTTTACCAATACCATAAAACTCTCTTACTTTATTTTCAATTTCTAATGATAAATCTGGTGTATTCTTAAATAACATCTTAACGTTTTCTCTACCTTGACCTATCTTTTCGCCATTGTATGAATACCAAGCTCCACTTTTCTCAATAATATTAGCATCTGTTGCCAAATCAACAAGTTCTCCCTCATGGGATACACCTTCACCATACATAATATCAACCGTAGCCGTCTTAAATGGAGGTGCCACTTTATTTTTAACAACTTTAATATTAGTTCTATTACCAATAATATCCGTTCCTTGTTTTATTTGTTCGCCACGACGAATATCCAATCTTACAGAAGAATAGTATTTAAGAGCTTTTCCGCCCGGTGTCGTCTCTGGATTACCAAACATTACCCCTACTTTCTCTCTTAATTGATTAATAAAAATAACGATCGTATTAGTCTTATTAACCGAACCTGATAACTTTCTTAAAGCCTGACTCATTAAACGAGCTTGAAGACCTACATGTGAATCTCCCATTTCGCCATCAATTTCCGCCTGTGGTACTAATGCTGCCACTGAGTCAATAACAATAATACTAATAGCTTCACTCTTAACAAGGGCATCACAAATCTCTAAAGCTTGTTCCCCTGTGTCAGGTTGTGATAACAACAACTCATCAATATTAACACCCAAATGACTAGCATATACTGGATCTAAAGAATGTTCAGCATCGATGAATGCCGCCCTTCCCCCTTCTTTTTGTACCGATGCAATCGCATGTAAAGCAAATGTTGTCTTACCAGATGATTCTGGTCCATATATTTCAATAATTCTTCCCTTAGGATAACCACCTGCTCCTAAAGCTATATCCAAAGAAATTGAACCACTAGGAACAACTTCAATATTCACATCTTCTTGTTCTCCTAATTTCATTATTGCCCCTTTACCAAACTGCTTTTCAATATCCGCAAGCACTTGTGATAAAGCTTTATCTTTTTCAACTGTTTTACTCATTTTAATTTATCCTCCTCTAATCTATTGCATAAATAAATTATATAATACCAAAAAATATTTGTCAATACTTTTTCGTACATTTGTTTGTGAAAATTAAATCCCAATTTTTTCCTTTCATCTATATTATTCTAGTCAAATACCCAATTTCCTTTTTTTCCAAGAAAAAAACAGAAATAATTCTGTTTACAATCTTAAATCTTCTATCTTTCTTTAAAATAAGGTTTAGCCATCATATAATACTTAATACCTGACACCACTGATAATACCGCTGCTACAACTAATAAGAAATCAGATATTCTAACATCGATGAGTTCAAATGGTAAGTTATAAAATAATGTTAAAGCAATACCTACCATTAAAGTTGCAGTCTTTACCTTAGCTACATATATCGCTCCCACTGCAGAACTCTTATTACCAATAACCATCTTTAAAGAATCGACAATAATATCTCTAGCAATAATAACCACTGGTATAACTGGACTAATCATATTATTACAAGCAAGAATAATAAGTAAAGGATTAGTAAGTAACTTATCCGAAATAGCATCGATTGTCTTACCAAAATCCGTAACTATATTTTCTTTTCTCGCAATATAACCATCCAAAAAATCCGTAATTGATGCAATAATAAATATAACACCGGCAATAACATACCTAATATCGACAACCACATTATTTCCTACTAAAAAAGTTGGTACCGTAATTCCTAATTGATAGAAAGGAAATAACAATATAAACATAATAATAACTGATAAAACAATTCTAACCATTGTAATCTTATTAGCTTTATTCACTTACATTACCTCCAATTGCATAAGTAATGCCATTACTACTAAAATCATCACTCTTCGTTAAACTAGTAACCAAAAAATAAATTGCAACAACTAATAGAATAGCTACAATAGCAATAACAATATATTTCACAAATCCCAAGTTTTTATCTTTAAAACTTGTATATGGCGAAACAATAACCTTGTCATCTTTCTTATTCTTTTTAGCTTCCTCAATTGCCTCAACTGGTATCTTTGATGTATAATCAAATAAAAATTCATTGAACTTATCGACCATTTGCTCACTGTCTAATCCCAAATATTTAGCATAATCCCTAATCAAATACTTAAGAAATAAAACATCCTTAAAATCATCTTTTTTTCCCGCTTCTAAAGAAGAAAGTTGACTAGGTCTAACCTTAAGATCAGTCGCCGCCTCTTCGATCGAGACACCATTCTCTTCTCTTTTCTCTTTTAATCTTAAACCTATTTCATTCATAAAATCATTCCTTTATTAAACAATAATAATCTTATAAGCCACGTTCTGTACCTAAAAAGGCGGCAAACATTTATCTATACCTAAGTATCCACTCTTAGATTCTTTTTCTCCTCGAGTAGTTCCCCTACCAAAATTTGGGTTTCTCGCTTGTGGGGTTTACCTCGTTTCACTCTACTTATTTCTAAATAGCTTCGTCACTGTGGCACTTTTACATCCAACTAACCATAGCAATACCTTAGGTCAGCAAGAAGCCGTCAACTATTGTTGCCTTAGGTTATTTTTTCCCTAAGCACAAACACTACTATCATCCCAGATAGTGCGAGCGTGGACTTTCCTCTACAAAAAACTTTGCAGCGTTTGCCCCGATTATTGTTGTTCCTTACCTAAAATAATCTTCTCAAGTTGTGAAATACGACGTAATAAATCAACATTAGTAATCTCTTTCTCACCATACTTAGCAGCTTCAATACTAGACTTCAAATTTCTAATTTCCTGCTTAAGTTCATGATTTTCTTGAGTAAGAGCTCTTCTTTCCTTTTCTAAAGCTTTAATAATATTATTGTATTCATTATAATCTCTTATAATAACATCCAAAAACTTATCAACTTCTTGAAGGCGATAACCACGAGCATCGATCTTAAAATCTTTCTCTAAAATATCTTGAATAGTTAAAGCAATTCTATCCTTATACATCCTACTCACCTCTATTATATATTTTAGAGGAAAAATCACTATTTGTCAATTTAAATAAATCATTTTAAGTAATTCCATAAAACATTAGCTATTTTAACATATAACATTCCCTATGTCAAATTTATTATGTGTTAACCGCATAGCGTCCCTCATTAAGCCCCTTATTAAAAGCAACCAATATTGGTTGCTCTATATTATTATATATACTACATATTTGTTGTAGAATTTTGGTCGTCCCTTGTTACTTTTTCTTTCTTTTTTCTTTAGTGTGGGACGACATTGTTACTTTTGTGATTCCATCCTTTTTATTATACTTCAATCATTAAATAGGTTTTCTCTGATAACTAAAAATCTATGATAACAACTTAGTTCCGGACACTTTTTCATTACACAGTTAAAGAGGCATTTACTGCCCCTTTACTAGAACAACTTAATTTTGGTATAATATACCTATAAAATCATAATAAAGGAGTTGTTCTAATGTTATTATATAATACTAATTACGATATCGCAAGTAATTTAAATACTTTTTTTAATCAAATTAATTTACCCCTTTCTAAACCTCACTACAAAATGTTTCCTCATATCCTTCTTGGACTTATTTCTTCTGAATCTGTGGTTACTTCTGATATTGCTAAAAATATTAACCATCTTAATATCCAAGATGAATCTATTCAACGTAAAATTAGACGTTTATTTAATTCTAAAAAGTTTAATCCTTACGAGCTTTATCATACTATCATTACTTATGTTATTGATAATTATAAAGTTAAACATTCTGATAATAGAGTTCATATTACTTTTGATCATATGTTTTGTTCTGATAATTTTACTGTCCTTTCTTTTAACTTACGTATTGGTAAACAATCTATTCCTCTTTGGTTTAGATGTTTTAAAGGTAAAAGCGATCCTTATGCTTTCTCTTCTTCTTTAATTATTGAAGGTATTAATTATGTTCATAATTTATTTAAAGATAAAAACTATAATCTTATCTTTCTTGCTGATAGATTTTTTCCTAGTTGTGCTGTCCTTTCTCATATTGCTTCTTTAAATCATACTTATGTTATTCGTACTAGATATGAACATAAAATTAGAGTCTTTGATTCTAAAGAAGGTCACTATGTTTGGAAATATATTAAAGATATTAAACCTCATAAGTATTCTTCTATTATTTTTAATGATGTTGAATACACTTATAGATATAAAATTTTAACTAATATTGTTATTGGTAAAGAAAATTATAATAAAGATGGTATTGAAGAACACTGGGTTATTGTTACTAATGGTGACCCTAAAAGAGCTATCAAAGATTATACTTATCGCTTTGGAGCAATAGAATTTAACTTCAAAAATCTAAAATCTAATGGCTTCTATTTAGAAACTACTAAAACTAAAAATCTTGAAGCTTTTACTTCTCTTTATTTAATACCGGTTTAACTCTCTTTCATAAATGCCATAATTCTCCATTCAACTTCAAACTGAAATGTAATTTTATTTTATATGATTATTGACCTTTATACATCAAATATATAGTATTAACTATCACTTTTAAGTGATAGTCTTTTACATGTAATTATGTAGAATTCTACATAATAGTATTTATGTAGAAAATTTAGTTATGTAGAAAATTAATGGAAAAAGCCTTAAAAATAAGACTTTATCATTAAAAACTT
>CALVRZ010000036.1 GCA_944358875.1 uncultured Bacilli bacterium
TGAACTTACTGATAGACCTATTGTAGGTAATTTGAGTAAAGAGACGGTAAAGATTTTAAAAAGATATAGGTAGATATTATATTAAACATTTGCCAAAATAATAATTTTGTGTTATTATGTATTTAGCAAGAGATACTTGCATAAAATAAAAAAGGGAAATACTTAACTTACGCATGTTGAGTACTTACCTCATATTTGTGGGACAGCACTTAATTTATGCTAGATTGAGTGCTGTTTTTCTTATATAGTTTACTACTTTACTAAAGTAAAAAGTAAGGCTATTAGTAAGAAGATAATGATGATTAAAGAAGAAATTAAGAAATCTTTCTTATGCATAACTATCAGCCTCCTTCCTTATTTAGTTGGAGGCAAGCACTCAACAGTTAGTATTTCCTAATAACTAATATACTATAAATATTTCTTTAAAACAAGCGAATAGTTTAAAAATCAATAAAAAATATTTAATTTTCTATGATTGATATTCTTTAAAATATGATAAAATTATAATTGGGTGTTAAGTATATGAGTAGAAGAAGAAAGAAAAAAAATAAATATAAAAGAAAGATAGAAGATTTTTTAGTACATATTATTATTGTTAGTATTATTTTAGTAGTTATTTGGTTTATAAATGAGAATAATAAGACTTATTCTTCATATGATATAGATAATATTCCAGATTATAATGGTAATGCTTATGTAGTTATTAATGATAATAAACCTGATTTTGATGAAGATGATTATACTACTAAATCTTATGAAGAATATAGTGATTTAGATAACTTAGGTAGATGTGGGGTGGCTATAGCTAATATTGGACAAGATATTATGCCAACAGAAGATAGAGAAAGTATTAGTAGTGTTTATCCAACAGGATGGGTTCAAGAAAAATATGATAGTGTTGATGGTAAGTATCTATATAATAGGTGTCATTTGATTGGGTATCAACTAACGGGAGAGAACGCTAATGAAGAGAATTTAATTACATGTACAAGAAGTATGAATGTCGATGGGATGTTAGAATTTGAAAATCAAGTTGCTGAATATGTAAAAGAGACAAATAATCATGTTTTATATAGAGTTACACCGGTATTTGAAGGTAATAATTTACTAGCTAGTGGGGTACAGATAGAAGCTAGTAGTGTAGAAGATAGATGTGGTGATATTTGTTTTAATGTATATGTATATAATGTTCAAGATGGGATAGAGATAGATTATAAGACAGGTGAAAGTAAAAGTAAATAAAGAACAATAAGTTTCTTATTTACTTTTTCATACTGAGGGACGCTATGCGGTTAACTTAAATAAATTTTATTAATTCTCTTTTAATTTGATTAATTATATTATATAATTATTATAGTGTAAATTATGTTAAAGGAGATGTTTTATGCAAGAATTTATATTATCATTTATGGATCAATTTGGGTATTTAGGTGTATTTTTAATGATAGCTATTGAAAATGTTTTTCCACCTATACCTTCGGAAGTTATCTTATTATTCGGGGGCTTTTTAACTACTTATACGGAACTTAATATTGTAGGAATGGTTATTGCTTCCACGATGGGTTCTGTAATCGGGGCAATTGTTTTATATTATATTGGTAAGATATTTAATAAAGATAGATTAAAGAAAATTATTTCGGGAAAGATTGGTAAAGTTCTTAGAGTTAAAAATAGTGATATTGATAAGGCGGATAAATGGTTCGATGAGAAAGGTAATAAAACAGTATTCTTTTGTCGCTTTATTCCTATTGTTAGAAGTTTAATTTCAATTCCCGCTGGAATGAGTGAAATGCCAATGGTTAAGTTTTTAACTTATACAACATTAGGATCTTTAATCTGGAATTTTGTTCTTATTTTAATAGGTTCTATAGTAGGCGAAAACTGGACTTCTATTTTAAATATTTTTGATACTTATTCTAATATTGTTTTAGTTATTTTAGTTATTATATTCTTTGGGTTTATTTTCTGGTTTTACAAGTTTAAGGATAAAAAGAAAAACGGAAAGAAGGCTTAGAATGAAGAAATTTATATGTGGGTTATTAACAGTATTGTTGATAATTCTATTTAGTACTTTAATATTTAGTTTGAATTTTAAGAAGGTGGTTGTTAATACTATATCTAATGTGGTAGTTAAGGAAGAGATTGTAAGTAGTATTAATGATGTTGTTTCTAGTTTTGATGATAAGGTTAATGATGATGTTTTAGAAAAAGTAGAGGATAATATTAAGCAAAGTGAAGCAATAGATGAGGTAACAGAGGATATTTTTGATGAAGTGATGGGTTATCTTAACAATGGAGATGAGATTGTAATTGCTAATATTGATAGTGAATTAGAAAAATTAATTGATGAGAATAAAGATACTTTGGAAGATTATGGTATTGAAATAACAGAAGAGGATAAACAAGAAATTATTGATAGTATTGCTACTAGTGATTTGATTAATGAAAAGATTGAAGAAGAAGTTATGATTGTGAAAGATAATATGAGTAGTGAGGAATTATTTGCTTTGAATATTTATAATGTTCTTACTTCTTCAACATTACAAATAGCTATGGTAATTGGAATAATTGCTATTACAGTTATAATTGCTTTAATTAAGAAGAGTTTATATAAATGGATGATTAATGTTGGTATTGCTCTTTGCTGTGTTGGTATTGTTAATGTGATATTTATGCCAATAGTGGTTAATTTAATAAGGGGCGTTATTACCATTGATATAGGTGGTATTGTTACTAATGGTTATATTGCTTTAGGTATTGGTATTTTGTTGATAGTTATTCATGTGTTATTAAATAAGTTTATAAAGAAGAAGTAATTAGTTATTTTTTGTGGGAAATGATGGGATTAACTTTACAAAAAAGAAATTAATGTTATAATTATGGTAAGAAAGGTGGGATATTATGAAATGTAATATTCGTGGTGACAAGTTAGTTGTTACCGAAGCTATTAAAAGCTATATCGAAGAGAAAATGGGGAGACTTGATAAGTATTTTAAAAGAGATGATCTTAATGCTAATATACTTGTTAAGACGAGAGGAAATAGAGATATTATCGAAGTAACTATTCCTACAGATAAATTTACACTTAGAAGTGAGGAAGAACATGATGATTTGTATGCAGCGATCGATTTAGTTATGGATAAGTTAGAAAGACAAATTAGGAAGAATAAGACAAAATTAAAGAAACAAAATATTAATGATAAATATAAAGAATTTAATTTTGATTATGAACTTTTAGAAACAGAGAAATATGAAGATAACAAGATTGTTAAAAGAAAGAAAATTGAAATTAAGCCAATGAGTGAAGAAGAGGCTATTTTACAAATGGAATTACTTGGTCATACTTTCTTTGTTTATAAAGATAGTGAAAATGATGAAGTGATGGTTTTATATAAACGCCATGATGGAAATTATGGTATTATTGAAACAGAATAATATTTAATAATTTTAAAATAAAGAAAATTACTATTTTGGTAGTAGTTTTCTTTTCTTTTGACTTTAAATATTATATAATATTTTTAGGGAGGAAGAAGTGTGAAAAAGTTAGTTATCGAAGGACTAAAAAAGAATTTTGGTAAGAAGGAAGTTTTAAAGGATATTAATTTTACTTTTGAAGAAGGTAAAATATATGGTTTATTAGGAAGAAATGGAGCCGGCAAGACAACTTTATTTAATTGTTTAAATGAGGATTTGGATATTGATGGTGGTAAATTTTATTTATTGGATAATAAAAAAGAAAAAAAGATTGAGTCACAAGATATTGGTTATGTTTTATCGACACCAGTTGTGCCAGAATTTTTGACGGGAAGAGAGTTTTTAAAATTCTTTATTGATATTAATAAGGATAATATTAAGGATTTAAAGGAGATAGATGAATATTTTGATTTAGTTAAAATTGATATGGATGATCGTGATAAATTAATGAGAGATTATTCACATGGAATGAAGAATAAATTGCAAATGTTAGTTTATATCATAGCTAGTCCAGAAATTCTTTTATTGGATGAACCACTTACTTCTTTTGATGTTGTAGTGGCTGAAGAGATGAAAGAATTACTTAGGAAGATAAAAGAGAAACATATTCTTATTTTTTCAACACATATTATGGAACTTGCTTTAGATTTGTGTGATGAGATTGTTGTTTTGAATAAAGGTGTTTTGGAACATGTAAGTAAGGATAATCTTAGTAATAAAGATTTTAAAAAGAAAATTATTGATATTTTAAAGGGTGAAGAAAATGACTATGATAAAGAAGTTTCTTAATTCTTTTTTGATTTCATTTAAAGTTAAAAATGCTTATGTGGTTAACCAGTTTATCTATTCATTACAGAGATTACCTTTAATAGGAAAATATATTTCTAGTAAATTATATGGTAAAAAAATATTTAAAATAATTAATGTGATTATTAGTTTAATAAGAATGATTGTTAAAGTATTTGGATATAAGTTTTTATATATTTATATTTTTGTGATTTTTCTTTTTGATATTGATAGTAATAGTAGTAGTGATTTAATAATTCATGTGTATTTGTTTCTTAGTTTGATTGGTTGCTTTAGTAATACGGAAATTTTTAATCCAACAAGGGATAAGTATTATATGATTGTCTTGATGAAAATGGATGCTAGAAGTCATACTTTAAGTAATTTTATCTTTTTCTTATTTAGTACTTGGTTAGGTCAAGTGGTAGCTTTATTACTACTTACGGGTTTGAAATGGTATGATGTTTTTCTTCTTGTTAGTACGATGGTTGGTTTGAAGCTTATGGTTATTGCTTTTTATCTTTATCGAATTAAAAAGACGAAGAAAGTTATTAATGAGAATAAACCTAAGTCGTGGGTAGTTTATTTTGGCTTAATTATAATTGGATTGTTTTTAGCTTATGGCTTACCATACTTTGATATTGTTATTAGTAAACCAATTTTTTATGTTATAAGTGGTGTTGTTTTGGTTGGCTCTATAATAGCTGTTAACTATATTTTTAGGTTTAAAGGTTTTGCTTATCTTTATAAGAGACTTTTGAAGCGTGATGATATTTTTGTAAATGAAAAACAAAAAGGGGAAGTAATGCAAACAACAAGTAATAAACAGATTGTTATTGATAAAGGTATTGGTAGTGATAAGAATGGTTTTGCTTATTTTCATGATTTGTTTGTAAAAAGGCATCGTAAAATTTTAAAGGATAATGCTAAATGGACAACAATTGTGATTCTTGTTTTAGCTATAGGTATGGCTATCTTGATGTTATTGTTAAAAGATGTTTCTTTAGTAGTTAATCGTTTTATTTTGATGTTGCTTCCTTATTTACTTTTTGTTATGTATTTTATTAATACAGGAAAGACAATTACTAATGCGATGTTTATGAATTGTGATCATAGTATGTTACAATATCGTTTCTTTAGACAATCTAAAACTTTACTTATGTTATTTAAAGAGAGATTAAAAACGGTTATTATTATTAATTTGGTACCGACGGTGGTACTTGCTATATCTTTATGTGTTTTGCTTTTTATAAGTGGGGGGACTGATAATATAATTAATTATGTAATTGTATTTATGGCCGTTTTGGCTATGTCAATTTTCTTTTCTATTCATAATTTGGTTATTTATTATTTACTTCAACCTTATAATATAGGAATGGAAATGAAAAGTACAACTTATACAATTGTTAGTTTGCTTACTTATTGGGGATGTTATTATATATCAAGAATAGAAGTGTCAACGATGATATTTGGTAGTATTATGATATTATTTGCTGTTATTTATGCTGTTGTATCTTTATTTTTGGTATATCATATGGCTCCTAAAACGTTTAAGTTAAGATAATGAAAGGATGAGTTTAATGATTAAAGTTAATGATTTAAAGAAGAAGTTTGTTAAACAAAAAAATAAGAAAGAAAAAATGGAATTTTATGCTGTTAATGGTGTATCTTTTGAGGCTAATGAGGGAGAAATTGTTGGTATTTTGGGTCCTAATGGAGCAGGAAAGACGACTTTACTTAGAATGGTCGCCGGAATTATGAATCCTACTTCAGGAGATGTTCAATTTGATGATATGAATTATAAAAAGGATGAGATTAAGATTAAAAAGAGTTTAGCTTATTTATCTGGTAATACGAAGATTTATAATAGTATTTCGCCATATGAACTACTTAGGATGTGTGCAGAATTTTATGAGGTTAAGAAAGATGAAATTGATAATCGGATCCAAGAGATATCTAGAATTTTAGAAATGGATAAGTTTCTATATAGTAGAATTGGTAATTTGTCAACAGGACAGACACAGAGAGTAAATATTGCTAGATGTTTGATCCATGATCCTAAATATTATATTTTGGATGAAGCGACAAGTGGGTTGGATATTATTTCTAGTCAAATTATTTTGGATTTTATAAAGAGTGAGAAGAAAAAGGGAAAGTGTGTTTTGTATTCAACTCATTATATGGAAGAAGCTGAAAATATTTGTGATAGAGTGATTATGATTAATCATGGTAATATTATTAAAGAGGGAACACCGGATGAGATTAGAAAGGCGACGAAGACAAGTAATTTGCGGGATGCGTTTTTTGCTTTGATTGGAAGTGATAACAATGAAGAGTAATGTTTTTAATATTTTAAAGAAAGAGATTAGGGAGATTTTTAGAGATAAGAAATCGTTATCGATGATGTTAATTATTCCTATTATGATACCCGTGTTAATTTTGGGAATGTCGGCATTGTTTCAGAGTCAGATGAGTAAAAGTGGTGATGATTATAATAAGATTGGTTTTGCTTATGATCTTTCGAGTGAAGAAGAGACTTTGGTTAATGATATGAATATTGAGGCGGTATGTGGTAGTGAAGATGAGCTTAGAAGTAAGCTTGATAGTAGTGATATTTATTTGTATGTAACTAAAGAGGATAATAATTATGTACTTAATACTAATGTTGGTAGTGAAAGTGGTGGTTATGCAACTTCTTTGATGAAGAGTTATTATGCTAATTATAAGACTTTGTTACAGGAAGAGGCTTTGACGAATATTGGTCAAGATGCTAATCAAATATTGAATATTATTACTTTGGAAGTTAATGATTTAGGGGAAAATAATTTTTATTCGATGTATATTGTCGGCTACGCATTCTTGTTTATTATGATGGCTATTACAGTATCGGCAACTTATCCAGCGACAGATACTACCGCGGGTGAGAAAGAGAGAGGTACTTTGGAGACATTGCTTACTTTTCCAATTAAGAGTAGAGATATTATTGTTGGTAAATTATTAGGGGTGACAATATCTTCAATTATTACGGGAGTACTTAGTTTGGTATTGGCTTTGATTTCTTTTGAAGTTGCTAATAATCAATTTACAATTTATGAAACTGCTCCTATTACGATATCTGGTCTTAGTATTGTAATGAGTGTTATTGTTATTATTGCTTATTCAATATTCATCAGTGGTCTTTGTATTGCAATTGCTAGTATGTGTAAGACGTTTAAGGAAGCTCAAAGTGCGTTGACGCCTCTTACGTTTGTGGCTTTCTTCCCAGGAATGATTGCTTTTATGGTAGGTATTAAATCGACAGCTATTTTATCAATTATACCTTTCTTGAATTTTTCGTTAGTATTTAATGATATTAGTAATGGTATTATTAATTATATGGATATTTTACTTATGTTTGTATCGACAATTGTATATATTGCTATTATTATTTATTGTATTATTAAGCAGTATAGGTCTGAGAAAGTGTTGTTTTAGATAAAAAATATAGTAGACATTTATCGTTTACTATATTTTCTTTTTTTTCTTCTCTTTTTGTTTTTCTTCTTTTTAATAATTAAAATAATAATGATAGTAATTAAGATGATTGCTCCGATAAGATAGATTAGATTGTCCATTATTAAGGATAAAAGGGATAGGGTTAGAGTACCATTATAAATGATGGGAACGGTTTTTAGTGTTTCATTATCTAAGGTTATTGTAAGAGTACCTATTTGTTCTTGTTTAGTGAATGGGGTTACTGTTTTAATTCCTTCATAATTATAAGTAAGATTTTCTTTAGTAATATTATTTTTAATATATATTGATGTTGTTTCATTTGGTTTATAATTGTATTTTTCTTCTTTACTGTATTTAGTATCTAGAGAAATAATATTTTCATTTGTATCTAAAAGATTTAGGTAATGATAGTTATCAGTGTAATAATTATAGATGTTAATGGCATCGACAAAGTGATATGGATACCTAGTTTCATAAGGGGCACCAGTAGTTACTAAGAGAAATTCAGTATCATCATTTTTGGCAATAGTAGCTAGACAAAAACCAGCGATGTCGGTAAAACCAGTTTTACTACCATAGATATATAAGTTATTTAAATTATAATTATGAGTGTTATAATAGAGGGTACTTTTTAAATTTAGATTATTACTAGTTGTATATTCTTGAGTAGTAAATATTTCTTTGAAAGTTTCATTTTCTAGGGCATATTTTAAAATGGTGCTTACATCGCGGACGGTAGAATAGTTATTATGATCATCTAGTCCTGTAGGATCAGAGAAGTGAGTATTTTTCAGATTTAATTCACTTGCTTTCTCATTCATTAATTTGACAAAGTTTTCGTTACTACCGGCGATATAATAAGCTAGAGTTTGTGTAGCATCTCCTCCTGATGGGAGAAGAGCTCCATATAATAAATCTTCATAGCTTACTTTATCATTTAGTTTAAAACCAGCGACAGAAGCATTAGCTTCTTTTAAACCTGCTAGACCTTGTTCTGGTATGGTTACAGTTTTTTGTATGTCATCAATATTTTCGATAGCAATGATGGTAGTCATAATTTTAGTAAGACTAGCAATAGCTACTTGTTCGTCAGGATTTTCTTCATATAGGACTTCATCAGTTGTCATATTATATAGAATAGCATTTTCAGAGTATAAATCGGGAAAATCGGGATCTATTTCTTTAGCTTTTATAGGAATAGGAATGATAATTAGTAAAAGTAATAAGTATTTTAAATGTTTCATATTGACACCTCTTTTATTTCTTCTATTAAAATTATAGAGTTAATAGATATAATTGTCAATGTTATTTTTGTTTTAAAAAGGAAAAAGAGATATTAGTGATAATAATATAAGTAAAGGGGATAATTCGCCCTTTCTTTGGTAAAAAGATTGACTTAGAGGGGTATTTTTTATATAATATTTAGGTAATTAAATTATATATGGAAGGTGAAGATATGTTTAAAGCAATTAAGAATTTATTTGATATGGAATATAAAGAGTTAAAGAGGTTTGAAGTACTTGCTAATGAAATAGAAGAACTTGATGAAGATATGAGTAAACTATCAGATGAAGAATTAGCTAGTTATACAGATAAATTTAAGAAAAGATTAGAAGATGGTGAAACTTTAGATGATTTATTAGTCGAAGCTTTTGCAGTTGTTAGAGAGGCTGCTTATCGAACCGTTAATATGAAACCTTTTCATTGTCAATTAATTGGTGGTATGGCTATTCATTATGGTAATATTGCTGAGATGAAAACTGGTGAAGGTAAAACACTTACTTGTGTTATGCCGGCTTATCTTAATGCTCTTACAGGAGAAGGAGTGCATATTGTTACAGTTAATGAATTCTTGTCAACGCGTGATTCGGAATGGATGGGCGAAATATTTAGATTTTTAGGTTTAACTGTAGGTCTTAATTTAAGAGATCTTAGTGCTAAAGAAAAAAGAGAAGCTTATGCTTGTGATATTTTGTACACTACTAATAATGAACTTGGTTTTGATTATTTAAGAGATAATATGGTTGTTAGAAAAGAAAATCGGGTTCAAAGACCACTTAATTATTGTATTGTCGATGAAGTGGATTCTATTTTAATTGATGAAGCTAGAACACCTTTAATTATATCTGGTGGTGTTATGCAAGCGATTAATCTATATAGTAGTGCGGATTCTTTTGTTAAAATGTTAAAAGAAAATGAAGACTATATTATGGATCTTAAAACGAAAGCGGTAAGTCTTACGGATGAAGGTTCAAAGAAAGCAGAACGTCATTTTAATTTGAAGAATTTATATGATATTAATAATACAACTTTGGTTCACCATATTAATCAGGCTTTAAAGGCTAATTATGCGATGAAAAGAGATGTTGATTATGTTGTTCAAGATGACCAAGTAATTATTGTTGATCAGTTTACAGGTCGTCTTATGAAAGGAAGAGCTTTTTCTGAAGGTTTACATCAAGCTATTGAAGCTAAAGAAGGAGTAAAGATTCAACAAGAAACAAGAACTTTGGCGACAATTACTTTCCAAAATTATTTTAGAATGTATAAGAAATTATCAGGTATGACTGGTACAGCTAAAACAGAAGAAGAAGAGTTTAGGGATATTTACAATATGTATGTTATTCAAATTCCTACGAATAAGCCCGTTATTAGGGTTGATGAGACGGATTTATTGTATCCTGGTAAAGAGGGTAAATTTTCAGCGATTGTCAAAGAAATTGAAAAGAGACATAAATTGGGACAACCTGTTTTGGTTGGTACAATTGCTATTGAGACGAGTGAACTTGTCAGTAAGCTTTTGACAAAGAAACATATTAAGCACGAAGTATTAAATGCTAAAAATCATGCTCGTGAAGCCGAAATTATTGCAAAAGCAGGTCAAAAGGGTGCTGTGACGATTGCTACTAATATGGCAGGTCGTGGAACAGATATTAAATTAGGTGAAGGTGTTGTTGAACTTGGAGGATTATGTGTTATTGGTACAGAAAGACATGAATCTAGACGTATTGATAATCAGCTTAGAGGACGTGCTGGACGTCAAGGTGATCCTGGGTTTACACAATTTTATGTTTCATTTGAAGATGATTTGATGGTTCGCTTTGGTTCAGAAAAATATCGAACGATGCTTGCTAATTTAGGTTTTACTGGTGAACAAGCTATTAGAAATAAGATGTTTGCTAAATCAGTTGAGACAGCACAAAAGAGAGTTGAGGGAAATAACTTTGATATAAGAAAGCAACTTTTAAATTATGATGATGTTTTAAATAATCAAAGAGAAATTATTTATGCTAAGCGAAATGAAATATTAGATAATGAATCTATTCATGAAGATACGTTGAATTTATTCATGGAGCATATTAGAGATATTGTTAATAGTCATTTGATTGAAACTAGTTCTTTAAGTGATACTGATTATAGTGAAATTTTAGAGGCTACGAATGAAAACTTATTAAAGAATCATCGTCTTAATTTATCAGAAATTAAAGGTAAGAATGCTGATGAAGTTACGGATATTATATATGATGCTGTAGTTAAAGATTATGAGGATAAATTAAAGGAAATTCCACAAGAAGTTAAAGATGAATTTGAGAAAGCTATTACACTTAGAGTAGTTGATCATTATTGGATGGAACATATTACGACGATGAGTCAATTACGTGAAGGTATTGGTCTTAGAGGATATGCTAATGAGAATCCTTTACAAGCATATACACTTGAGGGATATGAGTTATTTGATGATATGTTAGCTAAAATTAATAAAGATGTTAGTATTTACTTATTAAAATCAGAAATTAAACGTAATGTAGAAAGAAAAGAAGTAGCTAAGAAAACTATTACTAACGAGTCTAAAGATACAGTAAAAAGACAAGCTAAAAGTAATAAGATAGGTCGTAATGATCCGTGTCCATGTGGTTCGGGAAAGAAATATAAGAATTGTTGTGGAAAGAACGCATAAATAAAGGGAAAAATCAATATTAGAAAAGGTAATAAATTTATTGCTTGTCAACCAATTATGAAAAAAGTGTACAAAATTTATTGAAAATAAAGGATGTTAACAAAAATAAATTTGTTGACATTTTTTAAAATTTAAATAGAAAGGAGAGATAAATATTGAAAAAAGATTCAGTAACAA
>CALVRZ010000037.1 GCA_944358875.1 uncultured Bacilli bacterium
GAAAAAAGACACCTCTTAAATCCTTTAAAATCAAGGGATAAAGAGGTGTTTTTGCTAAATAACTGTCAAATTCAAGAATATATCACTTTTTTTAGTGAGCGTCAATCCTATTTATTAAATTTTCAATTTAATCTGAATTCGTCTGAAATCTTATTCATTGATTTCAAGTATTAATTTTATTAATAAAAGACATTTTTTAAATATAATCCTTCTGGATTAGCCGTTTTGCCTGCACGAGTGCGGTCTTGAGCTTTTAAGATATCAATTATTTCTTCACTTTTACGTTTTCCTTCACCAACTTCAATTAATAGACCAACCATATTTCTTACCATATATCTTAAAAAGCCAGTTCCAACAAAAGTTAGAGTTATCATATTAACATTTTTGATATCTCTAGTTAGATTGGTTTGAGATATGGTTCTAACATAATCATCTTTTTCTTCATCTGTTTTAGTAAAAGATTTGAAATTATGAGTTCCTTCTAAATATTTTAAAGCTCGTTCCATTTCAACAACATCTAGTTTTTTATTGTATTGGTAGACATAATTACGATCAATAGGATTATATTCACCTAAATTAATGATGTAAATATATTCTTTACCAATAGAGTTAAATCTAGCGTGAAAATTATCATCAACTTTACTTATTTTCTTTATGTATACATCTTCTGGTAAGAGAGAATTTAAGCCTTGTCTTAGTTTTTCTTCAGTTATTTCCATTTCTAAGTCAAAATGGGCTGTTTGATTTAATGCATGAACACCAGCATCAGTTCTTCCAGAAGCATGGATATCTACTTTGTTATTGTTATTTATCTGCTTTAATGCTTTTTCAATTTCCCCTTGAACGGTACGGACTTTGGGTTGTTTTTGATATCCTTTAAAATTACTTCCATCATAAGAAAAGGACATTAGATAACGCATTTTTTTCGCCTTCTTTCTTGTGTAAATATTGAAATAAAAGGATAACAACATTTATCACTACTAATATTTTATCAACTTTTTACTATTTATTCAATATATAATTGCTTCTTTGATATGGAAGTTTATGCTAAATAATGATATTTGGGCAAATTTATAGCTTGTTTTAGATGATTTAGGCACTTTTTAGACGATACGAAGTTAAAGCAGGGACTTCTTCATCTAAATAGAGACCGATTTTTTTGGTTTCAATATTTTGAAGTAATTCTTCATTAGTAATAAGAATAAAACTATTTTGGGCGTAGTTAAAACTATAGTGTTCATCTTGATATGAGAAGAGAATAAAGTGTTCTTTATGATTATAAATATTATTTATATATAAATTATTGATAGTGATATCATAGTTAGGAAAATATTTATCAAATATTTCTTGGTAGACAAGACTTAGTTCAATGGGTCTTATGTCTCTTACTGGTAGTATTGACTGGGTTTGAGTTAAAATTTCTCCTAGGACTTTACCTTCAGAACAATTAATTTTCTTTAAGGTATTATCAAGATTAAGGTCACTATATTCTTCAGAAATATAGCCTACTTTTTTATCTAATTCATGATCGTCGTTGTATGAACCAAATGATGTTGTTTTCATATTAGCTTGAATAAAGGGTAGATCTTCCATTAAATCGACAATGATTGTGGCATTGTTAATCGTCAATTTATTGGCTAATCGCCCGGCTTCATTGATAGTAATTATTTCACATGATATATTCATTAGATGGCAAAGATAATAGTATAGTTTACTTAAGGAAATATTAGTTATTTTTTTATTACTAATAGCACCCCAGATATTATTGATGGTGCTTAGGTTAGTTAAGTTAAAATCTTCATTTTTTTCTGGATAGGAATTAATATCATAACCTAATTCTTTTCCTAAATAAATATATATGGCACGAGCTTTTTCTAATTTGGTTAATTTAGGGTCGATATTAGCGATAGCATGATTGATAATGGTTTGGCCTAATTTAAAAGTTGCATAATCAATATAGATGTAGCCAGGGCGTTTATCAATAGTTTCGGCATAGGAGTAATTTTGGCCATTTTCTAAGAAATATTTTATTATTTCTTGGTCAGGATTAGTTATATCTAGATTAATATATTTAATCGTAGGTATTTTCTTTAATTTTTCAATATCTTCCATTGTTTTTATATACATTACGATAGGCTCGTTACTGTTCATATTATCACCATAATAATTATACTATAAAAAAGCAAAAAAATAAACATATTATACAATATGTTTACTTATTTGTTAATTTTATTCTAAAGTTCCTTTACTATAAGCACTGGCACTGAGGTGGCCTTCAAAGGTTTTACCCATAACTTCGTTACCGGCTTGAGTACCATCTAACCAAAGATAAAGGGTGAAAATAGTATCACTAGTTGTTACTTCATAATCTTCAACGATGTTAATTACATCTCCTTCATTAACATTGGCAAAGTTTCCTGTTTGATATGGTGTATTTTCACCATTGCGATATACTTCCCAATTTAAAGCTTCCGTTCTTAATTCTAATGGTAAGGTATCAATGGTTAGACTGATAGTTGCTAAGCCATTTACAGAGGCTTGGGTTCTACTAATAGTGACAGATGTATTGATACCAACATCTTTATTTGATGATGGGATTAGTTCACCTTGAACATCTTCACCTTTATCGTAGACAATTTCTAACTTACCACTGGCAATTAGATCTTCATTAGATGATTCTCTCGTCGATACAAACCAAGCAAAAGTGATACCAAAGGTGACAAGCATAATGGTCAAGACACCAACGATAGCTACTGAGTTATCGATAAATTTTTTCATTTTTTCACCTACTTTTTCATTGTACTAGCAATTTTTACTTGGGCACTAAAGCTTTTACCCATTAATTCATTTTGACTAACGCCCGTTTCGGCAAGCCAAACACGTAATTCATAATTGTAAGTTGTACCAACAGTTATATTGCCTTGTTCCTTGATGATTAGAGTTGTATTATCGCCAATAGTGGTACCTGTACCACTGGCAATAACTTGATTATTTTCTAATAATTGATATTTAAAATCATCGACTTTTAGGGCATCGTCGATCGTTATGTCTGTTAGCATAATTTGGATAGCCACTTGGTAACCAGTTAAATTTGTTCCAGCAAGAACAGAAAATTGATTTTTGCTAGCTTTAGTTTCAATTTCATCATCAGTGATAGGAACACCGGTTACGGTATTAATATATTCATCTTGCGTATAAGTTACAGTAACATCATCATTAGCGGTCGACGTTTGGAAATTAGTACCACTATTGGAGAAACTATACCACGCAAAAGACGCACCTAGTGAGACCATTACTAGGATGATGACAGTTAACGTTAAAACAACCATTAGTTTTTTAAACTCCATAGTGTCACCTCATTACGATATTCTTAATATTAGAATACCACAAATTTGAAATAATATCAATTAATTTTACTTGGCTTTTTGTTATTTTTTTATTTTTGTGTCTAAAAGAAGAAAAATTTCATACTGATATAGTATGAAATTAATTATTAGTCATTAATTTGGTTGCTGTTCTTACCATTTGGTGTGAATAACCCATTTCGTTATCATACCAGGCAATAACTTTAACTAGTTGTTTGCCTTCAACTTCGACAATTTTAGTTAATAGGCCATCGACAGTAGCACCATAAGTACTAGATATGATATCTGATGAGACAATTGGGTCTTCCGTATAATCTAAAGTTTCATTTTGGTGATCCTTAAATACTTTGTTAATTTCCTCAACAGTAACATTAGTTTTTAGTTCTAACGTTAAATCGATTAAGGATCCATCAGATACAGGAACACGAATAGCGCCTCCATCTAATTTTCCTTTTAAATTTGGTAAGACAAGACCAATAGCAGAAGCAGCCCCTGTTGACGTAGGCACAATATTCATAGCACAGGCTCTACCTCTTCTTTCTTTGATATCCTTTTTATGGGCAATATCTAAAGTAGCTTGATCATTGGTATAAGCATGGATAGTGGTCATAAAACCTTTTTCAATACCAAATTCATCATCAAGAACTTTTAGAACAGGGGCTAAGCAATTGGTAGTACATGATGCTGCTGAGATAATTTTTTCATCACCTGTTAGGATATCATCATTAACATTGTAGACAATGGTTTTAAGATCTCCTTTAGCAGGGGCAGAAATAATTACTTTTTTAGCACCAGCAGTAATATGAGCTTTTGCTTTTTCTTCGCTAGTAAATTTACCTGTACATTCGAAAACAACATCGATATCTAAATTATTCCATGGTAAATTACTAGGGTCAGTCTCACTATAAATTTCAATAGAACGACCATTAATAATAATATGGTTGTCATCATGAGTTATATTATCTTTTTGATAAACACGATGATTTGTATCGTATTTAAGTAGATATGCTAATTGTTTGGCATCAGTTAAATCATTAATAGCGACAACTTCAAAACGTGGATCTTCTTCCATAATACGAAAGACAAGGCGACCAATTCGGCCAAAACCATTAATTGCAACTTTTATTTTCATTTTTTATCCTCCTATAATTATATTGTACCATTTTTTCTTGTTATTACAACATTTAAACATTAATTTGACATTTTAAAAGACTGGAAAATATAGATTCCAGTCCTTGGATCATATTAATAATTTAATATGATATTAGTATTATAGACTGATTTTTAATTTTTATTCATTTTCAGATGTAATTTCTTCATTTTTTTGATCTGTTACTTCTTGACTTGTTTCGGTTAACTTATCATCTAAGCTTGTTGGTTTGTAATTTATGATTTTTTGATTTTTTAAAATACTATAGATACTTGGGGCTCCTATAAAAGAAAAGAGACTAATCCAAATACCATTTATGATACTTGTATCAAAGAAAGTGACAGAAAAAGGGATTCCTATTAAAAATGATAAGATAAAGTTTAAAAGAAAGATGTGTTCTTCTTTGGTGATAAAACTTAATGTTTTTAATTTTTGAATCATAGCCATAACAACGACACTGATGGTCATAGCCATTAACAGGCAATTTAACAATTCATTTGTTACTTCAATATTAATGATTATCCTCCTCCTTGGTTAAGGGAAGGGTATTTATTTTTTGATATAAATCATCAACGACACTATTTCCTCCTAGTTTTTTATATTCTTGATATAGGCTATTTAAGCTTTCTTTTTCAAGAAGACTAATTGATCCTATTTTGGTGTATAAATAATATTTTTGGACAAAAAGATCTTTAGTTATGACTAAGAGGGTTGCTTTATTATAAGCAATGGTATTGATTGTTTTCTTTATTTTACCGTATAAGAATAAACAAATAGCACTGATGATGGTAAAGAGTAATTCGATAAGATGACCAGTAATATATTCCATAATAAAACCACTTCCAATATTTTATATGCTAAATATGGGAAAGTGGTTATTTAATCTAACTAGATTAGTTATCTTTAGGGTCTAATTTTTGATAATATTCATAACGGTTGATGGCCCATTGTTTTTGTTGCTCTAGTATTTCGTTAGCGTGTTCTTTGTTGACATTTTTTAAGTTGGCATATCTATTTTCTGTCATTAAGAAATCATCATATAGATTGAAATCAACATCTTTACTATCTAAAGTAAAGGTATTAGTGTCAGGGTTAGATCTAAATGTTAAGAAATAACCTGATTTTGTTGCTAACATAGCATTATCTAAACTATGTTCCATACCTGTTTTAATACCATGTTCTATACATGGGGCATAGGCAATGACGAGAGATGGACCATTGTGTGCTGATGCTTCTTTCAATACTTTTAGGTATTGTTCTGAATTATAACCAATATTAGTTGTGGCTACATAGACATGGGGATAACACATAGCAATACGGGCTAAATCTTTTTTGTAGTTAGTCTTACCTTTAGCAGTGAAAGAGGCGATTGAACCTAGGTTACTTGATTTTGATGATTGGCCACCAGTATTAGAGTATACCTCTGTATCTAGAACTAAAATATTAATATTATTATTGGTTGATAGAACGTGATCTAAACCACCATACCCAATATCATAGGCAAAGCCATCACCACCGACGACCCAGATACTTTTAGCAGGAATATAATCTTTTAGTTCACTAAGATATGGGTGTTTTTGATAATCAATTTCATTTTGAACTTCGCTTGTTATAGTGAAGTCATCTTTATTATCTAACCATTTAGTAAATAAATCATGATCTTTAGCTAAGTTCTCTTCCATGTATTTTTGAATTTTTTCACGTTTTAAATTAATACCTAGAGCTATACCTAGACCAAACTCAGAATTATCTTCAAAAAGGGAACTTGCCCATGGAATACTATATGGAGTACTTGGAGCAGCAGCACCATAGATTGATGAACAACCAGTGGCGTTAGCAATAAAGAGATTGTTATTAAAGACTTGAGTTAGATTTTTTAAATAAGCTGTCTCACCACAACCAGCACAGGCACCAGAAAATTCAAATTTAGGCATAATGAAACTGGTGTTTTTGACGTTTTGAACAGGAGCTTTAAAGTCTTCGTTCTGATTATTTTCCATTAGATAATTAAAAGTATCTTCGGTAAATGTCTCTTTATCGTAAGGCTTCATTGTTAGAGCCTTTTTACCTTGTTTACCTGGGCAAATGTTCGCGCATAAGCCACAGCCAGTACAATCTTGATAAGATACACCAATGGCAAAGTTTTTGTCTTTAGGAAACAAAGATGGGATCGTTTCAACATTATTATCTTTAGAATCTAGAAGAAAAGGTCTGATGACGGCATGAGGACATACAAAGGCACATTTGTTACACTCTATACATTTTTCTTTATTCCAACATGGAACGCTTTCGGCGATTTCTCTTTTTTCATATTTGGTTGATCCCGCTTCGAAGATACCACTTCTTTTATCAATAAAAGCACTGACAGGAAGGCTATCACCTTGAAGATGATTAATCATTTCGTCAAAGTTATAGTTATTAGCTTCTGTTACTTCTAATTTAGACCATTTTTTATCAACTTTAACTTCTTTTAAGATATCAAAGGAAGCATCAACAATATTATTATTTATTTCAACAATTTTACTTCCTTTTTTGGCAAAACGTTTTTCATTATTTTCTTTCATGATTTTCTTAACTGTTTCTTCATTAAGAATGTTAATTATTTTGAAAATACATACTTCCATACAAGTACTTATTTTATTTTTAAGACCTAGTTTATTAGCAATATTGTAAGCATCGACAATATATAGTTTCAGTTTTTTACTTGCTAGTTGTTTTTTGACTTTATTAGGTAGAGTTTTGATTAATTCACTTTCACTCATACTGGTATTTAAGATTACTGTACCTTTATCTTTGATTTTGGTTAACATATCGTATTTGTATATGTAACTGTCTTTAGTTATGACAACTAAACTAGGATTATCGACATAGTAGGTACTTCTTATAGGTTCTTTATTGATTCTAATATGACTTCTAGTTACACCACCACTTTTTTTGGAATCATATTGGAAGTAACCTTGAACAAAATTATTGGTATTGTCACCGATGATTTTGATGATATCTTTACAAGTAGAAACCATACCATCGGAACCATAACCATAGATTAAGAATTCAGTCATTTTATTTGGTATTTTGAAGCTTTCATCATAGTCAATACTTAGATTAGTTACATCATCATTAATACCAACAGTAAAGTTATGATGTCTTTTAGATGATGATAAGAAATCATAGATACCTTTGATCATTGCAGGAGTGGTATTTTTAGAAGATAGGCCATATCTTCCACCGATAATATCGATTTTGGTATCTTTTAAAGCCGAAACAATATCTAAGTATAATGGTTCTCCAAGTGAACCTGCTTCTTTGGTACGATCTAGAACGGCAATTCTTTTAGTAGTGGCAGGGATGACTCTTTTTAAGTGTCCTTCACTAAAAGGTCGATAGAGATGAACTTCGACAAGACCGTAGTGGTTACCTTGACTGTTTAGATAGTCGATTGTCTCTTTGATTGTTTCACAAACTGATCCCATGGCGACAATTAAGTCCGTTGCTTTAGGATCGCCATAGTAATTGAATGGTTTATAGTTAGTGCCAGCAATTTTATTTATTTTTTGCATGTAATTATTAACAACAGTAATAGTTCTTGTATAGTAGCTATTTCTGCTTTCAGTATTTTGAAAATAAATATCATCATTTTGATTAGTACCTCTAGTATTAGGGGTGGTGTTATTCATGGCTCTTTTTTGGAATTTTTCTAAGCTTTTGAAGTTAATTAAGTTTTTGATATCTTCGGCCTTAACAAGAGGAATTTTATCAATTTCATGACTAGTTCTAAAGCCATCGAAGAAATGGATAAATGGTAATGATGATTCGATGGCTGATAAATGGGCAACCATTGCCATATGATAGGCTTCAGTTGGAGATGATGATGCTAGTAAGCAGACACCAGTTTGTCTTGTAGCATAAATATCTTGATGATCGCCAAAGATACTTAGAGCATGAGTTGAAAGACTTCTTGCTGCCACATGAATTACACCTGGTAACATTTCACCTGCTAACTTGTATAGAGATGGTATCATTAAAAGTAAACCTTGGCTAGCTGTAAATGTTGTGGCTAAGATGCCTGATTCTAAAGCTCCATGGACAACGGCAATAGCACCGGCTTCAGATTGCATTTCAGTTACTTTAACTGTATTGCCAAAGAAGTTTTTTTCACCATCACTGCTCATTACATCGACTTTTTCAGCGATAGGAGAGGCAGGAGTGATGGGATATATTCCACATATTTCACTAAATTTGTATGCTACACGAGCAACGGCTGTGTTAGCATCCATGGTTAAATATTTATTCATTTGTTTATCACCTATTCCTTATATTAATTATAATTCTTTTTACAAGAAAAGGCAATTAGTTTTGGAAAAATAAAAGTGACATTTATTTCTAGGTTAATCGCATAGTAGCCTAGGTTTTTGTAGGATAGTTTATTATAGTTAGTATACAATATATGGATTAGTCATTGTACCATTTCCTGTTAATATTACTGAAGACTTAAGTGATAAAACTGGTCTAACACCGCGATTATTAATAACAGAACTGTTATTAATACTACCATCAGAATAGATATTAAAAACGCGTGCATCATTACCACTTCCTTGATAGTGATTAGGACTCATTGTCCAATAATATTGACCAGTGTACAAATAGTAATTACTATTTTTTTTGCCTCCCATTCCGCCAGCAGCCAAGGCTTCATCTATCGTTATTAAACCGATGGGATATGTTAACTTATTATTACCATTTACTGCATCAGTTACAGTAAATGCGTCATTTTTCTGGCTACATACCATTTTTATTTCTTGTGTACTTTTAAATGACCAATTCAAATCAATCATTCGACTAGCAGGTGCATATATTGTTTCATAATTTGAATAACCAACTCCATATATACTATTATCATTTGGGATTGTCCTATCATTACAATATATTACATCTGCTACTTTATCACTATATCCTTTATCTTCAATATTTTCCTTATACCAATTGTCAACTATTGTTTTTATTGTACTACTATTTACATTTTCGTGTGTTACATTATAACTGTTTACCCCAGATTGCCCATACATATACCCAATATAGGCATTATCATCATTATTGGTATAATATTGACTTTTACTTATCTGTCTATCAATACTACTTTCTCCATTAGAGTGAGCACTTGTTCCGTCATAAATTAATCTAATAGAACCATTTCCATTAATTCGGAGTATTCTCCAATAATATCCTGCAAAGTATACGTAATTGTTTTCTACTGCTCCTCTAAAATAATAACTTGTTCCATAATTATCTTTGGTCTCCCATATTCCTTCATCATTAGTTGCTACATTTGTTACTGTATCTTTTGATCCATTACTTGTTAATCCCAAGTATTCTAGCATTTCGTTTGCTGTTCTTGTTTGAGGTGTTCCATCTTTACCAGTATAACAACTACATATTTCCACCCATTTATTATTTAGTATAACACTACTACATTCACTAGTGCATTCCACTGTTGATGTACAGCTATCATTTCCTGCCTCTTCACTTGTTTGAAAACTTGTTATTGGTATTTCACCACTATTATAGATAATATCATCCGCTCCCTGGCTTTCCGTAGCATAACCTGTTCTTACTCCTATTTCTACGGTTATATCACTATCACTTGTATTTTTTATTACCATTGGCACCATCTTAGTAGCTCCACTAGTTAGTGTACCATTAGCAAGTACTGTTAAATTATCAGATACTTGGGCTATTATAACACTACTTGGTATTGTTGAAGGATTAATCATTTTATAATACATTCCATAAGATATTGTACCATCCATATCATTTTCAACTTCAGCATTAAATCTAAGTTTAGAACCTGCACTTACTTTTAATTCTTGTGTGCCATTTATCTTAAACTTATATACCATATTAGTATCCATATTGACCATATTTATTTCAACACTTGATGTAAACATCGCATATGTTCCATATATTGTTGCACCTGCTAAAGTTATAATTAATAATAGCAATAGATAATATTTCTTAATAAATTTCATATTTAACACCCTTTCTTTATACGCAAAAAAACTACAAAGAAGTTTA
>CALVRZ010000038.1 GCA_944358875.1 uncultured Bacilli bacterium
CCTATTTTTTTGTTGCAATTACTTTAAGACTTATATATATTACATTTAGCTGTTGCAATTACTTTGGCAATTCACCATTTTTTACATATTGTCAAAATACAATTGTATATTATTTGTTAATACATCTGAATAACAAAAACTTTTATTCTTCGTATCATCAAGTTTAACAATAAAAATAGAGTTATAAATCTCTGTAATCTTACCCTTATACTCTTCAACCCTATTTCGCGAACCATTACAAATAACTCTAACTACATTTCCCTTTTGACTATTAATATCATCTTTAATCTTAGCAATTGTCATTATTCCCCCCTTATCTAGGATAACCAACATACATCGTTCCCTTAGTAATTATACCTCCTATTCCATCCGAACCATATTTTGTCTTATCTAAAATTTTTATCAAATCAATATTATCATTCTTATCCGAAAAAGCTAAACAAGTAGCTACGATCGCCGGATCCAAGGCATGAATGTTAATTCTTTTAGGACTAGAAGCAAAATTTGCCCCAGCTTTAATCAATTCCTCATAATTAGATTGACAAGCCCCGGCAATAATTAAAAGCTTTTCATGTGACTTTTCATATTTTCGTGCCTCTTTTACTGCCTCAATAAAACTACTCGTATTTTTATACATATTATTTTGTCTCTTCTTCCTAAAATAAGCATCATGACCTGTAATAACTAAAATATCTGGATTATAAGTTTTTAAATGTTCTCTAATTTCATTAACCAAATCGTCCTCATTAACAAAAATACCATATGCTTTCACACTATTTTTCTTATAAAAATCCATACATTTATTCAAATAATCCCTATCACCATCAATATGCAAAATTTTTCCTGGTAAATAAAAATACTCATTGCGGTCTAAAGTCCGATACTCATCCAACTGAGGCATAAAATCATCGGTAACATCTTGTTCATTAATTGAATAAATTTTCAAATCCATCGCCGGACTATCAGCATATAAACGAATACTAACCCCTTTCAAAATATACATATCACCATCAATATCGACAATTTTAAATACAATATCATTATTATAAGAATTTCTCGTTACTAAATCACCAATATTAAACATAATAAGTACCATTCCTTTCCCAATCTCAAAGCACAACACCATAACTCTGAAATTATTTTCCTTTTCGATTATCACCAATAAAATATATGCCAAAAGAAAAAAAATAGAATCGATTCTATTTTTTAATCCATTATTTATAACTAATTATTTTTTTTATAGAAATAATTAGTTTATCCCTGTTATTTTCTTGATAAGATCCCTTCTTATTTTGATATAACAATTTTCTAATTTCCAATAAGTCTTTTTCCTTTACTTTTGCCAACTTACTAAGTCTCTGATCACTAATTTCTTTTACTGATAAATTTTCATAATAACTATCAGCATCGTAACCAAATAAAATCAAATTATCACCATATCTATCCTTTAACTTTTGTGCTATTAATAATCCCTCTGGATCAAAATCACCATTATAATACAATTTATTATTACTTTCAATTAACTTTTCAATTAACAAATGCACACTAGCATTAGGAAAACCATCAGCTATAATAACTCCAACATCTATTTTATTTGCCATAATTTCTATTAAAATTGATGGATTTTCTAAAATAAACACTTTTTTAAATTTCGTATCAAAAGATTGAACATTTATAATATTTTGAATATTTAAAATTAAAGATTCCTTATTTTCCGCAAACATATTTATATAATTTTTATTAGATAAAAGATTATAAGTAATAGCAAAATTAGAAATATTATCTATTTCAATATTATATTTAGATAATAATTTAATCTTTAAATCTCTAGTTTTAGGAAACAAACTATTATCAATATAAGAAAGAGCGTGTAAGAAAAGATTATTATGATTAGTATCTAAATCCAAATAGTGGGGATCATTAGTAAATCTAGAAGCATAAATAGAAATCAACATCTTTTCTTTAGGCAAATTATTAATACAAGAAATAATATTAGATAATTCCTTTTCCAAATCAATCTTATTTTTAATGAAACTCCCCGCAGCAAGCTACGGGGTATCTTTTTTTGCGATGTCTCTAAAAGACATATACAATTGCTTATACTCCGTATCTTGTTTACCTTGATTTTTCACATATTCTCTTATTACAGTTTCATTTTGACTTTTACCTACTGTAGACACAAAATAGCCGTCGGTCCAAAATTGACCACCCCACAATTTTTTCTTTACTTGTGGGCATTCTGAAAAAATTTGTCTTGCTGTAACACTCTTTATAACTTTTACTATTTGACTAGGAGAATAATTTGGTGTACTTTGCACTAAAAAATGTACATGATCTTTATCAGTACCTATCTCAAGAAATTTTATATAGTCATATCTTAATTCAATACCAAGACAAATTTGTTTCAGATATCTGTTTAGTTAATTTTTCATATATTTCCATATTTTTCCTCTTTCACACGTAATATAATAACATATTTTTATTTCAAATAAAAGAATATTAACGTTAATTGTTAATATTCTAGTTAAATTTATTATTTTCCACAACAATGTTTATATTTTTTGCCACTGCCACATGGACATGGTTCATTTCTTCCTACCTTTTTTCCTTCTGATTGAACAGTAATTTCTGTCGGTTTATAGCCGTTTAAAGACCAACATCTCATATTATTAATAATAGGTTTCAACTCTTTATATAAACTCCTAATTTGTTTTTCAAGCAAATTAATATTATTGTTAGACAAAATTTCATGCAATAAATCTTCATTAAAAACTCCCATCAATATAAAGTGATTTATCTGCTGAACAATATCTTCATCAATATTATACTTTATAAGCGTTTTAAAAAGCTTTTCAAAATTATCATCTAATTCATCAATAATTTCATCAAAATCATCAATTATTTTATAATCTTTACGTACTTTTATATTCATAATTAAATTAATAAAATCTTTAGGAAAATCATCAAAGCAAACATAATCATCAATAATCGACAATCCTAATTCTGATTGATCATCTTTAATAAGTTTCTTTAACTCCTTATTATTAGTTTTTAAATTATGTTTATTGGAAATAATATCGACTAAATCATCTATCTTAATAACACCATTAATAGTAGTATATCCAAAAGCATACATTTTTTTCATTTCATCAGGATCATCCATAAAATCTTCTTCATCAAATTCATCATCTTCATAATAAACTTCATGTGGTGTAAAACCATTTAAGAACCATCCAGGAATAAAATGTACTAAATCATCAATAATATCATATAATTTATCTAAATCATTTTCCTTCAAATTAATACCAAAATCTTCTAACACATCTTCGATAAAAGATACATTACCCGCTAATAAGACAATATAACTCATTATAAAGTCATACAATTTCATAGTTTTTTTCTTGTTTTTGATTATTTTATATAAAGAATCAAAGAGCTCATTATTATTTTTTATTTCATCAAAAAAAGTAAAAAATTTTAGTAAATCTAACATAGAGACAACTTTATAATCAAAATTATCTTTAATTTCACTAAGATTACTATTTTCAAACAGCTCTTTAGCATTATCATCAAAATAAATAATATTATTATCCTCAATAAAGTGATTCTTTTTAACAATTTCTAATATCATTTTCTTTGTAGTCTTATAACCACTTTCAGCCAATAAATATTTTAACTTATCAACATTTAACACCCCATTTATTAAAATATAAAAATTAATAAATTGTTCTATAAAAACTTTATCAGGAATTTGTTCAGTTTTATTCAATATATCCACTAATTCAGATGGAACAACATACTCATTGTTAATTTTAAAAAGAAAACTACGATCTAACAGCCCATCATTTATTTCCTCTTCACCATTAATAATGTTTAATAGCAATTTTCTCATTTCTTCAAATTGTTTTTCTTTATTAAATATAAACATTGAATAAAGTGACATCAAATAACTCTCTATCAAATCTTTTTTACTACTATCCATAGAAAGATTACCATCAAAAAGATTAACCATTTCGTCATATATTTGATTGAGTTGATCATCTGATAAACTATTCAAACAATCCTTCAAACTCATCTGTTTAATTTTATTAGCATTTTTTACATCCATTTATAATACATCCTTTCTTCATACATATAGTATATCATATAATTACTTAACATACAAATTATTTCCAATTTTTAGTTAGTTCAACAAAAACATCTAAAGGCAAATCCTCTGCCCGATCATTTAAACTATAACCATATTTATCAAGAATTTGAGCAATCATATTCAAATCAAACTTCTTAAAATTATTACGTAAATTTTTTCTCTTAAACTGAAAGGCAATCCTTATAACTTCTAAAAATAATTTCTGGTCAATTTCATCAATATTATTCTTTCTTTCCATTAAAACAACAGCACTATCAACCTTAGGTACTGGCGTAAAATAATTACGATCAACATCAAATAATTTCTTAACATCATAAAAATAAGATAAATAAACAGATATAGCACCATAATCTCTACTACCCGGTTTAGCTTCCAATCTATCCGCGACTTCCTTTTGAACCATCACAACCAACTTATCTGGCTTACGTTTCATATCTAAAATTTTCGTAATAATTGCTGTCGTAATATAATAAGGTAGATTAGCAACAACATAAAACTTATCATAATCATATTTACTAATTTCTTTATCAACATCGACACCAAGAAAGTCACTAATAATTACTTTTTTATTATCATAATCCTTAAGTAACTTTAACAAATAAAGTTCTAATCTCTCATCGACTTCATAAAGCAAAGTAAAACCAGCTTTACTAACAATTCTAACTGATAAAGCACCCGCACCAGGCCCAATCTCCACAACCAAAGTATCTTTATCAATCAAAGCACTATCCACAATTTTGTCTATTAATTTAGGGTCATTAATAAAATTTTGACCCAAAGCTTTTTTAAATTTAAAATTATCCTGCATATCCATCACCTATAACTAATAACCATTAAAGCTACAATAGCCATTACACAAAAAGAAATCATTGCACCAAAAAGGCCTACAAAATTAAAAAAACTACTTTTTTCTCTTCGTGAAATTAAAGAAAGAACAAGTGCTACTATTCCTAATATCAATTCTATAAAAAGACAAGAGAAAAGATAAAAAATTGTCATTAATGAGGAATCAAAAGCCTCAAATTCAGCATGATTATAAAAGAGCACTCTTAAAGAAATAAATAAAGATACCATAGCTAAAATCATACTAGCAATACCCATTCCCTGCCCCTTATTATGACTAACAATTTTCTTTTTCTTATTTTTTATAATAAAACGACCACATTTAAGACAAACATCCATATCTTCATCTAATTTATTACCACAATTTGGACAGTACATATCATCACCACCATTTAAAATATTATATCCTTATTCACCATAAAATACAAGAAAAAATGACTATAAAAGTCATTATCTCAATTGTTCAAACATTACATTATCTGTCTTAGCCATTGCTTGGGCTTCTGTTGGGAATAGCAAGTCAAATAAAGTACCTCTGTCAAATCCAACATTACCACCACGATCTAGAACAATCGCCAAGAATGGATCAGACCCTGGCATCGTAATTCTAAATACCGAATATAAAGGAATACTAGGATCAGCAGCAACAATTCTAATCGTACCATATTGGCTATCATTATACGTATAAGAAGCATTAGCATTATGACCACTTGAAGTATAACCTGAACATCCATAACAATCTGGTCCATAACCTGTTAAGCTTCCATAATAAGTAGCAAGAACTGCACTATTGCTAGTATCAGGATTACTAACTACATTATTGTTATTATTAGATTGCTCTTTTTTAGCCTCTTCTTCAGCTTTAGCCTTTTCAGCTTCCTCTTTAGCCCTAGCTTCTTCCTCTTGTTTCCTTAGTTCTTCTTGTCTTTTAAGCTCTTCTTCCTTTTTAATTTCTTCTTCACTCTTAAGCTCTTCCACTACCGTCTCATCAACTGCCTGTGTATTAGCGACAAATAAAGAAGAAACCACATCGGCCATTTTATTCATATTACTATTTTCTACGACTACAACCATGTTACTTTCTGGCTTTCCAGTAAATAACATCACTAAAAATAGTCCTCCAACCAATAATTGTGATCCCACAATCACGGCATTAGATACTATTTTTTTCATTAAATCACCTCTTATTTTTTTATTCAGGTAATATATATTTTAGCATACTTATTTCAAAAAGTCAAATATGCCCCTTGCAGTACCCGTTGTAATACGTTCAACTTCACTAATAGAAACACCTTTTAAAGCAGCAATTTTACTAGCAATAATAGGAATATAAGCTGGCTCATTCGTCCTTCCCCGATAAGGTTCTGGCGCCAAATATGGACTATCTGTCTCTAATAATATATATTCTAATTCAATATTATTGATGACATTAATAATATTCTTAGCATTTTTAAAGGTAATTATACCTCCTACCCCTAAAAAATAACCAATTTTAATAAATTCCCTTGCCATTTCCAAACTGCCACTGTAACAATGAAGAACCCCCTTCACTGAAGAGTCCTTCAATATATTATATGTATCTTGAATCGAATCTCTACTGTGCACAATCACAGGAAGGTTATGTTTCTTAGCAATTTCAAGTTGTTTCCTAAAAAAATATTGTTGTTTCTCACGATCAGTCTCATCATAATGATAATCAAGACCAATCTCACCAACAGCGACAATTTTAGAATTATCAAGATTATCATCTAACCATTTCAATTCCTCATCACTTATACCATCAAGCTCTGTAGGATAAAAACCCAAAGCACCATAGACAATATCATACTTCTTTATAAGTTCCAATACTTCTTTGTTACTTTTCATATCACACCCATTAACAATTACCCTTTTTACATTATTTTTAACTGCATTCTGGATAACCATATCCATATCAGAATAATATTCATCATACAAATGACAATGCGTATCAATAAACATCAAATCACCTCTCATATACCAAGTTTACCATGCTAAAATCTTAAAGTCAAATTATTATAAGCTAACCGCATAGCGTCCCTCAGTACAAAAAAGTAACTTATTATATCAAATAAGCTACTACATTTTTATAAGATTTAAAAAATTATACTATATTGTATAATTAATTACCTACCAAACTTAATCATCAAAAACTTAATAAAACAACAACAAATTATTGCAAAATAAATAACATCAATAACATTACGTTCTAAAATAACTGTTATCCCAATTAATGTCAAGATTGCAACAAAAGAAATAGTTAATACTTTTTCTTGGTTAATGTTAAGCATTGTTTATCTTCCTTTCCAGTACTACAATACTACAACACAACAATATCAATATAACAAAATTCAAAGAAGATGTAAACAATTATCTCAAAATAAAAAACATTTACATTCAAAAAATGTCAATGTCTTTTATTATCTAAAACTCTTTTTTTAACCATAACTTGATCATTATCATACTTAACAACAGGAGCAATCGAACAATGTAAATCAGCTTTTTCCATCTCCGAAATACGACTTTTTATTAAATTACGCATTTCAATTAATTCCATTTTTTTAACATGTAAATTAGAAATAGATGTCTTTGTTTTTTTTATTTCATTAACCAAATCATTATAATCATTATCCCTATATATATAATAATCTTTCCTAATTCTAGTCCAAACTACTAATGATAAAACAAAAGCAATAATAGGAACTAGCAGCTTAGAATTAAGCACTACATATAAATTTAAAACAGGAAGTGCCGCAATTGTTAAAATAGTAGCAACCAATGCAAAAGCAATTTCTAAAGTTACTTCACCAGAAAAACCACTAATTATCTTTTTCTTTTTTTCTAAATCATCTACTAAATTTAATTTACTAGTAATCTCATCTTCTACTTTTTTAATTTGCCACTCAATACTGCCAAGCGCTGCATTATCAAGTAAAACATCATTATCTTTTAACATATTAAATTCCCCCTTTGTTGATAAATATTATACAATTAATACGAATAAATGTCTATAAATATTTAGAAAAAGATACCAAATTATGATATCTTTATTCCTTATCTATTCTTTGAAATAAAACCTCACGGTCTTTAACTTCTGTTCCTGATTTATAACCACCAAACCTAGCTAAAGATTCAAAATCTGTAAGTGAAGTATTAATTTGTTTAAAAATCTTTTCGCTTGTTTCAGGCATAAATGGTTGCAATAATACTGTTCCAATTCTAATTCCCTCAACTAAATTATATAAAACCGTAGCTAGACGATCTTTTTTACTATCATCTTTAGCAAGTACCCATGGCATAGTCTCATCTATATATTTATTACATCTTCTAAAGACCTCAAATACCTCATCAATTGCATCTGCAACACGTAATTCATTCATTTTATTAGTAACTTTAACCGAAGCTTCTAAAACAAATGAAATAAATTCTTCATCAATATTTTCTTTAATACTTTGATTAGTCACCACTCCATCAAAATACTTATCAATCATACCAATTGTTCTATTAACCAAATTACCTAAAACATTAGCTAAATTACTATTAATACTATCAATTAATAATTCTCTTGTAAAAAAGCCATCTGATGCAAAAGGCATTTCATGAAGTAAATAAAATCTAACCGCATCAACACCAAACTCATTAACTAAATCATCAGCATAAACAATATTACCCTTACTTTTACTCATCTTATCTGTACCAGATAAAAGCCATGGATGACCAAAAATCTGTTTAGGTAACTCTACATCTAAAGCATGAAGCATAATTGGCCAATAAATTGTATGAAATCTTAAAATATCTTTACCTATCAAATGAATATCACAAGGCCAATATTTATTAAACATTTCTCCATGATTACCATTAATATCATAACCTAAGAAAGTAATATAATTAGAAAGTGCATCAATCCATACATATATAACATGTTTATCATCAAAAGTAACAGGTATTCCCCATTTAAAAGAAGTTCTAGATACACATAAATCTTGTAGTCCAGGCTTAATAAAATTATTCATAATTTCATTTTTTCTTGACTCTGGTTCTATAAAATGTGGATGAGTCTCAATATATTCTTCCAACCATTTTGAATATTTACTAATTTTAAAGAAATATGCTTCTTCTGTTGCTTCTTTAACTTCTCTACCACAATCTGGACATTTACCATCAACTAATTGTGTTTCCGTCCAGAAAGATTCACATGGTGTACAATATAATCCTTTATATTCACCTTTATAAATATCTCCTTGATCATAAAGCTTCTTAAAAATATCTTGAACAACTTTCTCATGAACAGGATCTGTCGTTCTAACAAATTTATCATAACTAGTATTCATAAGATCCCAAATATCTTTAATTTGACTAGCAATATCATCAACATATTCTTGAGGCGTTACTCCCTTTTCTAAAGCCTTATCCTCTATTTTTTGACCATGTTCATCCGTACCTGTTTGAAAATAAACATCATATCCTTCTAATCTTTTATATCTAGCAATTGCATCAGCAAGTACAATTTCATAAGTATTACCAATATGTGGTTTCGCACTTGTATATGCAATCGCCGTACTTATATAAAATTTTTTACTCATAATTATCATCTCCTCTTTGATTAGTACTTCCAATACCACCCATTCTTATATTACTAACATTATCATTATCAGTTAAATAAAACTTCTGGAATATACCTTGTACTATCCTTTCATTTTTCTTAAGTTTTATATCTTCATCACTATCATTATATAAACATACCATAATATGACCCTCATTATCTGAATTATTATAATAGTCACTATCAATAATTCCAACCTGATTAACTAATCTAAGATTATTTTTTATTGCCATACTACTTCTAATATATAATGCTAAAAACATATTGTCATCCATCATTACTTTAATTCCCGTAGGAATCAACAATGAAGAGTGAGCTCTCACTATTAAATCTCTAGGACAATAAAAATCATAACCTGATGAACACTTCGTCTTTCTTTCTGGTAATTTTAAATCATTATAACCATCATCATTTCCGAAATCATTAATATACTGTTCAAGACTAATTTTTTCCCATTTAATCAAACTTTTCACCTCCAAAAAAAATAAAATAAAATGGACACCTAAGGACGATTATAACCGCGGTACCACCTTATTTTATATAAAATATACACTCATTTGATAACGGACTTTTCCCCGTTCTAACCTATTAGATTAGAAAACTCCAGAACCATCTATAATAACCATTTTGATCTATTTTCACCAACCATAGACTCTCTACACAAAATAAATTATTACTCTTTCCTTCAACGTGTTAGCCATATTATAACATACAATTCAATTTTTGCCAAGCTGTTAACTCAATTTTGTTAATCCTTTTTTAAAAAGATACCTTATCATTAATAAAAAAGATACCCCATCTTTGACAGTTTATAGCTAAAAATAGCCTCTCAAGTATTGAAAATACTTGTTTTTTTATTAATTTAAA
>CALVRZ010000039.1 GCA_944358875.1 uncultured Bacilli bacterium
GGGTGTTTAATATATTTATTTGTCAATTTAGATATATGAGCTAAACCATCATTTTTAAGTCCTATATCAATGAATACTCCAAAATCGACAACATTGCGGACGGTTCCTTCTAATTGCATGCCCACACTTAAATTTTCTAATTTTAGTATATCGCTTTTTAGTAATGGTTTAGGTCTGCTATCACGGAAGTCACGGTTAGGCTGTTTAAGAGATTTAATAATATCTTCAAGAGTATATATATCAATATTGTTGTTTTTACTATATTCATTGATGTTGATGTTGTCTAATTTATCATTGGCTTCTTTGGTTCCTATTTCATCAATTTTGATATTTTGACTATTTAATATTTGTTTAGTTATATCATAGCTTTCAGGATGAATAGGTGTTTGGTCTAGAGGATTTTCGCCATCAATTACTCTAATAAATCCAATAGCTTGTTCATATGATTTGTCACTTAAAATTTTATCTTTTTTAAGTTCTTCACGAGATGTAATTTTGCCATGTTTTTCGCGGTAAGTTAAAATTTTGTTAATTAGTGGTTTGGTTAAGCCAGATACATATTTTAAGATTGAGGCAGATGCAGTATTTATATTGACACCAACTGAGTTAACGGCTTTGCTAACAACAAAGTCTAGTGATTCATCTAATTTTTTAGTACTTACATCATGTTGGTATTGACCTACACCAATACTTTTGGAGTCTATTTTAACTAGTTCTGATAGAGGATCTTGAAGTCTTCTTGCAATTGAAATAGCACTTCTTTCTTCGACATGTAAATTAGGAAATTCGCTGATAGCTAGTTTTGAGGCTGAGTAGACACTGGCACCTGCTTCACTAACGATGATGTATTCAACTTTTCTATCTTTAATCTCATGAATAGTTTCTGCGACTAATTTTTCGCTTTCTCTAGAAGCTGTGCCATTACCAATAGCAATAATATCAACGTTATATTTAGCGATGAGTTCTTTTATTTTGGTTTTGGCTTCTTCCCATTTGTTTTTTGGTTCATGAGGATAGATAACACAGATTTCTAAGACACGTGAAGCACCATCGACAACTGCTAATTTACAACCAGTGCGGTAAGCTGGGTCAAGTCCTAGGACAACTTTTTCTTTCATTGGAGGGGTAAGTAATAATTTTTCAAGATTTTGACTGAAAATATTAATTGCTCCATCTTCTGCTTTTTCTTTTAATTCACTTCTTACTTCACGTTCAACACTAGGTAGTATTAGGCGCTTATAACTATCATTAATTGCATCTTTGACATATGGTGTTACGGAAGAATGGTTATTTTTGATAATTTTATCTTCAAGATGTTTTATAATAGCATCATTATCAACTTGAATATTAACAGTTAGAATATTTTCTTTTTCACCACGATTTAAGGCTAAGATACGATGTTCTTTAATATATTTTACAGGTTCAGAATGATCATAGTACATATCGTATACTTTATTTTCATCGTTAGCATTCTTTTTTAATTTGGATGTAATATTTCCATATTTGTATAGATAATTTCTAATCCATTTGCGGTAACTAGCATTGTCACTTATCCATTCAGCAATAATATATTTGGCACCATTTAGAGCATCTTCAGTTGTTTTGATATTTTCATTAAGATATTTAGTAGCTGTTTTTTCAATATCAATATCAGTTGGGAAACTCATAATAATTTTGGCTAATGGCTCTAAGCCATTTTTGATAGCTTCAGTAGCTTTAGTTTTTTTCTTTTCTTTATACGGACGATATAAATCTTCAACTTCAACTAATTTGTTACATTTTAGAATTTCAGTTTTTAATTCGTCTGTTAACATTCCTTTTTCATCAATTAATCTGATAACATCTTCTTTTCTTTTGAGAAGTGATACTTGATATTCATATACTTCATTTATTTTTCTTATTTGTTCTTCGTCTAAATTTCCTGTTGCTTCTTTGCGGTAGCGGGCAATAAAGGGAATAGTATTTCCTTCACTTAATAGTTTTAAAACACTATTTACTTGGCTATTTTTGATATTTAGTTCAATAGCTATTTCTTTAATAATATTTTCATTCATTATATTTAGTCACTCCTTTAAAATATTTCTATTTTTTAGCATTAATAATTATATCATAATTTGGGAATATAGCAATATTACTCGTTATCTTTTTTGTATCCTTTGAGGTTGATACGATCATTAAGATGTGTTACATTGGCATAAGTAATTAGATTATTGCCATATTTATCTCTGATCGTGTCGATTGTCTTTTGAAGATGATCGTTATTTTCTTTATTTTGGGTTTGATTAAATATAGATAGTTGTACGTTGTTGGTAGTACTTAAGCCACTTACGCCAATAGCAATGCTTCTTATAGGTTCTTCATTCCATATTTTGTTAAATATTTTTAAACTTTCTATATATATTTCTTCGTCAGTGTTGATGTTATTATCTAGTTTAACTTGTTTACTTGTCTTGGTAAAATTACTATATTTAATAGATACATGAATAACGTTGGCGTATTGGTTATTTTTTCTTAATCTTTTTCCTGTATCGATAACGAGATCTTTTATTACTTTATGTATTTCATTAATATCACTGTAATTATATGGTAAGACAGTTGATGATGAAATGCTTTTAGGATTAACATAACCATCTTCTACTTCAGAATAGTCAATACCATTGGCGTATTCCCACATTAATTTACCATTACTTTTAAATCTTTTTATTAATTCTTCTTGATTGGTTTGGGCTAGTTCACCGATGGTATGGATGTTTAGTTCGTGTAGTTTTTTGCTTGTACTTTTGCCAATCATGAAGAGTTCTGATACGTCAAGAGGCCACATTTTGGTTTTTATTTCTTCAGGAAAAAGGGTATGAACTTTATTGGGTTTGGAAAAATCAGAGGCCATTTTGGCACATAATTTATTTTTGCCAATGCCAACGTTGACGGTGAAACCGAATTTTTTATAAATGTCATCTTTAATTTTATATGCTATTTTGATGGGATCACCAAATAGTTTTTGGGAACTTGTGTAATCGAGAAAGCATTCATCAATAGAATATCGTTCAATTTTGTCAGTATATTGTAATAGATAGTGATACATGAGATTTGAATAGTGGCGATAAATAGTAAAATTGGGTTTATAAACTTCTAAATAGGGACATTTTCGTCTAGCATCGCGAATGGTTTCAGCAGTTACAACACCTTTCTGTTTACATGGGTTACTTTTCGCAAGGACAATACCTCGTCTTTGGGTTTCGTCGCCACCGATGATAGCATAACGCTTTCTAATATCTACTTGGGATCCATTTTTGAGCATATCGACCGCGGTCCATGACAGGAAAGCATTATTGACATCAATATGTAAAATAATTCGATTGTTCATGTTTATCACCAATATAATGATAACATATGTACGTAGATAAAGCAAATGTAATTTGGTGGAATATTTTAGTAATTTTAGGCGGTAATTCTTCTATTTACTTTATTTTTATGGTATAATTATAGAGCAAGTCTTAAAGGAGGCGATGATAATGATCGATAGATTAGAATCGATAGTAAATAAATATAATGAACTGACTAGTGAATTAAGTAAACCAGAGATTATTAGTGATATTAAAAAAATGACAGAGATTTCAAAAGAACAACGTCGTTTAGAAGGTATTGTTAATGTTTATAATGATTATAAAAAAGTATTAAGTGATTTGGATGAATGTAAGGAATTATTAAAGGATAAAGAAATGGCTGAATTTGCTCATGAAGAACAGGTTAGCTTAGAAAAAAGAAAAAGTGAACTTGAAAGTGAGTTAGAAGTTATGTTGCTTCCACATGACCCAAATGACGATAAGAATGTTATTGTTGAAATAAGAGGGGCTGCTGGTGGAGATGAAGCTAATATCTTTGCTGGTGATTTATTCGATATGTATCAAAAGTATGCTAATAATGAAGGCTTTAAGATCGAAATACTTGAAAGTGAAGAAGGAACAGCGGGTGGATTTACTAATATTTCTTTTATGGTTAAAGGCGAAGGTGCTTATTCAAAATTGAAGTATGAAAGTGGTTCACATAGAGTTCAAAGAGTTCCAGCGACAGAGAGTCAAGGAAGAGTTCACACTTCGACGGCGACTGTTCTTGTAATGCCAGAAGTACCTGATTTTGAATATGAACTTGACGAGAATGAAGTTAGAGTTGATATTACAAGAAGTAGTGGTTGTGGTGGACAGGGTGTTAATACAACAGATAGTGCGGTTCGTCTTACGCATATACCAACTGGTATTATTGTTTATTCACAAACAGAACGTAGTCAAATTAAAAATAAGGAAAAGGCTTTTAAAATACTTAGAGCTAGATTATATGATCTTAAGTTAAGAGAACAAGAAGAAGCGATAGGGGCTGAAAGAAGAAGTAAGATTGGTACGGGAGATCGAAGTGAGAAGATTAGAACTTATAATTATCCACAAAATAGATTAACGGATCATCGTATTGGATTTACTTCAATGAATTTGGACCGTATTATGGATGGTGAATTAGGTGTCGTTATTAATGCTTTAATTAATGAAGATCAAAAGAGAAAATTAGAAAATAATGAATAAAATTTTAGAGAAAGCTTATTTGAGGGTAGATAATTATAATATTGATCATAAATTAGTAGATTATCTTTATGATTATATTAAGAATAATAATTTACCTCTTTTTAAGTTGGATGAATATATTGATGAGTTAATTAAAGGGCGACCTGTTCAGTATATTGTTGGTGATGTTGATTTTTGTGGTAATAGAATTATGGTTAATGAAAGTGTTTTGATACCAAGATTTGAGACAGAGTTATTAGTGGATAAAACAATTAAATATATTAATAAATTGTTTAGGAAACAAATTAAAATTTTGGATGTTGGTACTGGTAGTGGCTGTATTGCTATAACGTTAGCTAAGGAGACAAATAGCAAAGTTAGTGCCTGTGATATTTCATTGGAGGCTTTACTTGTTGCTAAGAAAAATGCTAAAGAAAATAAAGTGGCAATTAATTTTGTTTATAGTGATTTATTTAGTAATATTAAAGATAAATTTGATGTGATTATTAGTAATCCTCCTTATATTGCTTACGATGAGGAGATTATGGATATTGTTTTAAATAATGAACCGAAAATAGCTTTATATGCTGATAATAAGGGATTAGCTTGTTATGAAGAGATGTTTAATGTGATTGAAAACTATTTAGAAGATAATTTTTTGATAGCACTAGAAATTGGCTATAAGCAAGGTCATGATATTGTAAAATTAGTTAGAAGATATCTAGGAAGGGATGTTAATGTAGCTATAGAGAAGGATTATAATGATCGTGATCGCTTTGTTTTTGTTTGGAAAATTGATTAATACTTAATTTTGTGTTATAATTTAATTGGGGAGGTTATATTGTTATGAAATATGAGAAACAAGTTGATACGATGAAACATGATACATTATCAACTTTAAATAAATTACTTAATTATTCATGCAATTATAAAGAATATGTTAATTATCAAATGGTTTTCGAATATTGTTATTATCTTATTAAAAAGGAATTATTTTCTTGTGAGGAAATTGATAATTTAATTGCGGATGCTGTTGGTAGTGATGTTAATATTTATAGACTTTATCCTAGTGGAAATATGATTAATAATAGGCATTTTTATAATCGAGAAACATCAGGATTTGATAATATGAAAGCTATTTTAGATTTTATGAATGGGTTTGGTGTTGATTGCTTTCCTAGATTGGGAGAAAAAGTTATTCAAAATATGTTAGCATCAGATTCTAATGTATGTGTAGAAGTTGATTATGATATGGTATCAGAACATACAATTGCTAAGTATGATGTTGGTAATTTGCTAGAAAGTATTGCATTTACAATTGATATGAATACAGATTTTTATCAGAATTTGTTTTCGGCTTTAAACAAAAGAGGATATCAAGATGAGGTAAAACAAGTTAAAAAATTAATAAAAAAGGTATAAAAATAAGGAAAATCACCCATAAAGAAATGAAAGGGTGATTTTTTGATGAAGAAAATGTTATTAGTATTTGTTATGGTAATAATAATGTTTTTAGTATATAGAGAAGTTAAAGCTTATGAAATTGTTATTCCGGATACGGCTATTAGACTTAGAGTTATTCCTAATAGTAATAGTAGTTTGGATATTGCCATGAAAAAGAAGGTAAAGGATTATTTGGAAAGTGATGTTTATACATTATTAAAAGATACAACCGATATTGATGAAGCTCGTAATATTATTAACGATAATATTGATAATATTGATCTTAAGATACAAGAAATTTTTGCAAATAATAATTATGATATGCAATTTGAAGTTAAGTTTGGCTATAATTATTTTCCTGTTAAGGAATATAAAGGGATTAAATATGATGAGGGTTATTATGAGTCATTAGTTGTTTCGATTGGTGAAGCTAAGGGTGATAATTGGTGGTGTGTGTTATTTCCTCCTTTATGTTTATTAGAGAGTGAAGAGAATAGTGATGTTGAATATCGTTTCTTTGTTCAGGAACTTTTGAATAAAATATTTTAGTATAAAGTAATGTTAGCTGTAATATTATTTATTAGGTGAATGTTTATGAGTTCTCTTTTGACAACTTTAATTATTGGAGTAAGTCTTAGTATGGATGCTTTTTCTTTGGCATTAGTTTATGGTACGACAGAGATTGATAGAAAAAATAAAGCTTTATTAGCTATTATTGTTGGATTGTTTCACTTTTTTATGCCTTTAATTGGTCTTTATTTTGGTAGTTTGATTACGAGATATTTGATTATTAATGTTGGTGTTTTAGTGGCTATTATTTTTGGTGTTATCGGTGGTGAAATGATTGTTTTGGGTGTTAAGGGAAGAGAGGAGAAATTACTTGTTTCATTAGTGGGGTTTCTTTTGTTTGGTTTTTCGGTTAGTATCGACAGTTTAACGACAGGAATTGGGCTTAATGTTATTAATAGTAATTTTTTACAAGTGGCTACTATTTTCGCTTTAGTTAGTGGTTGGTTTACTTATTTTGGTCTTCATTTGGGAAATAAATTATCTTTAAAGTTTGGTAATTATGCTACGATTATTGGAGGCATTATTTTAATTATTTTAGGTATTTACTATGTTTTTAGATGAGATGTCAAATTAATGTGAATTTAATTGACTTTTTTTTTAGAATATCTTAATATGTTAATAGGTGGTAGTATGCTTGTTAATGCTAATGAGATATTAAGAGATGGTAAAGTAATTCAGTTTAATATTAATAATTTGGAATGGACAAAGTGGATATTAGAGGAATGTAACCGTTTACATAATAATGTTATTTTAGGAGTTAGTAGTAATGCTATTAAGTATATGGGTGGCCCCAATGTAGTTGCATTAATGGTCAAGGGTCTTCTTATGGATTTAGATATTAGAATTAAAGTATGTCTTCATTTGGATCATGGCAAGGATATTAATATCTGTAAGGAATGTATTGATGCTGGTTTTACATCAGTGATGTTCGACGGCTCTTTGATGGAACTTAATGATAATATTAGTATAACGAAAGAAGTAAAGGAGTATGCTTCTTTATTTAATGTAACTGTTGAGGGAGAAGTAGGGGTAATTGGAGGAGAATTGCCTAGTATTTCTTTGGTTAAAAGATATGTGGATGAAACTTCTGTCGATATGGTGGCAGTGGCACTGGGAACAGTACATGGTTATGGTCATATGGATATAGATTGGTCATTGTTAGATGAAGTGCAAAAGGAAATAGATGTTCCTTTAGTATTACATGGTGGAAGTGGTATTAGTAATGATGTACTTAGATTGTTTGTTGATAAAGGGATTGCTAAGATAAATATTAATACAGATTTACAGTCTGCTTTTAGTAAGGCTATTCGTAATTTTTTGGAAACTAATAGTGATGTTTATGATCCTAGAAAAATTATAGGTTTTGGAGAGAAAGCTTTGAAGAAAGAGGTTAGTAGTAAATTAAGTGTTTTAGATGGGAGGTAATTTGATGGCATATATTAAGATCGATGGTGGTCGTTTACTTGAAGGTGAAATTAAGATTAGTGGGGCTAAAAATAGTGTGGTAGCTTTAATTCCGGCGGCTATTTTATGTGATGAAGAGGTGTCATTAGTTAATGTACCAACGATATCTGATGTGGATTCACTAGAGGAAATTTTATCTTTTTTAAATGTCGATGTAAAGAGACATAATGATGAAATGAAAATTGATAGTAATAAAATGATTAATAAGCCAATACCTGCCTCTTTATCTAATAAACTTAGAGCTTCTTATTATTTTATGGGGGCTTTACTGGGTAAGGGACATAAAGTTGATATTTATTTTCCTGGTGGATGTACAATTGGTAAGAGGCCTATTGATTTGCATTTGAAAGGTTTTAAAGAACTTGGTGCGACAATAACGGATATGGATGATCATTTTATTATTGAAGCAAATGAATTAAAGGGTTGTAAAATTTATTTGGATGTAGCTAGTGTTGGTGCTACTATTAATATTATGTTAGCGGCAGTTAAGGCCAAGGGGAAAACGATTATTGAAAATGCCGCGAAAGAACCGGAAATTATTAATGTTGCAACGTTACTTAATAGTATGGGAGCAAAGGTTAAAGGGGCGGGCACAAATGTTATAGAGATTACGGGGGTAAATTATTTACATAAGGCTTTACATGAAGTTATTCCTGATCGTATTGAAGCGGGTACTTATTTGATTATTGGGGCTTTACTGGGTAATCCTTTAAAGATATCCAATATTATTCCTAGTCATATTGAATCTTTGATATATAAATTACAAGAAGCAGGAGTTTCGACGTTGATTGGTGATGATTATATAGTGGTAAGAAGAAGTGATGATGGATATCATCCTATTGATATTAAAACAGCTGTTTATCCGGGATATCCAACAGATTTACAACAACCAATTATTCCTTTTTTGACCCAATGTGATGGTATTTCTAAGGTAGAAGAAACGATTTATGAGAATAGATTTATGAATATTCCAGATATTGTTAAAATGAGTGCTGATATTATTGTTAGGGATAATCGTTATGCTATTATTAAAGGAAAGACACCATTAAAAGGGGATAGAGTAATAGCAACAGATTTAAGAGGAGGAGCATCACTTTTAATTTGTGGTTTAATTGCGGATGGCGAGACAAGAATTGATAATATTAAGTATATTTTAAGAGGATATGATCAGATTGTAGAGAAATTACAAAGTGTTGGTGCTAAAATTGAAATAGTTGATTCTGAATAATTTATATAGAGTAAAAATACTTATTGATTTAAGGTTGGTTATTAGATTTTAATTGTATAAAATAGGTAATAATTAATATAATTAAGTAGAGGTATTGTTATGAGAAAAGTACTGTTAATTATATTAATTTTTTTGTCTTGTTATGTAGTTTATAATGTTACTAATGATGATGATATTTATTTTTTAGCTATTGGAGATTTTTTGGCTAAAGGTGTCAATAACCATAATCATGTTGATGATGGGTTCTTTAATCATGTAGTAAGTTATTTGGATGATCAGGATAAGTTAGAGGGAAGTAATAATTCTTTTACGGAAAAAGATATGCGAATTACGGATTTGATTAGAAAAATTGATTATAGTGAAGAAATGATGATTGATAATAAGACAATAGCAATTAATAATTTATTACATAAAGCTGATGTAATAACAGTCTCAGTAGGGATGAATGAACTTTATTATAAATTGTTTTCTAATAATGATAATATTTATTATTATGCTAGTCAGATGCTTGAAGATATGCATGAGTTACTTGATAGGATTAATCGATATAATCATCGTAAAGTTATTGTTCTTGGTTATTATAATATTACTTCTTCTAATCAGGATGTTTTTAATTATTTGAATGTTAGACTTGAAAAAATGGTTGTGGAAGAGGGATTTGATTTTGTTGATTTAGATAAGTTATTGGACGATAAGACAAAATATTTTGATAATGAGACGAATTTTTATCCAAATAATGCTGGTTATGATAAAATTTCACAAATAATAGTTGAAAATATTAAAAATTATTGATATAATATAGTTCGTAATTTATTACTATGACATTTGTCATGGCGGAAGGAGAGATAAAAATGAAAGCAAATATTCATCCAAATTATGTAGATGCTACTGTTACATGTGCATGTGGAAATACTTTTAAAACAAAATCTACAAAGAGCGATATTCAAGTTGAAGTATGTTCTTTATGTCATCCTTTCTACACTGGTAAACAAAATCTTGGTGGTAGAAAAGGACAAGTAGATAAGTTTAATAAGAAATATGGATTTGATAAAAAAGAAACTGCTTAGTTTATGAAATGCACCCCTTAGGGTAGACATACAAAAAAAGTCTAATTTATGATAGAATACACCTCCGAAAGGAGGTGTATTTCTTATGGCTGAAAAAGTAAATAAAACATATAGATATTCATATGAAGAAAAAATGAAAATAGTAAATGAAT
>CALVRZ010000040.1 GCA_944358875.1 uncultured Bacilli bacterium
AATTATTTTTGTTTGCAGTAGGAAGCCTTGGAGGTAACGACAAGGAGAGGTAAAACTTGTTTTACCTTTTGTTCTATTATCCTTGTCTATTTTTTATTAGAAATTTTGCTCTTGAATATATTTTTTCAATTTTCTTACTATAATCTCTATTAATTATTTCATCTATTTCTTCAGTGCTTAGATTTATATTTAATTCTTTATTAAACTCATCGATGAAACGTTTGGCACGTTCGTATCCTCTTTCAGGAATAGTTGTTTCTGAATATAGTAATTTTAATGCCGCTAGTTGTAATATTTGTCTTCTTAATTCAATATCATAGTTATTTGTATATATACATTCTTCTAGTTCCTTAAAATCTACTTGATCATCATATTTTTCTTTAAACAATGTTAGTAGTTCGTTTAAAGTAACATTTTTATCACCAGTAAATTTTCTAGTGTAATAACTATTTTCTATTTGACCTGTTTGTGGATCAAAATAAACTCTAAAGTGAGGTAGGGTGCTAGTTATGTAATAAGGGTTAGATTTAATATTCTTAAATTTTATAGTTATAGCGATGGAACGATATTCACCGTATATTAAATATGATTGTTTGCGGGGCAATCTATACATTAGTTGATTAAAGTCCATGGCTTTTGATAATGATTTTATTCCCTCAAAATCGGGAGTTGTTATACCTTGTTCAAGTTCCAATTCCCGTTCGGGATATTTTATTTCATACCAATAGGCAATATTATTGATTAAGTCTTGTAATTCTTCAATTTCAATGAATGGGGTATATCCTATTTCTGCTTGTTTTTTTAACCACAATAATAGATCTTTATTTTTATTTATTTCATATTTCTTTTTATCTTGTTCATAAAATCTGTCTGCTTGAGCTATAGTCATATTTTTTCCTCCTTCTTTGTATTGATTTTAACAAAACTATTTGCTAGTTTCAATACCTTTTTATATATTTGTCAATATTTTTGCATCTTTTGTTTAAATTACGGAAAATAATGTTATAATAAGTTAAGAGATATATAAATAGTTAGGAGTATGATACTAAAATGGTTTTAGATATTATTTTATTAATAATTGGTTTTTATGTAATTGTTAAAGCATCAGATATTTTAGTTGATGCTGCGTCTTCTTTGGCTTTAAAATTAAAAATATCTAAGATTTTTATTGCTTTAACAATTGTTGCTTTTGGTACGTGTGCTCCTGAAGTTGCTATTTCTTTTCATAGTGTCAGTAGTGGTGATGGTGGAATGGCATTTGCTAATGTTGTAGGTAGTTGTATAGTTAATGTTTTTTTAATTATTGGTCTTGCTAGTTTTATTCATCCAATTAAAATTAGGCATTCTACAGTTAAAAGAGAACTTCCTATTTTGACGATTATAACATCTATTTTTGCTGTTTTGATGGTAGATAGTATTTTTAATCCTTTAACGAGTAATACTTTTTCTAGGGCGGATGCTATTATTTTAATTTTATTATTTGTTTTATTTATGGTGTATTTAGTTCATATGTTATTTAGGAAAAATAATATGAGTTCTCCTGAATAAATTAAAATTAAATATTCTCCTTTTATTTCATTGCTTTTGTTAATCGTTTCAATTGTCTTTATTATTTTTAGTAGTGATTTAATAATTGAATCGGCAAAAAATATTGCGTATGCTTTAAATATTAGTGAGAAAATTATTACAATGTTTGTCATTGTTGTTGGGACTAGTTTACCAGAGATGATTATGACCGTTACAAGTGCTAGAAAAGGCGAATTTGATATGGCCATAGGTAATATTATTGGTACTAATATTTTTAATATTTGTGTTGTTTTAGGTGTTCCAATTTTTATATATGGTGATATAGCTCTTACAGGATTTGGTTTTATTGATATATTAATGGTCTTTTTATCTTCTTTTCTATTATTTATTTTTGCGAGAAGTGAAAGAGTCGTTGATAAAATTGAAGGAGTATTTATGTTGTGGCTTTTTGTGTGCTACTACATTTATTTGTTGTTAGGATAGGTGATATTGTGAAAGTATTGACAGTAAAGCAACCTTATGCCAGTCTTATTGCGAATGGATATAAAAAGTATGAATTTAGAAGTTGGAAGACTAATTATCGTGGAGAACTTTATATTCATGCTGGTAAAGGAATTGATAAAGATTGTATGAATAGGATTTCTAGATATAATATGCAGTATTTAAGTGGTTATATTATTGCGAAGGTTAATTTGACAGATTGTATATTAGTTGATAAAAAAATGGACGATGAGTTAAGAAAAATTAACACAGATGTTTATGACCATGATCATACAGGATATTATGCATGGAAATTGGAAGATGTCAAAATTTTAGAAAAACCTATTAAAGTTAAAGGAAAATTAAGTATTTGGTATTACGATGGTGATGAAATGGAAAAATAGACATAGATATGTGTCTATTTTTAAGTTTTTCCTTTGGAATAGGCTAGTTGATTTAATGTTTCATTTTGTGTTATAATTTTCATGAAACAAGGTTTGATTTTGTGAATTATAAATTGTTTTTTTTCTGAAAGAAAAAAAGTTAAATGGTAATGTAGTAGTTAGAATTTTTAGATAAAGTGAGGTTTATAATGAAGGTATTGGTTAGTGATTATGATGATACTTTTTATATATCAGATGAGGATATAGAAAATAATAAGAAATGGGTTGATGTTTTTAGAAAAAATAATAATAAATTTATTATTGCAACAGGAAGAAGTTATATGGATTTTAAGAATGAAGTTTATAAGTATAATTTTGCTTATGATTATGTTATTTTAAATCATGGGGCAACAGTTATGGATAATGAAGATAATATTCTTATGAATTTTGTTATTAATAATGATATTAGTAATTTGATTGGCAATATATTGAAAGAAAAAGCTATTAAGAGTTCTTTTTGTACTAGTTTACTTGCAAGTAGAGTTTCTTTGGAACATGGAGAACTTACGAAAATTAATGTTATGTACTATAGTAGTGATGATGCTAATTATGTTGCTAAAAAAATTATTGCAATGTATGATAATTATATTAATTTATATTGGATTTCATCAGTATCTTTTGAAATTGTTTCTAAAGGAGTTGGAAAAGATAAGGTTTTGACTTTGCTTTTGGAAATTGAAAAAATGAGTGGTAGTGACGTTTATGTTGTCGGTGATGGTCATAGTGATATTGAAATGATTAAAAAATATAAGGGATATAGTATGATTTTGGCATGTGAAGAAGTTAAACAGGTGGCTAGAGGACAGGTAAGGACTGTTTCGGATTTGATTCAAAAGATTTTAAGTAGTAATTGTTAATAAATAAGGAGTGATAGTGTGTATAGATTAGAAAGATTTGAAAAAACACTTGCAACTATTATGGAAGAATATGTTAAACTAGGAGAAGAACTTAAGGTATTACGGGATCAAGGGAAAATGAAAACAACTAAATTTAGGGAGTTATTAGGTAAGAAAATGGTATATATGATGATTATTAATATTTTTAAGGAAAATGGTCTTATTGATAAATAATTTTAATCTTTACTTATTGACAATGTGTACAAATGTATGGTATATTGTTATTAGCTTTAGAAGAGGTGATGTGAAGTGAATGTTAAGGTTAATGGTATTTATAGACATTTTAAGGGTGATTATTATCTGGTAATAGATATTGCTTATAATGCCGAAGATATGAGTAAGTGGGTTGTCTATAGATCTTTGTATGGCGATGGTAAGTTATTTATTAGGCCTCTTGATGATTTTTTAATGAAAGTTGATAAAGAGAAATATCCTAATTGTGACCAGGTGAATCGTTTTGAACTTCAAAAAATTAAAAGTGTTAGGGGGAAATAGATATGGATGAGAGAATTATTACGAATGAGAAATTAGAAGAAGATAAATATGAAGATATTAGACCTAGTATGCTTGATGAATATATTGGGCAAAGTGAAGTTAAAGAAAATATTTCTATTTTTATTAAGTCTGCCAAGATGAGAGAAGAAGCTTTAGATCATGTTTTGTTATATGGACCTCCAGGTTTAGGAAAGACGACTTTGGCTAATATTATTGCTAATGAACTTGGTAGTAATATTAGGACGGCCAGTGGACCTGCGATTGAAAAAAGTGGTGATTTGGCGGCGATTTTATCGACTTTAGAGCCTAATGATGTTTTATTTATCGATGAAATTCATCGTATACCTAAATATATTGAGGAGATATTGTATTCAGCGATGGAAGATTATTATTTAGATATTGTTATTGGTAATGATGGATCAAGTCGCAGTATTAGAATTGATTTACCTAAATTTACTTTGGTTGGGGCAACAACAAGAGCGGGGGATTTATCTAGTCCTTTAAGAGATCGTTTTGGTATTATTTGTAAACTTAATTATTATACAGAAGATGAACTATTTTTAATCGCTAAGCGAACTTCCAAAGTTTTAGGTGTCGATATTTGTGATGAGGCTGCTCATGAACTGGCAAGAAGAAGTAGAGGTACGCCGCGTATTTGTAATCGTCTATTTAAAAGAGTTAGAGATTTTGCTTTAGTATATGGTAAAAATAGTATTGATGAAGAAATTGTTAATATGGCTTTAGATAAACTTAAAGTTGATAAGATTGGACTAGATGAAACAGACTATAATTTGCTTATTTCTATTATTGAAAAATTTAATGGGGGTCCCGTTGGAATTGATGCTATTGCATCTTCAATTGGGGAAGAAGCAGGGACAATCGAAGATGTATATGAACCATACTTACTTCAGAATGGCTTTCTTAAGAGGACATCTAGAGGAAGAGTTGTTACGGATAAGACTTATGAATATTTAAATATTGATCGAAGTTAAACTAATATAAAATTGTCAATTTTATATTAGTTTTGTCTTAACTATTTTAAATGTGTATTATTTGTGGTAAAATAAGGTAAAGAAATGAGGAGATTAATATGTTAAATAGAAAGGGCTTTACTTTACTTGAAATGATGATGGTTATTGTTATTTTAAGTATTATATTAGCTATTACAGTTCCTTCGTTGATTGGTTATTTTGATCAAAGTAAAGATAGTAGTGAACAAGTTTTTATGGAAGAAATGGAAGATGTTGTCAGTAATTTTATTTCTTTGAGAATGCTTAGTTTTCAAACTACAAGTGAAAGAATATCATTTTATAAATGTGATAATCCTTGTTCAGATGAGACTGGTTGTAGGCAAAGTATTGCTACTAGAGTTAATTTTGGAAGAGAAATTACTTTAAATGATATTGCAACGTCTGGGGTTGTTAATGCTGGTGATCTCATTAATCCTAAAACAGAGCAAAAGTGTAATCTTAATACGCCTATTGAGATATATAAAGATAATGATAGTGTCTTTTGTTTTAAGATGAAAGCGGATGGCTCTGATTGCTTGAGTGAAGATATTACTTCTTGTATGTTCAATGAAGAAGGTAATACAATTTTAACGAATGATAAAGGGGATAGTTTGATTATTTATAATGATGGTACAATTGATAGGGGTAACTATTGTAATGAAACGTAATTTAATATTTATAATTGGCTTTTTTTGGTTTATAGTAGATTTAATAACTAAACTATTAGTTAGTAATCTATTAGTACTAGATGCTAGTAATGTTATTATTGATAATTTTTTTTATTTAACATATACACATAATTATGGAGCTGCTTGGAGTATTTTTACGGGAAATATTTACTTTTTAATTATTGTAGGTATTTTAATTATTGGTTTTATGTTATATTATATTGCCAAAAATAAGGTTAGTAATATTTGGGAAATTTTAGGATATGGTCTTTTCTTAGGAGGAGCTTTTGGTAATATTGTTAACCGAATTATTAATGGTTATGTTACGGATTTTTTAGATTTTCGTTTTGGTAATTATTATTTTCCAATATTTAATGTTGCAGATATTGGAATTGTTATCGGTGTTTTTCTTTTACTCATCGATACTTTTAGGAGGGAAAAGAATGATTAAATTAGAGGTTTTGGATAATGAGATGAGAATAGATAAGTATTTGTTTGATAAACTTGATCTTAGTCGGAGTAAAGTGGCAAAGCTTATTAATGATGGAAAAGTTTTAGTTAATGATAGTGTTGTTAAGAAAAGTTATGTGGTTAAAGTTGATGATGTTATTGTCGTTGATGATGATTTGTCATATGAAGTAAAGCTTGAAGCAGAAAATATTCCTTTAGATATTGTTTATGAGGATGATGATTTGCTTGTTGTTAATAAACCTAGTGGAATGGTTGTACATCCGGCTCCTGGTAATTATAATGGGACGTTAGTTAATGCTCTTATGTACCATTGTAATCATTTGAGTACTATTAATGGTATGATTAGACCTGGTATTGTTCATAGGATTGATGCTGATACTTCCGGTTTATTAGTGGTAGCTAAGAATGATAAAGCACATATGGAACTTGCCAAACAAATTAGCGATAAAACGGTTACACGTAAATATGTAGCCTTAGTACATGGTGTTATTAATGAAGATACAGCAACAATTGATGCACCAATTGGAAGAGATAAGAATAATCGTAAAAAAATGTGTGTAACGGCAGATAATGCCAAAGATGCTATTACACATATTAGAGTTTTAGAAAGGTATAAAGATGCGACTTTAATTGAGTGTGTTTTGGAAACAGGAAGAACGCATCAAATAAGAGTTCATTTGAATTATATTAATCATCCGGTTGTCAATGATCCTGTCTATGGTTATAAAAAAATAGATGATAAAGATTTTGGGCAAATGTTACATGCTAAAACCTTAGGTTTTGTTCATCCAACGACAGGAAAGTATATGGAATTTAATGCTGATGTTCCTTTAAAATTTAAAGAAATTTTACTTAAGTATAAAAATAATGAATAACTATTTATTTATTCGGATATTTTTAGTATAATATTATAGGCAGGAGGAAGTAGTAACTATGCAAAAAGAGATAACATTTAATGAAAAAGATGAAGTTGTTATGAATTTATTACATTATTTTGTGACAGTGCAGAATTATAATCCTGTTATTGTTCATGGTGTTAGTGACGAAATATGGCTTGAAAATATGGGACAAAATTATAAAATTGTGCGTATTGTCAGCAAATATATTCATAATGATGAACAGTTAAAATTTGATTTATATAAATGTGAACAAATTTCTAAAAAATTAAAAGTTAAAACACTATCTTGGAAAATGCCAGTTTTAAATATTTATGTAGATTTAGGTGATAGTGTTAATTTAGAGGATAAATCAGATAAAGTTAAAAATGTTTTTCTTCCTAATTTTAAAAAAATTAAGAAAAATTTTTTAAAGAAGGTTTTTCCGGACATCGATGAGAAAACAAAACATAGTGAGGAAGGAGTTGATTTGTTTGTGAAGATTACAGAAGATATTAATCGAAAAAATTATCGTGATTCAAATAGATTAAGTAAGATCTTTGCTAAAAAATATCCTTTTGTTACTTATGCTATTATAATTATTTGCGTTGTTGTTTTTGCTATGATGTATATTATAGGCAATGGTTCAACAGATAATTTTACTTTACTTAAATTTGGCGCTAATTTGGATGTGGCGGTTAAACATGGTGAATATTATCGTTTGTTTACATCGATGTTTTTACATATAGGTTTTGTTCATTTATTATTTAATATGTATTCTTTACTTATTATAGGACAACAGGTAGAAAGTTTCTTTGGTAAGTGGAAATATTTATTCATTTATTTATTTAGTGGTATAAGTGGTAGCTTGTTGTCAATATGTTTTACCCATAATACAATATCGGCGGGTGCTAGTGGAGCTATCTTTGGACTTCTTGGAGCATTATTATATTTTGGTTATAGTTATCGTAATTATTTGGGTAATGTAATTAAAAGCCAGATTATTCCGATTATTCTTATTAACTTGTTAATAGGTTTTACAAGTACGGGAATTGATAATTTTGCTCATATAGGTGGCTTGATAGGTGGTGTTATTGCAGCAATGGCGATGGGAGTACCTGATAAGTCGACAAAACAAGAACGAATTAACGGTTCTATTGTTGCTGTAATTTATATTGTTTTTGTTGGTTATTTAGCTTTTGTTGGCATTTAATTTAAAAAAACTTGCTATTTTTATTAAAATATTATATAATTAGAAGGCAGGTGATTTTAATGAATATCGATATGACTTCTCTATTAACTAATAAAGAAGATAATATTAAAGTTGATATGGATGTGGTTATTGATAAGGAGTTACTTGATAAAAGTGATATTAGACAAATAAATGATGTCCATGTTAATGGTGAAATCGTTAATGATTACGATGAAGGTTATTTGTTTAAGGGAAACATAAAGGGAGTAATGGTTTTACCAGATGATCTTACTTTGGAAGATGTTTCTTGTCCTTTTTATTCAACATTAGATGAAAAAATCACTGATGATGCTATAAATGAGGACAATGGGCTTGACCTTATGCCAATTTTATGGCAAAATATATTAACAGAGATTCCTTCAAAAGTTAATAGTGGTAATCGTGATATTAAATTAGAAGGAAAAGGGTGGCGCGTTATTAGTGAAGATGAAGTTGAAGATAATAACGGTGTTTCACCATTTAGTGATTTACAGAAGTTATTAGATTCAAGGAAGGAGTGATAATATGGCAGTTCCATTTAGAAAAGTTAGTAAAACAAGAAGAGATATGAGAAGAACCCATTACAAAGTTAAAGCTAATGGTCTTGTTAAATGTTCTAATTGTGGTGAAATGATTAGACCTCATCGTGCATGTCCAAAATGTGGATTTTATAAAGGAGAACAAAAAGTAGCTTAATAATTACAGGGAAACTAGGTTAACGCTTAGTTTCTTTGTTTTTATATAATTGAAAGAGAGGAAAGAATATGGTAAAAAATGTAACAGAAACAGTGGTAGGGAGTAAAGAAGATTTATTTAAAAATGAGCAATTATTTTTGGAAAAGGTTGCTAAGATGCTTGGCAATGGTGAAATAAGTATGATTTCTTATAATATGCTTATGAATTTGTATACGGCTAAACTTAACTTAGTTTCACAAAGTGATATTATGATAAGAGTTTATGATGGTTATAGAAGAGATAATGATATTAAAAAGTTAAAATTTCTTAAAAATGTGGTAGAGAAATCTTTAAATTTTGATAAGGGACGGTTGTTGGTTGACAATTTGCTTGAAGTATATGAGACTGGGGAAGTAAACATGGAAGTTAGAAGCGTTTTACTTAGATTAATGGCTTATGTTGATATGCCTATTAATGTAGATACATACGATGATGCGGAAGTAGTTGATTATACTTTTGGTAAAATTGTTAAAGATGTTATTAATGGTAATTTCCATGATTATTTTATGGATAAAAATAATGATAAAAAAGTAAGCCGTTCTAGAATAAGAAAGTAGCATTTAAGGTGAAAAAGTAGTTAAAATGGCTGTTAAACATTAGTTAAAATGATACCGATTTATAATGTAGATAACAAACAAAGGTAAACCTTGTTTGTAGTCATA
>CALVRZ010000041.1 GCA_944358875.1 uncultured Bacilli bacterium
GTGTTGTTGTGCTGTGTTGTTGTGCTGTGTTGTTGTGCTGTGTTGTTGTGCTGTGTTGTTGTGCTGTGTTGTTGTGCATTTTTTTCTCCTTTCCTTTCAAGGGCCTCGAAGGATAATTCCTTCAAGGCCTTTTTTTCAAAATATTTTTTATGATAAACTTAGTGTATATGGATTATCAAAAGTTCCATCACCTCCACTTATTAGGACGTTAGAGCCAAGATAGAAGGTTGGGCGGGCGCCGCGGCCATAGTCCGCAGTGCCGTAGACCACGTACCCACGGTAGTACACATAGAACGAATTGGTGCTATTGTTGCTTCTTGGAGTGATGGTCCATTCATATCCTTTGTAGAGCCAGTTTTGATTTCCATAGTAGTATGAACTAGCTGTCGTTGTATCAGTGCTACTATAGTAGCCACTGGCGTACATGTAATCAGATACGTACATGAGTCCTATAGGAGCAATAGTACTAGTGGCATATGCTCCAGAGTTAGCACTAGTACAGCCTGAATAGTCTCCTCTTTCGCAGAGATAGAAGTTTTGTTTACTTAAACCACTTTCACTGTAACCATATAGGTACCATGTGGCATCAGTTTGGATGTAATTTCTTAGGTTACTAGGTAGGCCGTAGCCTACGATATCACTACAATCATTAGTACGATAATCGGTACTACTATAGTAGTATGTCCAGTTAGAACAATTACCATAAGTATTTGAGGTGTTAGTTTTATTATAGAAGTATTCATTAAGAAGGACATTTAAATTAGCTTTAACGCCTGTAGTATTACCAGTCCAGTCATTTTTGTAACTTGAATAAGTTCCGGAGGTGTTAGTGCTATTGTAGTTACCCCATGATGATGACCATATTTGATTAGCGGAAATTAACTTAACTAATTGTTGTCCTTCAACACCATGACTATATTCATCAAAGACGCCGATTATTCGGTACATATCATCATTAAACCAGACGTAGTTATTAACATTAGCACCAATATATCTGTATTCATGACCATTGGTTTCATAGACACCACTGGCCCCTGACTCCCAGGTATCTCCTTGACTTAAAGCAATAATTGTCTCTGCTGCATTTGGTACTGTTGCTGCCTCTACATTTAAGGTAGCAGTTAAATTATTATTCATCATAGTAGTAGGATTTTCCATATTACCATCAATATAGATAATAAATTTATAGTAAGTAGTATTACTAGGTAATGCTTCTTCTTGGGTTATATACAATTTACCAGTAGATGCTGTAGTAAAATTACCTTCTTTATAAGGGGCGTAATTGGAACCATCAGTGGATGTTTGTAAAATATATTTGAAACTTTCTTCTTTGAGATTATCAGATATATTAGTTATATTTAAATATATAGATAAAGTTGGTTCATCTTCACTTTTATTAATAATAGTAAATTCAGTTATTTCACCATCATTATAATCTAATACTGGTCCTATGTTAGTAGCATTGATGTCATTTCCTTCTTGGAAAATAACATCAGTCATTTCCCCTACTTCTAGAGTTAAAGTAGTATTAGGGCTAGTCCATGTAAATAAGGCATAAGTACTTATTGCTACAACTAGGATTATGGCTATGATAGAAGTTATAATTATTATTTTTTTCTCTTTCATGGTTCACCTCGTATTATTTATATATAGTATATCATTTTAATTGGATTTTAGCAATAATTAATAGATATATTTTTTGATTATCATTTCTTTGATGGTGGTTTTACGATTATCAATATAATCGTTTTTGACACCATAGAGAAATGATTCTGGTGTTCCAACGATCATTAAGGTATCTTTGGCTCTTGTTATAGCTGTATAGACTAATTTATTATATAACATTCTATTAAAGGAATTGATAATAGGCATAATAACCATAGGAAATTCACTACCTTGGGCTTTATGAATCGTTATGGCATAACCATGTTTGATATTGATATATTTATCAGGGGGATATGCTACTTTGTTACCATCAAAATTGACAATTATTTCTCTTTTTTTAGTGGTTTTATTCTTAGTGATATCGGTTATATAACCAATATCACCATTATAAACATTATTATCTGTATCATTTACTAATTGTAATATTTTATCCCCTACTCTATATGTTACTTCACTTAAAGAGATTTCATTTTTACTTGGTGATGGTGGATTAAATATTTCTTGTAATAAAATATTTAAGTTATCGATACCACTTGGGGTTTTATACATAGGAGATAAGATTTGAATTTCTTTATCAGTATAACCTTTACTAATAGCTTTTTTAACTATTTCTTGAATAAGATTAGGTACTTGTTCTTTAGGACAAGTAATAAAGTTATAGTCTTCTTTTTTCATTAAGAAACTTTCAGAGATATCTTTATCTTTTATTTCCTGGGCTAAGTTTAAAATATAAGAATCTTCGGTTTGACGATAGATAGAATTTAGTTTAATGGTATCAATTAAATCAGAATCGATTAAATCTTTTAAGATTTGACCTTGAGCGACACTTGGTAATTGGTAATAATCTCCCACTAAGATTATTTTGGCATCTCTTCTAATTCCTTTTAGTAAGGCTTCCATAAGTAAGGTATCAATCATACTTGTTTCATCGATGATGATATATTTTTGGGGATTAGGATTATATTCGTTTATAGAAAAGATATTAGTATCTTTATCCCAAGCTAAATATCTATGAATAGTTAAAGCTTTAAGATTAGTTGTTTCCATCATTTTTTTAGCGGCTCTTCCAGTGGGCGCTAATAAGGCGATATCATCTGGTTTAGCTTTATAAACATATTGTAGTAAGTAAGTTATAGCTTTAATAATAGTAGTTTTACCAGTACCTGGACCACCAGTAATAATAGTTATATTATTATTTAATGATTTAATAATAGCTTGTCTTTGGGTATCATCATAAGTGATATTATTTATCTTCTCTAATTCTTCTAGTTTTTCTTCTAATTTAGGTAATTTATGTTTAGTCATATCATTAAGAAAACAAAGACGATCAACAATATAACATTCTGCTTCATAGAATTTCTTTAGATAGTATTTGTTTTCTTCAATGACTATTTTATTTTGTCTTTGTAATTTATCTAAGTATTCTTCTAAATGTTCTTGATCAATATTTAAACTTTTACTTAGTTCTTCTAAATAAAGATAAGTATCTCCTTGATTAAAAGTTAATTCTTTCATGGTATGAATAATTAAAGCTAATAATCTTCTTTCATCATCATTAGGAATACCCATATTTAAAGCTATATGATCAATATTAGTAAAGGATATTTCATCAGAATCAATAAAGTCATAGATATTTTCTTCGATTTTAGTTAAGACTTTATCTTGATATTTTTTTAATAAAGTTAATGATTCTTTATTAGTAAAACCTAATTCTTTTAGTTTGATCATCGTTTTACTAGAAAATTCTAAGTTATCTAGAACATCTTTGATTTTTTTGATTCTTGTTTCAGTTAATCTTGGTATTGATAATAATTTATCTGGTTCATTAGAGATTATATCTAGGGTTTTTTCTTTAAATTTAGCGACGATTTTAGCTGCTGTTTTTTCCCCAATGGGGAAAAAATCACTAGATAGAAATTCTACTAATTCTTCTTCTTTAGTGGGAAGATATAATTCATAGTTATTGACATTGAATTGTTCACCATATTTGGGATGCTTGATTAATTCACCATACATGGTATAGTTTGTTCTTTCGATTATATCAGGAAATATTCCAACAAAATCAATGGTTTTACCAATTAGTTTATCAATATCACTATCTTTTACTCTTATTAAACCAATGACATAGTCATTTCTTTCATTTTTAAATATTTCTTTCGTATATGTACCTGTGATGTATGACATTTTTTCCACCTTCATTCATTAGTTATTATATCATTTTATTAAATGGGTGACAATGAAAAAATATGAAGAACATGAGATAATATTCTTCATATTTGACGTTAAATTTATTTTTCTTCTATATTCTCGTAATCAAACTATTGAATTCACTCCAACCTATAATTCCATCTTTTTGTAATCTACCCACAACTATACCTGGTGAAATATTATTATTTTTAGAAAATTCTTTTATAATTTTTTCATTAAATATTGAATTAGTTTTTACAAAATTATTATATATATCATTTGGTATCAAAATATTTCTAGCAAATTCATCGGCTTCGTTTTCAATATCGTTTTTCTCATCATTCTCTAAATCAATAAAAACTTCTTTTTTACTATGTCTCAAAAGATGAGCAATTTCATGAAATAAAGTAAACCACAATATGTCATCTTTTTTACCACGATCACTTATCATTATAATAGCTTTATCACAATTTACTTTATATGATACACCATTTACATATGTATGTGGTAAGTGGGGTTCAAAAACTAGTGAAACACCACATTCCTCTAATAGTTTTTTTATTTTTTCATATTGATCTAAAAATGGTTTATTGGCTAATTCTCTTATTTTTTTTACATTTTCTTTTAAAAGTTCAATATTAAATTTAGCAAGTCCATTTTTGTTAGATTGAATCTCACCATATCGTAGCCAGCAATACAATGATTCAAATGAAAAATTTTCATGATTACTTTTTCTAAAGGCTAATTTTCTTTTTAAATCGGTATCAAAAGCAAGAGATGCAACAGAAAAGAATTTTCTTAAATTTATTACTTTTTCAACTGAATCTCTTGTTTTTTCAATCCAATCCCAATTACGTCTTGCCATTTCGGCATATGGAATATTTTCTAAATATTTTTCATCTTCTTTTATTGATATCATATCTTTTTTTCGTTCCAAAGATTCCCTATAACTACTTTCTAAATTGTTCCAAAAGCTAGCTGGAATATTAAATACATATTCTAATTTTAATGCAGTTGCAGTTGTTATAGGTGCTTTTCCTTTTATTATTTCATTAATTGTTTTTTTATTAATTCCTGTCTTATCGGCAAGGTCTAACTGACTCATGCAATTAGCTTCCAATAACTCTAAGATTGTTTCCCCTGGCGCTATTACATACTCTTCAAATATATTTAATTTACTCATAATGCTTAGACACCTCCATTATCTCTATCTCTTTTATTTCTCTTAAATCTTCTATTATTATATTATTCTCTTTTTGTCTAAAAATTAATCTGTATTGACCAGTAATATTAACCGCAAAATATTCCTTTAAATCGCCACTTAATTTATGTCTTCTATAAGGAAGGGAGATTGGAACATCATTTAAAGAGTTAAATGCTTTTAGTTCTTTTATTCTTTTAGGTAACTTTTTAGCTATATCAGTACCATACTTTTTTACCAATTCTTTATTGTAACTTGGATCTTCACATAATTTTTGAAGTTTTTTAGTCTTGTACGTTAATTCCATCCAACTCTCCTTTCTTTTTTTTGATTAACGTAATGGGTTAATTAAATTATATCATACATTTAAAAAAAAGAAAAGAATTTAATTAATTGTGTTAAAAAAAAATCGATAAGTTAATATCGATTTTACGTTACTGTTATGTTTCTGTTTGGGTTGCTGATGCATGGATATAACCTGAATATGTTTTTCCAACATAACTATTATCTGATAATGCTCCATCAATCCATACATAAACGGTGTATTCAGTTGTTGCGGTTGCTGCTTGGGTTAGAGTAACTGTTGCTAAGTCTTTATCGCCTGTTTGATCAATAGTTCCTGTAGCTATTTCATCAGAACCTTGGTAAACAGCATATTTAACAGCTCCTGCTGCTAAATCAAGATTTGTAGCTTCTTCAGTGTTTAAGCTAATAGTTGCTTGACCAGTAATATTACATGCATCACTGATATTTATTTTTACAGTAGCATTTACACCACCTTCATAAGTTGCTGATGGTGTTAAAGTTCCTGATACATCAGTTCCTTTTTCATAAACAATATTAAAGCATCCTGATTGACCATTAATAATGGTGTTATCACTTGCCCATGTAAACCAGGCATAAGTGACTCCCGCAACTAAAGCAATAAAAGCAACAACTCCTAAAATAGTTCCCCACAATTTCTTTTTATTATTCATTTCTTTTAGCCTCCTCTTTATATTAAAATAATATCATATTTAAATTACTTTGGCAACTGTTTTTCTTTTTTTTTTACATTTTTACAATTAATTTGTTGTTTGAATAGTTATTGGAGGAAAAACGGGGAAAACCGGAGAAAAACCGGGGAAAACCGGAGAAAAACCGGGGAAAACTGGAGAAAAACCGGAGGAAAACCGGAGAAAAACCGGGGAAAACTGGAGAAAAACCGGAGAAAAACCGGGGAAAAACCGGGGAAAACCGGAGAAAATTATTTTTTTACTATTTTCCAACAAGACATATTTTCTGATTTATCATTGTATATCTTTTTTTCTTTTCTAAGCATTTTTAGTAAATATCTTATCCTATTTACTTTATTATCGTCACTCAATGTTGCAGGTAATTTATCTTTTAATAAATTTTCTAATTCTTTTCTACTTGCTTTTCCATATTTAGTTATATATTTCATTATTAATGATTTATAATAATCATTTTCTAAGCCAGAATTATAAATATAACTTTCTTTTTCACCTGTTACTTTTGCTATATCAGATGAAATATATATATTTGGATATCTTCCTTCAATTAATTTATCTTTTCTAAGATAATCACTTTGAGCTTTAGTAATAGGATATTTTTTTTGAACCTTATCAAGAAGAATTACTTGATCTATATTTAAATTAGCTTTTTCAAATAATAGTTTACTATAATTTTCATCAATAATTTTACCATATAATGTTACCTTTTCTCTATTTTTTTCAGTTAAATCATAATCAGGTAAAGGAAAATATTTTTCTTTTTGAATATTATATATTCTCTTAATTCCACTTCCTACAGTATCAATCATATTTAAATTAAACATAGCATTAGCTAAGAAAGGATTTCGATAATATGGAGCAGAATAACCATCTTGAAGAACATTTTCAACTTTTTCAGGAATAAAGTTTCCCTCATTGCTTATTATTAACTTATCTTTAAATTCCATAACATTAATAATGCCTTTTAAATAATAATTTTGATGGACAACACAATTATTTATTAATTCTCTTAGAATATAATTATCATATTGATCTACTTCAATAGGAAATAAAGTGTTATTATTTATCATGTAACGATATCTTAAATTTCTTATTTTATCTTTGACTTTTTCAACATTTAGAATAAATGGTATACCAAAGTGTTCATAATCAATAACATTTTTTTCATCATATAATTTCCACGTTAATCTAGGTGTGTATCCATTCATTAAGTAATCATCATCATTTTTTCCTAGTAATAGCATCGCGGCATATGTTATTTTATTATTTAGAGTTACTTTAATTTTATTTAAAAAATCAATATCAGATATACTATCTATTTCATTAGCAATTGGTTTGCCTTGATTTTTTATTTTAAATTGTTCTCTAGCTTTTTTAATTGCATCTGGATCTAGATTATCAATAGTAGCTTCTTCGATGACTTGTCTAGACCAATCATAATTAGCTGTTGCTTTAATTTGTTCAATTTTGTTTTGAGTAAGAGGTTTTAATGATTCACCAATTCTTCCATAAGGAAAGCCTTTCCAAGAAGTTGGAATACCTGCGGCTGCAGGTATTTGAAACATAACAACTCGATTGTTTTCTATTTCAATACTATATATTTCGATAAAAGATATATTATCAGTAGTATTATCTGATATTTGTTTTTTGACGTTGTTAAAATTGTTGTCTTCATGATATTTTGTATTAGTAAAAGCATGAGTTTTGTCATCTATACCAAAGATAAGCCAACTGTATTGTTTGTTTCGTAATGTTGCTTCTTTACTCATCGCAGAAAAATATTTTCCTAGTTTATCTATATCAAAGTTATTTTCTGCTCTTTTAAATTCAACACATTCATTTTCACTATTCTCTAATAATTTTTTTAATGTTTTTATTAATTCATCATTAGTTTTTACATATTATCATTTCCTCTCTTTATTACATTTTATCATAAAAATGGTTTATTTGTTTATTTTTATGTAGGATAATGAAAATTAATTATTTTTTTAATTTTTAGGGTTGACAAATATAGGACTTTCGATTATTATATATATCACCAATTCGAAATTTCAAGACGAATTGGTGCTAGTATCACACTAGCCAACCCCTTTTTATTCTTTTTGGGAAGCTACATAATGTAGCTTCTTTTTTTGATTATGATTTAAAAAGAATAGTAAATTTAATCCTTACTATTCTTTATATATAAATTTATTAACTATCCTTATTTAGATTGACCATTGTAGTTTGAACCACTTAATTGGTTTTGTCCTAATTGTACTAATCTTTTAGTGATTTCGCCACCAACTGATCCGTTAGCTCTAGAAGTTGAGTCTGGTCCTAAGTTAACACCAAATTCGTTAGCTATTTCATATTTCATACGATCGATAGCTTGTTTTGCTCCTGGAACTACCATCTTGTTATTAGAGTTTGTCATTTATTTCACCTCCTACGCTAATAGGATGTGAATATTTGTTAATTTCATACCTTTTATTTACTGGTAATTTTTGTTAAATATTAAATTTATTTTCATTATTTGTTATTTTGATATTTTCCATATTGTTTATGGCTTCTTCAATTAATTCTTCATAATCTATGTTTTTTTCATATTCTATGGCTTTATCTAAACTAGGATTAATGACAGGATGTTTGGGTAAAAAGATAGTACAACAGTCTTCATATGGTAAGATTGATGTTTCGTATGTATCTATTTTTTTACTTATGTCAATTATATCTAATTTATCATAACATGCAAGTGGTCTTATAATGGGATAACTTGTTACATTATTTATTACTTGCATACTAGTTAGGGTTTGACTAGCTACTTGACCAACTGATTCACCATTGATAATAGCTAAGCAATTATTTTTTTCAGCTACTTTAGTACTGATACGATACATCATTCTTCGCATAATGGTTATCATATAACTAGGATTGATATTTTGATAGATGGCTTCTTGAATTTTAGTAAAGTTTATAACATGTAATGTGATATTACTTTGGTAATTATTTAGTTTAGTAACTAATTTTTTGACCTTATTTTTAGCTTGAATACTAGTATGAGGTGGTGACTCAAAGTAGATACACTCTAATTTAATACCTCTTTTCATAGCTAAATAGCCAGCGACCGGGGAATCAATACCACCAGATAACATTAATAAGCCTTTTCC
>CALVRZ010000042.1 GCA_944358875.1 uncultured Bacilli bacterium
AAAAAAAAAATAAACAGCGACCGGGGAATCAATAAAAAAAGATAACATTAATAAGCCTTTTCCAGCGACCCCGATAGGGTAACCTCCTAAACCATTTATTTCTTTACTGTAGATATAAGTGTATTTATCTCTTATTTCAATTTTTAATAAATAATCGGGATTGTGAACATCGACTTTTATGTTAGGAATATTTTTTAGTAATAGGCCCCCTATTATGTTATTGAACTCCATACTAGGGATAGGAAAATTTTTATTACTACGTTTAGTTTCAACTTTAAAAGTTTTAAAATTGATTGTTTTGACGATATCTAAGGTTTTAGCCTTAATTTCCTCAGTATTAGTATCTACTTTATAAGCAATTACTATACCATGAATACCAGGAATATTACTTAAAATATTTACTATTTCATCAATATTATCAGTTGTTTCAATAAACATACGGACTCTATCTTTAGTTATTTTGACTTGATAATCTTTTAATTTTTCTAAGATGTTATCATATAATGTTTTGATAAATAAGTTACGATTAGCTTTTTTCGTTGTTAATTCACCATATTTGATTAAAATTACTTGTTCCATAAATCACCTCTTTGCTTAAGGAATTATATCATAAAATAGAAGAAAAAACAAATGTTTTGATGGCATTTGTTTTATGCTGGTTTAAGTACAACTTGTTATGGTACAAGGATTGGCAAAGTGATAGGTTCTTTGCGTAGGATCATAGTAGACACAGCCCACGATTAAATTACCATCACTATCTAACAAATTATCTTCACTGACGATAGATAAGTCTTGTAATTTTTCGGTTGTATAACTACAATACCCATTTAAAAAATTCTCTTCTAATCGTTGATGTGATTCAACATAGAGTTTGGTTTCAGTAATAATTAGTTCTTGTTTAGCTTCTATTTCTTGATCTTTATTTCTAGATATTGTTGATGTAATACTAGGTATAGCAATTAGTAAGATCGTTATTAAGATAATTATTACTCCTAGTAATTCAACTAAGGTAAAACCTTTATTATTTAGTTTCATTATTTACCTCTTTTCTCTTTAACTACATATGGTTTTTGAACAGGGATTTTCAAATGTGTATTCTTTGTTTGTTTGATGATAATAGACACAACCACTGATGAGATTTCCTTCACTATCTACTAAGTTTTCTTTACTAATCATATTATTATTTTGCATTTGCTCAGTTGTGTAAGCACAAGTACCTTCACGGAAATTTTTTGTTGAATTTTTATGGGATGTGGCATATGCTTCCATTTCGGAGACGATTAAATCTTTTCTAGCTTGTAGTTCTTTATCTTGATTTCTAGATATAGTTGATGTGATACTTGGTATGGCTATTAGAAGTAATGTTACTAAGATAACTAAGACGGCGAGTAACTCAACTAAAGTAAAACCTTTATTATTTAATTTCATAATCTACCTCTTTTCTAGGCTGATATCTGACATTCACTATCAGTACTACTTCCTTCTTGGGTTATATATTTATGATTTTCTTTATCGTAATATATTCTTATATCAATAGGATTACCATTTTTATCATGATAGTCATCATAGGATACGATATTTTCTTCAAATAAGGTTTTTGAACTGATATAGCAATTAGTAGTAACTATTTGACTGTAAATATCACTATGCATACTAGCATAGATTTCCGCGCCTGAGATTAGTAATTCAATTTGACGTTCATTTTCTTCTTCTTCACGATTGGATAAAACAGAAGTTAATGATGGAATAGCAATAATCATAATAATAGCTAAGACGGCAATGACAGCAATTAATTCAATAAGGGTAAAGCCATTTCTTTTTTTCATATGTCACCTACTTTAATTTTATTATAATATAATTTTAATAATTTAGCAATTATTAGAGATAACGTTTTTGATGATTTGGATTGATACTTCTTCTTTAGCTTTTTCACTTTCAGATAAGTTGGTATTTAGATAGCCTCTTACACCATCTTTATTGATAATTGATGCTTTGCTAATATAAATGTCATTGTGATAATCATAGACAGAAGTAGTTATGATAGCATCTTCGTTATCTAATATGGCTTTAGTAATACGCATAAGGCATGCTCCTATTCCATAAGATGTATTGCCTTTCTTTTCAATTATTTGATAAGCTGATTCTTTGACTTCTTTCGTTATTTGATCCATCTCTTCTGGAGTTAGAAATTCACTTATTTTATTAGTGCCAATGAGACCGCTTGTCCAAGCAACAAATTCACTATCACCATGTTCACCTAGAACATAGACATGAATGTTTTTGGGATTTATGGTTAGTTTTTTTGATATGATATATCTTAATCTCGATGTATCTAAAGTGGTTCCTGTACCAATGACTTGATTTGGTTTTAACTTAGAGTTTTTATATGTTATATAACTCATAATATCAACAGGATTACTAGCAACGATAATGATACCATTAAAATTGGTATTATTGATATTAGTGATAATATTTTTAAATATTTCTTTATTTTTGGTGATTAAGTCTAAGCGAGTCTCTCCTGGTAGTTGTTTAGCACCTGCACAAATAACGATGATTTTGGCATCGTTACAGTCTTGGTAGGTCCCACTTTTGATGGTTAGGTGGTTCGGAGAAAATGGAAGGGAATGATTTAAATCCATAGTTTCACCTTCGGCTTTGGTTTGGTTATTATCGATTAAGACAATTTCTTCGACACTGTTTTTTTGATTTACTAGGGCATAGGCATAACTCATACCAACATTGCCACAGCCAATGATAACTACTTTATTCATATTATCTAGCCAACCTTTCTATATACTTTTCCTTTTTCTAATTCTTGATCTTGGTAATAAAATAATTCACTTACGGTTACGAGATCATAACCTTGTTCTAGTAGTTCGGGGATTACTTTATCAACAGCATTGACAGTCGATGTGTAGATATCATGTAATAATATTATAGCACCATCTTCAATTTTTTTTAAGATATTTTCTTTAATTTTATCACTATTGTGATATTTCCAGTCTAGGGGATCGATATTCCAAGTGATGATAGGCATATTGATACTACTTTTGATTTGAGCATTAAAGGAACCATAACTGGGTCTTACTAAAGTGGGATATGTTCCTGTTATATTGTAGATTAATTCATTGGTCTTGGTTATTTCTTCTTTAATATAATCATCACTTTTATTAGTTAATAATTTATGGGAATAAGTATGATTACCTATTTCCATACCACTTTGGAATAGTTTTTTTAAGATGTTAGGATTGGCTTCAGCTTTCGTACCTAAGACAAAGAAAGTAGCTTTAACTTGGTATTTATTTAAGATGGTCAATATTTGGTTGGTGTTATGGTTGGGTCCATCATCGAAAGTTAAGGCAATCATTTTATTTTTAGTTGTTGGAGCTTGATAATAAAAGTCATAGACTTCTCGTTCTTTATAAATAGTCTCTTCTTTGATGGTATTATTATTTAAATTGATATCTAATTTATGAATATGATAATTGATTAAGTTATCGACATTTTGATATTTATAGAAAGTTAGATAAACTTGGTTATTTTCTTCTTGATAGTCATAATCGATATATAATTCTCCTTCTTGTTGGATATGATATTTGAAATTAGTGATTATTTCATTTAAGTAGTTATCGATATAGTTATCAATAACATTATTGGTTAGATAGGGATAGATTATTTCAACTTGGTAGGTATTATTTTCTTCTTGGTACTTTTTACTTATGATTTGTTCCCCTATAAGATTATCGGTAATAGTTAAAGTAAGAGTAAATAATAAGACAAATAATAAGAGATATATTTTTTTTAATTTTATCATCATGATATATTTTATGTTGACGAGGCTAAAAAAATAAGAACAAATTGTTCTTACTTTAAAAGTTATCATCAAGTAAAAAATCGATTAAGTTTATATGTTTGATACCGTTATATTCATAATTTAATTTATCTAAAGATATTACATATTTGGGATAATTATCATTGATAGAGTTATAAGCATTAAATTCTCGATTTTTGGTATTTTCATCCACTAGAGTATAGGCTACTTGAATATAGATCTTTTTGTTTGGTTTCGTAGCTACAAAATCGATTTCTCCCTTTTTAGTTTTACCTGTGTAAACATCATATCCTTTAATTTGCAATTCATTATAGACAATATTTTCACAAACAAAGTTCATCTTTGTTTGCGATTAATAAAATAATCGGTGACATTTTAATTAATGATTAACAGTAATTTTGTTATAAAAATAACTTTTATAAATAGAATATAGATCTTATTTGATGTTTAAACCATTAAAGGGTACTTCTAAGAACTTTCTACTTGCTAAGTAATCACACATATGAACAAAGCGTTCTATTTCATTTTTAGGTTTGGGTAAGACTTCTTTTTTCGTCTTATAATCTCTGTTCCATGGTCCCATATGGCTTTCAATGATACTGCATAATTTGCGTAAATTATCAGTATCTAGTGATAATTTATCTTTTTGCTCCATGATAAATTTGGATACTAGTAATGGATGATCAAATCTAGTGTGCTCTTCTTTAGGATTACCTGATTTTATACCATCATGAATGATTAAAGCCATGATAATTAAATCTTTTTCTTCATCACTAAATTTGAAACCTATGGCTTCGTCTTCTAGCAATTCGTAGGCAATACGAGCGGCAGCTTTAGTGTGTTTAACTAAGCCATGTTTTGTAGTTGCGTAACTGGGATGATATTTACCAGTGGATGATGCTGGTATTTCAAAAAAGTAATCAGGTAATTTACTTACTAAATACTTTATATCTTTAACTTTATTTTCATCTTTAATGTATTCATATTCTTTTTCAAAATATGCTATTTTATCCATTTATACTACCTCTTTTCTTTCTATTAGTGCCGGAGTTGTGCCGGAGTTGTGCCGGAACAATGCCGGAACAATGCCGGAACAATGCCGGAAAAGTGCCGGAACAATGTTAGTTTTTCTACTTATTCTTGATATGAACATCTAATTGCTCATATGGAATAGTTATTTTATTTTTATCGAAAGTTAATTTGATTAGTCTTAAGACAGCACGATTAACACCATATTGGCTCATAGGTGAACAATCAATAGCAATACGATAGATAATACTTGATGATTCAAATCTTTCAATTCCTAATAATTCTACTTCTTTACGAACATCAGGAATAGCTTTTATCTCAGGGACTAAATCATTTAAAACTTTCTCAACTTTTTCGATATCACAATCATAACTTAAAGGGATATCTATAACTAATTTACTTTGTTTTAAGTTATAATTAGTTACTTCGGTAAAAGCACTGTTAGAGATGATTTTTACTTCACCAGTATAGGCTTTTATTTTAGTTGTTTTTAAACCTAATGATATTACTTCACCAGTAAAGCCATTTATCTCGACGTAATCCCCAACGGCATAAGCATTATCAAAGATAAGAAAGACACCTGATAAGAAATCTTTGGCAATATCTTGACAAGCTAAACCTAAAACAACACCAACAATACCAATGGATGCAATGATACTAGTTGTATCAACACCATATAGGGATAAAATAGCAATGATAATAATTATGGCTATCGTATACTTTACGACATTTTTGATTAAAGAAACAATAGTCATCTTTCTTTTATCAATAGCTACAATATATGTATTAGTGGCTTTCTTCCCTTTTAACTTACCTATGTTTACTTTACTTATTCGATTAATAAAGAAACAAATAATAAAGTATGCAATTATACCTACAATGATATAGATAATAGGTAAATAAAATTTGTCTGATGCAAAAAAGTTGAAGATAGGATCTAAGATTTTTTCAATTCCTGTTTGATTATTTTCCATGTTTTTTTCCTCCTTTATATATTAAATGGAATAGATATATATTTGTTATTTATTTGTTTTAAGATGCGGTAATGGCCCTCTTCTAGTTGGCCATATAACCATTCCCAATCGATGGTAAACTTTACTTCGTTATGGTCATCAACTATATATCCTAAGTCGTTAAAGCCATATTCTTCAGGAATGGTACTAAGTTGATACCACTTACCATTTTCTTCTTTTTCAATAGCATACCATTCATCATAAGTATATGGTTCTTTATTGTTATCTTTAATAACGATAGTAGCGCCAGTATTAGATATATCATAAATATCAGTACTGATGTTATTAATTTCTTGGATGGTATAAGGTGACTCTTTTTCAGTTAAGCTTTTATCTTGATTACATCCGCATAAACTTATTAAAATGATAAAAGATAAGATGGGTAAAATTATTTTTTTCATTTTGAAGCCTCCAATTTAATATTATTTATTTGCAATATATTTTTGATATTTACTAGTTGGTTTATCAGGAATAGTCATTTTTAATATTCCTTTTTCAACAAGAGGTTTTATGTAATCTCTTCTAAATCTTTTTATATTTTTATAGTTAAATTTGGTCATTATTTGTATAGCAGATTTAGGTTCTTTACAAAATAATAAGATTTTATCTGTCAAATCTTCTAAGTCATCTGGTGCCTTATCTAGTGCCTTATCTGGTGCCTTAATTTCTTTAGGCACTTATTTTCTAATTACATATCTATTTAAATTATAATATATATTTAGGTTAAAAGCAATAAACAATTGTCAAATAAATATTTTTCTATTATAATATTAGTAAAGATAGTATAAAGAAGGAGGTTATGTACTATTTTAGCGCCTGATCCTATAGGGATGACGAGGATTAGTAGTTATCGAAATGTTCGGCGGATGCTACTACGGGAAATCGTTAGATATATTTTAAAAAGTAAAATCAAGATTACAACAAAGAATATATCAGTTAGGAGGAAAATATTATTTATGTGTGGTATCGTAGGATACGTAGGTAAAAAGAATTGTTTAAAGACCATTATTGATGGGATTAAAGCTTTAGAATATAGAGGTTATGATTCGGTTGGTGTTGCTTATTTTAGAGATGATGATATTAGTATTATTAAAGATAAAGGTAGAATTATGGATTTAGAAAAGAAGATTGATACTAATATTGAGACTAAGATAGGAATTGGTCATACAAGATGGGCTACCCATGGAGAACCTAGTAAAGTTAATGCTCATCCTCATCGAGTTAATAAAATTACTTTAGTTCATAATGGGATTATTGAAAATTATGATGAAATTAGAACAGAATTAATTAAATATGGGTATGAATTTAAAAGTGATACGGATACGGAAGTATTATGTGCTTATATTGATTATTTATATAGTAAGAATAATGATATGATTAAATCTTTAAGTATGCTTAAAGATAAGATTAAAGGAAGTTATGCTACTTGTATTTTGTGTAGTGATGATAAAGAACATTTATATATTGTTAAGAAAGGTAGTCCTTTAATACTAGGTACTTCTAATGATGAATATATTATAGCTTCTGATATTGCCGCGATTATTGATAAGACAAAGAGATATATGATATTAGATGATGATGAGATTGGTATTATTAGTGGCAATGGTTATGAGATATGTGATAGTGATTTAAAGGTAATTAAAAAAGATATTCTTACTTTTGATAAGAATATTGATAAGATTAGTAAAGATGGATATGATCATTTTATGTTAAAAGAGATATATGAAGAAGATGATCTTATTAAGAAGACTTTAAGTTATTATCTTAATAATGATTTACTTAAGGATTTACCTGATTTAAGTAAATATAAAGAGATTTATATTGTTGGATGTGGTAGTGCTTATAATGCTGGTTTAGTAGGTAAATATTATATTGAAAATTATTTGAATATACCAGTATATGTAGAGATTGCTAGTGAATTTAGATATAAGAAGTTATTTATTAATGATGAGTCTTTAGTTATTGCTATATCACAATCAGGTGAGACTGCTGATACGATAGAAGCTGTTAATATTGCTAAAAAGTATAAAGCTAAGACGATTGGTATTGTTAATACTTATAAGAGTACAATAGCTAGAATTAGTGATGAAGTTATTTATATAAATGCGGGTATTGAAGTAGCAGTTGCTACGACTAAGGCATATAGTTTACAGGTATTATATTTGATATTACTTAGTTTAAGAAATAAGGGTATTGATAAGAATATTATTAATAAGATTAGTAATGATATTAAAGAAGTATATGAAATTGATTATAAGGAATTAGCTAAGAAGATTAGTAATAAAGAACATATCTTCTTTATTGGAAGAGGTATTGACTATTATTTAGCTATTGAAGGTAGTTTAAAGTTAAAAGAGATATCTTATATTCATGCAGAATGTTATGCAGCTGGAGAACTTAAGCATGGTACTATTTCTTTAATTGATAAGGGTACCCCTGTGATTAGTGTTATTACTAATAAAGATATTAGTAGTAAGACTATTAGTAATATTAAAGAAGTTAAAGCAAGAGGAGCTTATGTTATACTTGTTTGTACTGATGATATTGTAGTAGATAAAGATATATATGATGATATTATTATAGTACCTAGTGATGAAGTAATGAGCCCTATTCTATCAATTATTGGATTACAACTACTCTCTTATTATGTAGCTAAAGATAAAGGTTGTGATATAGATAAACCTAGGAATTTAGCTAAGTCTGTTACAGTTGAGTAAAAAGAAAAGATTGTAAGTTATGTGTTTACAATCTTTTTATATTGTTACTTTACTACATATTTGTAGTAAAGGGGGCATTTTTTTCAACAATCGCGGCAGCCCTGCTGGCTGCTTAAAAAACTCTACATCTACTCTTCATTTTTTTTGTACTACCTTACTTCCGGACACTTTTTCATTACACAGTTAAAGAGGCATTTACTGCCCCTTTACTAGAACAACTTAGTTTTGGTATAATATATCTATAAAATCATAATAAAGGAGTTGTTCTAATGTTATTATATAATACTAATTACGATATCGCAAGTAATTTAAATAC
>CALVRZ010000043.1 GCA_944358875.1 uncultured Bacilli bacterium
ATTATACCAAAATTAAGTTGTTCTAGTAAAGGGGCAGTAAATGCCTCTTTAACTGTGTAATGAAAAAGTGTCCGGAAGTAAGTGCTACAATAGAATTGTAGTAAAAACGAGGTTAAAACAAAAGTAACAATGTCGTTCCACACTAAAGGAAATAGAAAGAGTCGAGTAACAAGGGACGACCGTTTTTTACTACATATTCGTAGTATAAGGAAGTATAGGCAGGTGAATGATATGGAATTTAAAGATGTTATAGAGAAGAGAAGAAGTATTAGAAAATTTACTAGTGATGAAGTGGATAATCAATTATTAGTGGAGTTAATTAGGTTAGCTACTTTAGCACCATCGGCACATAATAGACAACCTTGGAGATTTATGATTGTTAAAGATGATAAAAAAGATATGATTGTGTCAATGATGAATGAGTTTTATGATAAATATAAAGATAAGGTGAGTAAGACGATGCCTTTTACGGCTTCAGTTATTGGTGAGAGTAAGGCTTTAATCGTGGTATTTAGAGATGGATTAAAAGAAGATAGATATTTAGATACTTTATCGATTGGTGGTGCTATTGAACATATTTGTTTAGGAGCTACTTCGATGGGACTTGGTAGTGTATGGATTAATGATATTGATCCAGTTAAAGAAGAAATTGCTAAATATTTAGGATATGGAGATTTAGAAATTGTTAGTGTTGTGGCTATTGGATATCCTAATCAAGATCCTAAGCCTAGACCTAGGAAAGAACTTAATGATGTTATATTAAAATAAAACAAAGATTGTTAGATTTCAATCTTTGTTTTATTTAGGGCTCTTGTAAGTATTAATTGTTCTTTTTTTAGTTGTTTTATTTTAGGTAAGTCTTCTGTTTTTTGTAATTTTTCTTCAATATCTTTTAACATCCCATTAATAGATAGAGAATCTATTTTAAAACTATTTAATTTGCCTTTTGCTTGAATTTGATATGAATTATTACTTAAGATATTGGTAGTAGATATTATTATTCCTTTTTCTTTTAGCTCTTTTCTTGTGATGTAGGCATTAATGATTTGGGTTGCATAGGTATCGATAATAGTATTAGCTATTTCTCTATGAATATAATTAGATATTGATGGGACAGTCATGGTTATTATACTAGGTAGGTAATTAGCTATGTTAGGATAAGGGATAGTAGTTATACCATATTCTTTGCATAGATTATATAGATTTTCTTGGTATTCTTGACTAGGGTGATAGATCTTAGGAATTTCTAACATAAAAATAGTTGATGTGGTATTTAGGGCATAGATAGATTCAAAATTCTTTTGGTGAGCTTCAATTATATGCTCTGGTTTAGTATTTGGTAAATCATTTAAGCCTGATGAATATATGATTAAGGGTTCATTAGCTTTTTTTATTGTTTCAGAAAGGAATTCCCAACGATCAGTTATACTTGGGTTAAATCTTCTGTTTAGTTCATCGATGATGAGAGTTTGAAGAAAGTTATTTTGATATTTTTGTTTGGCTTGTTCAATAAGACTTTCTAATTTGATATTTTCTATTTCATTAATACTTAGATTATGCTTGAGAAGGGATGCTAATTGCCAGGTTTGGTTATATGATGTTAGATAAGCATTAATTACTTCTGGTTGCATATCACTGATAGTTAGTTGTTCTTTTAAATATGTTAAGAAGTTTTTGTAAAAGCTAAAACCTAAGTTATCGTTTAGACCAATAATAGTTAAACCTTTATCTTGATGGTATTTTGATATGGTAATTAGATTGGTAAAATTTGTTTTCTCATTCATGTTAATCACGTCCTTTTTGTTTTGTTTATTATAATTGATTATTTTGTTTTGGTCAATTAAAAAAGAAGTATTTTTTACTTCTTTTATGGGATTAAACCAAAACCAGTGATGACATATCTTCCATTAGTGGATTTGGCGGCGGCTGGTGGATTATTATATAATTCGTTATTTATAATTAGTGTTGATGATTGGCCACCATCGAGGTTAGCAGCATTATAGGCTCCATATTTTTCTAGGGTATCAACTAGATCACCTAAGGAAGCACCATTGATATAGTTTTCACCATCGACAACTAAGAATAAGATAATACCATCTTTTCTTTGAGCAATAACGACACGAGGAGCTTTACCCCATGGGTCACCGACAATTTCCATTGATTTACCATTGACGATAAGGAATGGTCCAAATTGTAATCCTTCGGTAACTCCTGCTGCTAAGGCTTCTTCGCCAGTGGCATTATTCATTAATTTTAATTTTCCTTCTTCAGTTAGACCAATGATTTGACTTCTCGTAGTAGCGGGATCACCATCGGACCAAGTTATTTCACCATCTTCAATGACATAACCAATAGGTATTCCAGAACCGTATCCGTAGTCAACAAAGCCACCACCGTTGATACAGACAACACCTCCATATCTTTCACACATGGTAATTACTCTTTCACCCATTTCGGTTCCTAATTCTTCTTTGGCAATTAATTTGACTTTTTCGGGTGCGTATATAGCTACTAAATACGCGTTTGAGGAACCTACTTTGATATCTAATACTTTGTATAAATCATCGGGATTGTCTCTTTGTAAGATGGCTTTATCATATTCATCTTTATAGGTACCTGGATCTTTGGTATCAATAACGATATCATCTAAGTTGACTTCTTCATCAATAGTGATAAAGTAGTTATTACTCATTACTTCATCAATTGTTTCTTGACTATAGAATAATCTAGCTAAATATTGATGAGACATGGTATTCATCGCGGTATTGATATATAAATTTCTTAAATAGTCCCATGGTCCATAAGTAATAAAGAAACAAATAGCAACAAGAGTATCTAGGACAATAAAGACAATGGTTGCTTTTTTAATTTTACTTTTCTTTTTCTTTTTCATAATCTACTCCATTCCATATGGGTCATCAATAGTACCCGTTCCTTTTGTTAGGATGTTTTTATCGATTGAGATTGTTGGAACAACATTAGCTTTACTAGTAACTCTTTGGTCTGTTATGATTCCATCATTATTATAAACATAGATTTTATTATCCATATTATTTAATCCGGTTGATAGGAAGAATTCATCGAGACTTGGTACTAAGTTAATATCACCAATTGATAGTAGAGCTATTTCCGTATCTACTTCTTTATCTAAAGCTTCAGTATAATCAAAATTATTTTCACTACTGTAATAACCATTTGACCAATAATTGTTTAGAATTTGATCAGAGTAATTTAATCTATTAAAATAAGTATTATTTAGATAATAAGCTAAAGTACCTATTTTTTCATCATTATGGAATGATGTGGTATTACTATAGATAGTTTGATAGTTTTCATCATCTGTTTTTAAATAATCTGTTAAGACTAATTTTAAATTATTATCTTCAATGTTATAAATACGCCATAAATCATTATCTAATTTGACATAACTAGCAAATAAATCATTTTCTTTTTCAATTTGATATGGATTATCTTTAGTACCTTCTCCTTCGATTAACTCGACAGTACTATTTAATGTTATTACTGGTTTAATACTATAGATATCAGTTCCATCACTGGTATTTAATTTTCCTTCATCATCAATATACCATACTTCATTATCATTATTAGTATTTGATAGATATGTATAGTAACCATTGTTGATATAACTATCACTACTGCCGGCATTAGCATAATCAAACATCGATAATAAAGATATTTGATATTCATCATAGATATCATCACATGTTATATTTTTAGTATCATCAAGGGTATCGATACAAGCATTAGTATTAGTTAGATAATCACTACCAATAGCATTAGTTAGAATACCAGATTCTTCATTGTCTGTTTCATTTAACCAACCGATGATTGGTGATTCTTCATAAGTATTATTGCCAAAAGCAAGAGATGTTAATGGTTCATCACTAATTAAAACAGTAGAGTTATTATTAGTGATTTTAACAATACGCCAGATAATATTTTTATATTTAACATAATTTTTGTCAGTATCTCCAACAAAGTAATAATTACTATTTATATTTTTAAAATATGATTGATTGGCATGCTCGGCTGTTACTCTTTTACTAAGATTAGTAATTGATTCAATATCAGTTGTATTATTTTCAATATATAACATAATAAAACGGCTACCATAAAATAAAACACATCCCAAGATGAAAAGAAAACTTATGGCACAAAAGATTTTTTGATAACTAATTTTTCTTCTTTTCTTCATTAATTTTTACCACCTTTTCTACTTTATCTATTATATCATTACATAGTTGTTTTGACAAGTTTAAAATTTAGGAAAAATTTCTTTACAAATATTAAATTTTAGGCTATAATTGGATAGCACAGGAGGGATAAAAATGGAAAAAGTATATGTATTTGGACATCGTTTACCGGATACGGATAGTGTTACGGCAGCGATTACTTTGGCTAATTTAAGAAAGGAATTAGGAGTGAATGCTGTACCAGCAGTACTTAGTTCACTTAATTTGGAGACGAAGTTTGTACTTGATTATTTTAAGGTTGATGAGCCTATTTTTTTAAATGATGTAAAAATTAAAGTTAAGGATTTGAATTATACAAAGAATTATACAATTTATAAAGAAGACTCAATTTATGATGCTTATTTGAAAATGAGTAGTATTGGTATTTCAAAAATACCTGTTGTTGATGATAATAAGGAAATGCTTGGTATTGTCAGTATGAGAAATATTGCTGAAGATCAGATAAGTGGTTCTTTTAATTTGGTCGATACTAATTATGATAATATTGTTAAAACGATTAAGGGACATGAGATTTTAAGATTTGATGATATAATTAAAGGTAATTTGATGGTGGCCGCTTATCGTAGTAATACTTTTCTTAGTGAGGTTAAGCTTACAAGTAATGATATTATTATTATGGGTGATAGATATAATATTTTAGATTATGCGATTGAATCGGGAGTTGGACTTATTGTAATTACGGGAGGACATAAAGTTCCTTTAGAACTTATGGATAAAGCTAAAAAGATGAAGGTTAATATTATTTCTACTGACTATACAACATCAGAAACAACAAGAATTTTTAATCTTAGTAATAGTGTTAGGACAATTGTCCAGAAAGATAATTATGTGGTTATTCATGAAAGAGATAATCTTAGTGATTTTATTAGTATTGCTAATAAGACAAGATATTCTTATTATCCTGTTTTAAATAAGAAAGAAAAGTGTTTAGGTATTTTAAGATTTTCGGATGTTAGTTATAGTAATAAGAAGAAAGTTATTTTAGTTGATCATAATTCTTATGAACAAAGTGCTATTGGTTTGGATGAAGCAACAATTATGGAGATAGTTGATCATCATAATATTGGGACAATTGGTACGAATGCTCCCATTAGTTTTAGAAATATGCCAGTAGGTAGTACTAATACAATTATTTATGTTATGTATAAAGAAAATAATGTTAGTATATCTAGAGAAATGGCTGGTTTAATGTTATCTGGTATTTTATCTGATACATTAGTACTTACTAGCCCAACAACAACGGATTTGGATAGAGAAGTGGTTGATGATTTAGCTAATATAGTTAATATTGATTATAAGAAGTATGGTTTTGATATGATAAAAGCAGGTACTTCATTAAAAGGTAAGACTAAAGATGAAATATTACATACGGATTTTAAAGTATATTCTATTGATCATAAAAATGTAGGATTAGCACAGATATTTACTACTAATATTGATGAGGTTGAAGAAGATTTACAAGAATATATTGATTTACTTAATACAACGAGTGAAGAAGATAATTTATATTTTGTAGCTTTATTTGTTACAGATATTATCAATAATGGTAGTTATGTTATTTATAGTAACAGAGGGGAAACAATTATTAAGAATTCATTTGGTCTTAATGAGATTAAAGAACTTAGTTTTCTACCCGGTATTGTATCAAGAAAGAAACAAGTTGTACCTGAAATTATTAATGATATGGAAAGTAGTATTTTATAAAAATAGGTACTTGCTAAATGCTTATTTTTTTGTTATACTATTTTTATAAAATAAGCAAGGAGGTAATTAAAATGTTGGAATATATTAACAAACCTATGTTCGTCAGGGGGGGGGGTAGTAAATTACTTCTTAGATAACATTAATAATTATATAAAGATAACTACAAAGGATAAGTCTTGTTAGGCTTATCTCTTTGTAGTTTTTATTTGTTTTATTACTACAAATATGTTGTAAGAATAAAAAATATTTGTTATAATTTAGATAGGATAAAATATGACATATTTCTTGTCATAGATTATATATAATAGATGGGTAGAGAAAGGAAGTTGGGAAAAGATGAAAAAGAAACATATTATTGTAGGGTGTTTACTAGTAATAGGGGCTATAGCTTTAGGAAGTACTTTAGCTTGGTGGACATGGAGTACAAGTAGTAGTGAGCAGACTAATGTGGTAGTAACTGTTGGTGGTATTACAATTGATTATGAAGATGGTGAGAATATTACTAATAATAACTTAATTCCAACTTCTACTAAAGAAAAAGGTATTAGTAAGAATATTACGGTTAGTAGTACAGGACAAGTATATTTAGATTTAAATATGGCTGTAGTGACTTTAGATGATGGTTTAAAAGATGCATCATTTAAATATGAAATATACAATGGTAGTGAATTAATAACAGGAGGAAACTTTGCTAATAGTAATGCAGGAGATAACATAGCATTATTAAGTGGAGTAGAAGTAACAAGTAGTCCTACAACATATACTTTATATATCTGGATAGATGGTAATATGTCTAATCCTAATGCAATGTATAATCAAAATTTTGAATTTAGACTAAATGCGGAAGCAACAGATGAGAAACCAGACTTTGCTAAGCAAACTTTACAAAAATTGGGATTAACGGCCAATGAAGGAACACCAGACTTTAGTCAGGAAGCCACAACAGATGAGGGAATATATAGTGCCCAAGATGACTATGGAACAAGTTATTATTTTAGAGGTGCAGTAGAAAATAACTATGTAAAATTTGCAAACAAATATTGGAGAATAATTCGAATAAATGGTGATGGAACAATAAGATTAATCTATGATGGAACAAGTGCGCATGCGAATGGAGAAAGTAGTAGTGATCGCCAAATAGGAATAAGTAAATTTAATAATACATTTGGAGATAATGCATATGTAGGATATATGTATGGACAAACAGGAGCGAGTAGTTATAGTGCAGCCCATGCAAATACAAATAGTAGTACAATAAAAACAGCAGTAGATAATTGGTATAAGACAAATATAGTAGATGCAGGTTATAGTGATAAAGTAGCAGATGTAATCTATTGTAATGATCGAAGTATGAAAAGTGGAACAGGCTATGGAACGACGGTAACATATTATGGGACTTATCAAAGAATAGTAGATGGAATCAATCCAGTCTTAACATGTACAAATCAAAACGACAGATTTACGGTAGAAGATACAACAAAAGGCAATGGAGCCTTAACATATCCAGTGGGCTTAATAACCGCAGATGAGCTGTCCATGGGGGGAGCAGTTTATGCTTATGGCAATAGTAGTTATTACTTATATACAGGTGACTTTTATTGGACCATGAGCCCGTCTATCTTCAGTGATGGTGGCGCGCTCGTGTGGCGCTTGGACTATGCTGGTTACTTCAGCTACAATAGCGTGAATAGCCCTCTTGGTGTTAGACCTGTCCTTTCCCTCAAATCTGACATCAATGTGACGGGAAGAGGAACGCAAAGTGATCCATTTGTGGTACAATAGAATTGTAGTAAAAGTGACTTATAATAGGTCACTTTTTTCATACTGAGGGACGCTATGCGATGGTGTATAATCTAGTGTGTAAATTAAAAAAGCACACTAGATTTTTAATTTATAAAAAAGGAGTGATAATGTATG
>CALVRZ010000044.1 GCA_944358875.1 uncultured Bacilli bacterium
GATAGTTGTGCTTTACGATGTGCTATCTTTAATTTAGAAGATGCTAATAATAACTACTTAGCTAAAAGAAGTAATTATCCTGTATTTAAAAGTAAGTATGCTAAACAAAGTTACCGAACTAATTGTATAACAAATACTTATAAAGATAAAACATATAGTAATATCGAAATAGATCTAATTAATAGAAAAATAAAATTACCTAAATTAGGTTTAGTAGATATAAGAGGCTATCGTAATAAAAAAGAAATAAATGGTAGAATAATTAATGCAACAGTAACTAAAGAAACAACAGGTAAGTACTATGTTAGTGTTATTGTAGAAGAAGATGTTATACCTAATAAAAAAGTAGAGGCAACTAGTATAGTTGGAATTGACTTAGGTGTTAAAGATTTAATAACTACCAGTAATGGTGAAAAATATGATAATGAGAAATACATTATCAAATATGAAAAAAGATTAAAAGAATTACAAAGAAAGTTATCTAGACAAGAAAAAGGAAGCAACAATTATTACAAGACCAAAAAGAAAATAGCAATATTACATGCTAAAATAAGAAATGCCAGAAAACATCATATGATAAATGTAGTAAATAAAATCGTAAAAGAACATGATATTATTGTAAGTGAAAGATTACAAGTAAAGAAAATGACACATGATAATAATCTAGCTAAATATATCTTAGATGCAAGTTTTTACATGATATGTAACTTATTAGAATGGAAAACAAAACTACAAGGAAAGTATTATTATCAAGTAGATACATACTATCCAAGTAGTCAAATATGTTCAAGATGTGAACATAAAGAACCATTAATAAAAGATTTAAGTATAAGAAAATATGAATGTACAAGATGTGGATTAGAACTTGATCGCGATATAAATGCTAGCATTAATATTATGTTTGAAGGATTAAAACTACATTATCAAAGTTAATAAAAAAAGTAAAAATAATCAAAGTACGGTGGCGACCATCGGAATTTATGCCTATGAATAACATAAATTATTTTTGTTTGCAGTAGGAAACCTTGGAGGTAACTACAAGGAGAGGTAAAACTTGTTTTACCTTTTGTTCACATATAGGTTACTTTAATTTATAATATACTTTCAAGGAGGTAGAAGACGATGTTTATTTGTATTAATATGGAACAAGATAATTATCCTAATGAACCTATAAATATATTTAATGTAGATTGTCTGATGGAAATTAAAAGGGACGATGTCGTTTTAAGATGCTATGTTGATAATTTGCCAGAGGCGGTAGATAAATTTAAGAATGTTAATAAAAATATTAATTATTATTTAGCGATGAATGACTTAATAATAATGGATAATTATAAAAATATTTTTGATGTTTTTAGAAAATTGCAAAAGTATCAGAAGGTTATTTTAGGTTTGGAATTAACTTTAACGGAGAAATTAAAAAATAATGATTTTAGGAAATTAATAGAATTTTTAAATAATATTTATCATAAATTTGATCTTAAATTAAAAATAGATAACATTGCAATATTAAATTATAGACAACTACAGGCATTGAATAATATTGATAATTTAAATATTAATTTTGAACTTGAACAGTTATATCATGGTATTGCAATGAAACATCCATCTATAATTCCAGAAAAATATACAATTGATGATATGTTAGAGATGAAAAGAGAAATTAATACTGTAGTTAGTGAGATTCCAAGAGAAGAAGATATTTATAAAGTTTATTTTGTCTATAAATACTTAGGTAAAAAATTAAATTATAGTCATTTTATTGCTAATTTAGATGGTAGTCAGAGAGACATATTCGATGTAAGAGGCATATATAATGCTTTATTCTATGACTATGGTGTTTGTGTTAATTTTGCTGATTTAATGAGAAATATATTAATATCGATGGAAATAGAGTGTTTGGTTGTATATAGTGATGATCATGCCTGGAATGTTGTTAAAATAAATGATTTATGGTATCACCTTGATTTAACTTACGATCTAGATAATATTAAAGAAAATAGTGAATTAAAATACTTTATGAAAAGCGAGAAAGTTATGACTAATGTTTCTCATCACCAAATGTTTGGTACATATGTTAAAGAAAGTGAGAAAGCTTGTAAATCTTTAGCAAAAAGATTATATCTAAAATAATATCTATGTTATAATCTATATAGGGAGTGATTATATTATGTATACGTGGTTAGAAAAGAGTTTTGTTATTGCTAGTATTATTGGAACTAAAAATAACCATTATGGTGAAAGTTTTGCTACTTTTGAAGAAGTATATACTTTACAAGGATTATTACAAAAGAAATTGAATAAATATGATGTATTAATTACTGATGCTGTTAGTGAGGATTATTTTGCGATTTATGATGGTGTTTATGTTTTAAAGAATATAACGGTAAAAGGATTATTAGATAGGTATATGGGTTATTTTCCTGTTAGTATGTTAGGAATTTGTAAAATTATTTTTGATGATGATTTTATCTTTGAGAACATTCAAAGAACAAGATGCACTGATAAAATGGGTTCATATAAAGAAAAGAAATTGGAAGATATTTTAAATAAGGTATTAAGTGATCCTTTAATATTAAATAATCCTAGTTATTTTTTTGAACGGGTAGCTAAGGAATTGTCAGCAGAAGAATATAGACATTTAGCAAGATTAATTAACAATAGAAATTGTGATAATTGTTTGAATGATGAGTGTGGTATTAAGGGAATTAAGGGTATTAACTGTGGTAGTTGGACTAATGATGAATTAGTTGGTAAGAAAAAGATTTTGATTAAATAAAGTTATTCTTAGAGTAACTTTATTGTAGATATGACTTAAAATTTAGCGTTCATGGTATAATAGGAACATTTATTATTTATTGTAATATAATAGTTAGTGGTGTCTAGGTATTATGAAGAGAAAGGGTGAAAAATGTTAGATATTAGAAGAATTGTAGTAGGAGATTTGGCTTGTAATTGTTATGTTATTTTAAAAAATGATAAGGCTTTAGTAATTGATCCTGGTGATGATTATGCTTTGATTAAAAAAGAGTTATTGGGAAAAGATGTTTTAGGAATATTAATTACCCATCATCATTTTGATCATGTTGGGGCATTAAAGGCTTTACTTAATGAATATAAGGTCGATGTTTTTGATAAAGATAATTTAAAAGAAGGTAAATTTGATATAGATGAGTTTCATTTTGAAGTTATTTATACACCTGGTCATACGAGTGATTCAGTGACATTTTATTTTAGGGATAATAAAGTTATGTTTACTGGTGATTTTGTTTTTAAAAATAGTATTGGTAGGTGTGATTTACCGACAGGGGATTTTAGAGTAATGCTTAATTCGATTGAAAAAATTAAGAGATATGATGATGATATTGTTATTTATCCTGGTCATGGTGAAAAAAGTACTTTGGGTTATGAAAAGATAAATAATGAGTTTTTCAATATAAAAATTTGACAAATGTTTGCTTTTGTGGTAGAATGATAATGTCAGTGGGGTTTATGTTTTAACTTATAACGGGAAAATGGCAGGAAATTTTTCTTGCCTTATTTCTTTGTGAGTGATGTGTTTGAACTTTAGGAGGTGAATAGCATGTTTAAGTTAGTGTCGGAATATCAACCTAGTGGCGACCAACCCGAAGCTATTTATCAATTAGTTCAAGGACTTAAAGCAGGAAAAAGAGACCAAGTTTTGTTAGGTGCAACGGGAACTGGTAAAACTTTTACGATGGCTAATGTGATTAAGGAAGTTAATAAACCTACTTTAGTGTTGGCTCATAATAAAACTTTGGCTGGACAATTATATTCAGAACTTAAGGAACTATTTCCTGAAAATAGAGTAGAATATTTTGTAAGTTATTATGATTATTATCAACCGGAAGCATATGTTCCATCGACAGATACTTACATTGAAAAAGATGCAGCGATTAATGATGAAATTGATGAGTTGAGACATGCAGCGACAAGTAGTTTGCTATCACGAAGAGATGTTATTGTCGTGGCTTCTGTTTCATGTATTTATGGTATTGGTGAAGTTGAAGAATATTTGAAAAAAATGTTAACAATTAATGTTAATGATGAATTAGACCGAGATTATGTTTTAAAGAAACTAGTCGATATGTTATATGAACGCAATGACATTGATTTGAAAAGAGGTACTTTTAGAGTTAAAGGCGATAGTATTGAGATTGTTCCAGCGAACGAAAGAACTAATGGATTATTAATTGAGTTTTTTGGTGATACGGTCGATCGAATTAGTGAATTTGATACAATTACAGGTAAAATTATTAAAGATAAGAAGACAGTATCAATATTCCCAGCTTCACATTTCGTTACATCAGATGATAAACTTAAATTAGCAGTTAAAAATATCAAGGAAGAACTTGAAGAGAGACTTAAGTATTTTAAAGAAAATAATAAGTTAATTGAATATCAGAGATTGATGGAAAGAACGAATTATGATATGGAAATGCTTTTAGAAACGGGATTTTGCCGAGGAATAGAAAATTATTCTAGACATATGGCTTTGAAAAAAGAAGGTGAAACACCTACGTGTCTTTTGGATTTCTTTCCTGATGATTATTTGATGGTTATCGATGAGTCACATGTTACATTACCGCAGGTTAGGGGAATGTACAATGGAGATAGAGCTAGAAAACAGAATCTAGTTGATTATGGCTTTAGACTTCCTAGTGCTTTGGATAATCGTCCCTTAAAGTTCGATGAGTTTGAAAAGAAAGTTAATCAAGTAATTTATGTTTCAGCGACACCTGGTGATTATGAAATGGAAAAAGTTAATAATGAAGTGGTTGAACAAATTATTAGACCGACAGGTCTTTTAGATCCAACGATTGAAGTAAAGCCAACTAAAAATCAAATTGATGATTTGGTTGAAGAAATTAATTCTAGAATTGCTAAAAATGAAAGAGTACTTATTACAACACTTACAATTAGAATGGCGGAAGAATTAACTAATTATCTTAAAAATATAGATATTAAGGTTGCTTATTTACATAATGAAATTAAGACTTTACAAAGAATGCAAATTATTAGAGATCTTCGACTTGGCAAATATGATGTTGTTGTTGGTATTAACTTACTTCGTGAGGGAATTGATATTCCTGAAGTTTCTTTGATTGCTATAATGGATGCTGATAAACAAGGTTTCTTAAGAAGTAGTAGAAGTTTAATTCAGACAATTGGTCGTTGTGCACGTAACTCTAATGGTCATGTTATTATGTATGCTGATACTGTTTCAATGGCGATGGAAGAAGCAATCCAAGAAACACAAAGACGTAGGAGTATTCAAGAAGAATATAATAGAGTACATGATATTGTACCTATGACGATTAAGAAAGAAATTAGAGATGTTATTTCTAATGAAGTAGAGGTAACTGATGATAAGAAAAAGACGAAAATGTCTAAGAAAGAGAAAAATGATTTAATTAATAGACTTTCTAGTGAAATGAAGAGAGCGGCTAAAGAGCTTGATTTTGAAAGAGCTATGGAACTTAGAGATGCAATCTTTGAACTTGAGAGTGAATAATGAAAGGAGAATGATAATATGGAAGATGGTAATAATCGACCGATTAAAATTGGTAAATATTTATATCTTTTACGTTTAATATTAAAAGAAGATACTCAAACAATGGCAGATTGTTATAGTATGGATGAAAGAAATTATGTTGAAGTTGAAAAGGGAAAAAGGAATTTAGATTTGGATGAGATAATGGTTATTGCTAGATTTTTGACTTCTTTATTAGAAGCTGATAAGAGAGCTAATAAGTTTAATTCAGAGATTACGGATTATATTAATAGGGTTATTGATAATTTGATTTATTATTATATTGATGTTTCAAATTCAGTTGTAAATTATTTGAGTGAAAATATTGATTACCATTTTAACGTTGGAGGCGATTCATTTGAAATTAAAAGTATTGTCTCTGATTGTGATAAAAATAAAAAATTAGTAAAGAGTTAATTTACTAATTTTTTTATTGGGTTTTAGGATTTAAAGTACTACTGACAGCATCTTTTAAGGCTAAAGATGTGTCATTTATTTCATCATCTAGGTCGATTAGTTTTAATATTTCTTCAAAACTGGTAAAACCAGCGATAACTTTAAATAGTCCATCTTGTAACATTGTGATAACATCATTGTTGTATACAAGGTGTCTTAGTTCATCTTTTCTAATACCATTGCTGATGGCATCTCTTATATCTTGATTTATTAATAATACTTCTTGAATAGCAATACGACCTTTATAGCCGTGGGAGCATTCATTACAACCAACTGGTTCATAAATAGTTTGAACATCTTTATTAAGAATGGCTTTGAAAAGGGCTTTTTCGTGATTAGTGGTTGGTCTTTGACGTTTACATTTATCACATAATTTACGAGCTAGTTTTTGGGATATGATACCAGTTAATGCTGAAGCTAAGAGATATCGTTCAACTTCCATATCAAGTAATCTTTCGATTGTATTTAAAGAGTTATTGGTGTGGACGGTTGATAATACTAAGTGTCCAGTAATAGAAGCACGAACGGCAATACGTGCTGTTTCACTATCACGAATTTCTCCAACCATGATAATATTAGGGTCCTGTCTTAAGATACTACGTAATACAGTAGCAAAGTCAAGACCAATATCACTGTTGACTTGAACTTGGTTAATGCCTTCAATATCCATTTCGACGGGGTCTTCAACGGTAATTAGGTTACTACCAGGGATATTTAATCTTTGTAAGAGGGCATAGACTGTTGTTGATTTACCAGAACCAGTAGCACCAGTTACTAAGATGATACCATTAGGGGCGCTAATCATTTTTAATACTTTTTTATAATTAACTTCGCTAAAATATAAATACTCAATACCACGGAGACTTCTAGTATAGTCTAGAATACGAATAACAATTTTTTCGCCTTTTTTAGTAGGAAGGGAACTAACACGCATATCTAGGTCTAAGCCTTCTAAGACTGTTTTAATGGCACCATCTTGAGGTAATCTTGTTTCAGTGATATTCATTCCAGAAAGTATTTTAATTCTCGTAGTGATATTTTGTTTTACGGTATTAGGAATAGTTAAGAATGTATTTAGAATACCATCAACACGAATTCTAACATAAAGAGCATCTTCATGAGGGTCAAAGTGAATATCGGATGCCCCTTTTTTAACTGATTCAACAATAATTTTATTGACAATATCCGCGACGGGTGTTGTATTAAAATCAAAGTTCATTTTATTACCTCTTTTCATTCTTTATTATTACTATTTATTTATATTATATAATATATTTTTTTTAATAGCAAGTTATTTTTGCTTAAAAAAAATAAATAAAAGATGCTACTTGTTACTACTCAGCCCCTAAAATAACGAATTTTAAATAATTCGTTATTTTTGCATGGTAAAATTAGGCAAATAAACTC
>CALVRZ010000045.1 GCA_944358875.1 uncultured Bacilli bacterium
ATTCATCAGGTATCAACTTTGATGAAGTATATGCGGAGTATAACTACTCACCCCTTACAAACTAGTACACAGCGAATGTTTTTTTATTTAATAGTTCAATCAAAAAAAATATTACCCCTAAAACTAAAAGCCACAAATAATTAAGTTTTATTAATTTAGTAAATAAATTAATTTTATCTAAAAAAATAACAATTAAAGCTAGCAATATTGATAATTTAAAAATCAACTTGTACCCATAAACTTTTTTGATCTCCTTAAAATAGCTAATTATAATACCACTTCCTTAATTAGTTATTATACCATAAAAAAGCACATTTCTGCGCATTTTACCTATATTTCTATAAAACAATTATACTCATACACCACATCATACTTTTTCGTGTATTTGCTGTTTATTCCTCTTGTAATAGTAAGGGTATCATTTATTAGACAACAAGGTGAATGGCAGTTACAGATACTCCTTGACCAAAGGATGATGTTGCTAATTCGACGGGACCAACTTTATCTAGAGAAAATAAGATACCACTACCCTCCCCGTTTAAGTCGATGCCTGTTTTAGTTCCAAAGCCAAAATTGTTGATATATTCAAACAATTTTTCCTTGCCAAGACGGTTTCCTAATTCAACAAACCCGGGATTGCTTGGTGTCGATACAGCAACATTTTAGAGCCAAAGTTTGCACCCGACAATTAAGGTTCTTAGCGCTTAAACTTTTAATTTATTTTCATTCAAACAAACATCGATATCAATATCTGGTGTATTAAAATCATAATAGATTTTTAATTTAATGTGTTTACGATCACCATTAACTTTTTCAACTTCCACTTTATCAACTAATAGATTTACTAAATATGCTAAATTTCCTTTTACATCCAATTTCTGGTTTAAACTGGTTTCGATATGTTCCAGTTTCTTCTTTACGCTTTCTTCTTCCAAATTGTTCTTTGAGGTTTTATTTAATTGTTTTTGCAAATTAAACAATGCAATATTTAACTTATCGTTTCTGTTTTTAAATTCATAATCATCAATAAGACCTTTAATACTTAAATCTAATAATTTGTCTTTTTGTTTTTCAATAACAAGTATTTGTTTATTTATTTCTTCAATATCTAAATCTGATGTATGGTTTTCTATAATGTTTTTATATTCTTGTAAAACTAATGAAACATATTGTTTTTTATTTTTAATAAAATTAGAAAATAAATCTATAAACACTTTATCTAAATATGATTCTTTTATATTAGGTGATGCACATTTTGAAACACCAGAAACTTTATAAGTTCTACAAGTCCAGATAGGATTATTTTTTCTGTTAGAGCCACCATTTCTTATAAAAACGGCACCACAGTCTTTGCAATATAACTTGCAAGAGTATTTATATTTTTTGATATGTTCTTCTGAATTTATGACATGCCTAGATGGTAATTTTTTTCTTTTTTCATGGAGCAAGTTAGCCTTTTCCCATAGTTCTTCTGATACAATAGCAGGAATACGATCATCTTTATAAATAATTTGTTTTTCTTTAGGTACTTTTCTTTTTTTGTGAGTTTTATAATCTTCAACTTCGGTAAGTTTGGCAGTATAATACCCTTTATATCTAGGATTAGTTAAAAACTTGGCTAAAGTCGTCTCTGAGTATGGCTCACCTTTAGAATTTAAATATCCCATATTGGCAAGTTCTAGGCCAATTTTTTTAAGCCCAATATTGCCACTAGCATAGGTAGTGAACAAATATTTTATAATGGGGGCTTCTTGGGGATTTATTTCGTATCTACCATTTTTCTTGAAATAACCAGTTAGATTGCCTCCAATTAGTTTACCATCTTTAATCATTCTATTTATGCCAAATTTAACTCTTTCAGATAGTTTTCGTACTTCATCTTGAGCAAGGCTTGACATAATAGTAAGTCTAAATTCAGAATCTTCCCCTATAGTATTTAAGTTATCAGATAGAAAATAGACAATTACACCATTTTTTAATAGATATTCAGTATATTTAATACTATCGACGGTATTTCTTGAAAATCGGGATATTTCTTTAGTTAGAATCAAGTCAACTCTACCAATAGCAGCATCTTCGATCATCTTTAAAAATGAAGTACGATGCTTAACGGCCGTACCTGAAATACCCTCATCAATATAGCCACGAGTTAAGGTCCAATTTTTATTTTCTAATATCATTTCTTCAAAATACTTTTGTTGGTTTTCTAATGAATTTAATTGATCATCTTTATCGGTAGATACACGGGCATAATAGCCAACTTTTAAATTCATATCATAAATTGTTTTACCTTTTCTTAATTCTTCTCTTGCTTTTTTAATATCCATAAAATTCCTCCTTATCCATGTAAATAAAATTATTATTAAGATCATTTAATTTTATGAAGATAAATAAAGAAAAGAATAAATTAAGAAAAAAATTAAGTCCTAAAAAAAGACTAGTTATAAACTAATCTTGATTATTCTAATATCTTGCTTATATCCATTTTTTGATAGAGAACTCTAACGATAGTAATTATTTTAGTCTTTTCGTTAATTGTATAAAAGATGAGAAAGTTTTTAACTTTTATATTACGATATTCATATTTTAATGGGCCAATTGGTTGATAGACAGAAAACTGATAAGGAAATTGAGTAATGCTATTTGCTTGATTAATAAATTCTTGAGCTATTTTTTTAGCAGCTGTTGGATTTTGTAAATGGTTGGAAATATAATAAATAATATTATCCATATCATTTTTAGCAATGGGTAAAATTTCTAATTTATACATAATTTTTATCCTATAATATCGTTCATACTTTGAGCGACTTCATCAATAGTATATCTTTGAGAGTTTTGCTCAAGTTCATGTTCTGCCTCTTTTAGGCTTTGATAAATTTGATTATCAAAAGAATTTGAACGAACTTCAAAAGGAAGTTTTTGTTCTCTTAAAACGGCTTTAATAAACATATTGACCGCGGTTGATACGTTCATGCCAACATTATTGCAAAATTGTTCAAAGTTTTTTTTGTCATTACTATTAACGCGAATATTTAATGTTGTTGATTCCATATTATCCCTCTTTTCTAATTAAAATTATATATTATTTATATAACGTTGTCAATACATTGTATAGATAATTGTGTACAATATTCTACATTTAATACTAATATTCTAAGTCTGTTAGTGTTTAGGTATATTCATTTTTTATTTTGGTAAGTCGACTAAGAATTGACTCCTCCATAATGGTAAAAGTTTTTAAATCAATTATTTTTTCATCATATAATTCTTTATTTATTATTAATCTAAATTCTAATAATTTATACGCCAATGGTAACTTTTTGGTACTAAACTTAACTTCAAAATCATTAGCTATATGCATATATAGTCCTCCTCTTTTAAGCTTATAAATTTGAATGAAAAGGAACAACTACTACTATCTAAATAATTAGAGGAATGAAATATGTTCGTTTGAATTTTTGCCTTGATAATTAAAGACTTTATTAACTTTTATATGTGTTCTTGTATCTACACCAAGATTGCAACTGTTCTCTACTACTTCTAGGAAGGTTTGATCGCCATGACCGCCGGCTTTCCAACATTTGATTCTAGCTCCGTCAATGGTAACAGAACCGCCATCATAGAAATGTTCATCTAAATCGACGACACCTTCTTCCAAAGCTGATGATAATGTTACGATTTTAAATGTCGATCCTGGTTCATAACTGGCCCAGATAGCTAAATTACGGTTAATTTCTTCGGTTGAATAGTCTTGATAGTTATTGGGATCAAAAGCAGGTCTTGAACCCATACCTAGAATTTCACCAGTATTGGGATCCATAGCTAAGATCCAAGCTCCTTCAGGATTATATTTAGTGACAATATTATCTAGTTCACGTTCAATAACGGTCTGTAGTTCATAATTGACAGTTAGATAAATATCCATACCATCTTCAGGTTCGACATAGACTTCATTTAAACTTAGTTTTTGACCTTTAGCATCTGAATAATATTGAATAGCACCAGCTTCACCCGTTAGATATTCATCATATTGGAGTTCAAGACCACTTAAACCTTGATTATCAATACCAACATAACCTAGAACATGGGCTAGTAATTCATCATTAGGATAAGTTCGCTTAGATTCTTTAACTAGATAGACACCATCATAGTTTAATGCTTCAATTTCATCGGCTATTTCATAGGATAGTCTTCTTCCTTCGGGATGGACACGTTCGATGGATGAATTTTTATATAGGTGTTCTTCAATTTTAGAAACATCACAACCTAGAATATCTGCGATATCTTGAGCAACTTTTTCTTTATCTTTAACTTGGTTAGGAATAAAGACAAGACTTACTGTTGTTAGATTATCGGCGACAATAGTACCATCAACCGTATAAATACGACCACGATCAGCTTCAATAGGTAGATTTCTACTCCAAAGTGAGTTAGCTAATTCATTTAACTTCTTATAATCAATAACTTGAATATAAAAAACTTTGGATATAATCAGAATAAAACAAAACATAATTACGAGTAAAACAATCTTGATTCTTTTATGAATTTTTTTTGAAAACATATTATCGCTCCTAATTAAGAATATGCTTGTTTACTCACATAATAACTATTTTAATGATAGATTTTGGTAACTTTGAAGAGCGATATGTAATGGTTTAGTTGATTGTTAGTAATAGAAAAGACTGCTTAAGAAAAGATGAATTTTCATCGACATTAGCAGTCTTAATAGTAATAAGATATTTATTCGTCTTTGAAACATCTTGTCATGAAAGGTTTTAAGAATTCCATGGCAATAAATGATATAACGTTTACTAAAATGACAAATAATAATTCTGATAGGTTTATGGCTGTTAAACCAAATATTTGACCAATAGGTGTGAAAAAGACGATTAATTGAACTAACATAAGAAAGATAATCCCCATATTTAGATATTTGTTACTGAAAAAGCCTCTTTTATAGATGGGTTCTTTTAGAGAACGACAGTTATAAGCAAAAACGAATTCATTAACAATAATACTTAATAAGGCCATTGTTTGGGCAATAGGTTGTCCTTGAGGTAAGAAACAATAGTAGACAAATAAACTTATTGCAGTTTCTAAGATAACGGATATAATAAGAAAGGCACTAAAGAATTTGGTAAAGATTCTTTTATTTAAACCATTAGGTTTACGATCCATGATATCAATAGAAGCCCCCTCGAAAGCTAAAGTAATTGAGGGAATGGTATCAGCGACTAAATCAATATATAAAACATGAATAGCTGAAATGATGGTATTTCCGGTTAACATACCAAATAAAATAATACATATTTCGGTAAAATTACTTGATAGATTATACAAGATATTAGTGATGACATTATCATATATTCGTCTTCCTTCGGAAACGGCAGTTGTTATGGTGTTGTAGCTATCATCTAGTAGGATAATATCAGATACATCTTTAGTGACATCAGTACCACTTTTACCCATGCCGATGCCAACATTGGCTAATTTGATCGCCGGAGCGTCATTGACACCATCACCGGTCATGGCGACAACTTTACCTGTTTTTTGAATGGCTTTGACGATTTGAAGTTTATTTTCGGGACTTACGCGAGCAAAGACCGAATATTTTTTTAGATAGTTAATTAGTTCTTTTTGACTTAGATTAGATATTTCGGTAGCACTGATACACTCAGATGCAGAATGGCAAATACCTACTTCTTTAGCTATAGAGATGGCTGTAGGAAGATTATCACCAGTTAGCATGATAGGTTTGATACCGGCATTTAGGCAAGTGGTAATTGATTCTTTAATATTTTTACGAACGGGATCTTTAAGACCAATTAAGCCCACGATGATAAGATTATTTTCTTCTTTAAAGTAATCATCTTCATTACTTATGTTTTTGGTTATCTCTTTATAGCCAAAGGCTAATACTTTTAAAGCTTCTTCGGACATTTTATTTTCGATATTTTTATATTTTTGGATGATATCTTCCGATAACTTTACTACCCTACCATTTGATAACACTTTACTACTTTTTTGTAAGATAGATTCGAGACTACCTTTAGTATATATGATTTCTTTATTATCAATATTATAGATAGTACTCATCATTTTGCGGTCAGAATCAAAGGGTAATTCAATAATCTTTGAACCATGATGACATTTTAAGTGATGCTTTTGGAGATAATTTTTAAGAGCAACATCGACAGCATCACCAGTGTAAGAACCATCTTCGTTTTGGGTGGCAGTATTACAATAATTTATTATTTCAACGAAACGGGCATTTTCTTGGATGGTCGCAATACTTATTTCGGTATCTGATACACTTGGGCTAAAGATTTGGATAACTTCCATTTTGTTTTCCGTTAGGGTTCCTGTTTTATCAGTACAAATAACTTCTGTTGCCCCTAGGGTTTCAATGGCCGCTAAATTGCGGACAATAGATTTTTTCTTGGCCATTTGACTGACACCAATCGATAAAGTTGCTGTGATAGCAATAGGCAAACATTCGGGAACACTAGCAACAATCATCGATATACATAGCATAACAATAGTTAAAATATCATATTGGTTGATAATACCATAGATTAAGACAAAAGTAATTAAAATGCTCGCGACGATGGTTATGAATTTGCTTATTTTTTGAACTTTCATTTGTAAAGGGGTAATTGGTTCTTCTTTGGTATCCATGACAGCAGCAATTTTACCTAATTCAGTATCCATACCAATTGCAGTGACAATAGCTTCTATTTTTCCGGATACTAAGACAGTTCCCGAATAAATCATATTATTACGATCAGAGATAGCAACATCTTTGGTAATTACTTCTTCATCTTTGTCGATACTTAAGCTTTCACCAGTTAAAATTGATTGATCTACTTTGCCAAAATAACTTTTGATAACTCTAGCATCAGTGGGAATTTTGTCACCAGCTTCTAGAATAAGATAATCACCGACGACTAAGTTTTTAGAATCAATTTCTTGATATTTTCCATTTCTTTTAACGGTAATATAATTTTTGGAATATTTTTTTAATTTAGGCTCTAAAATTTTTGATGGGAACAAAAATTTAAGTAAAGCCTTAATTTTATTAAGAAAAACAGTAATAATTTATTA
>CALVRZ010000046.1 GCA_944358875.1 uncultured Bacilli bacterium
AAAACTTATGTTAATGTGTTCTACCTTTCCTTATTTTATAAGCATTTTTTACATCATAAGTTTTAATGCCGGTGGGGAGGTATGCCCGAAATGACTTTCGAATGGGCTCTTCGTGAAAATGGTATTGATCCCAAAACTGACCTAACCATCGATACATCTATTGATTTTGCTGCTATGCAAGGAGCATTCATGGGAGGAACCGGTGACTTTGTTACCCTATTTGAACCAAATGCACTAGCGGTAGAACAAGCAGGATATGGTCACGTTGTCGCCTACATTGGTGATCTAGCAGGTGTTGTTCCATATACTGCTTACAATGCCAGAAAAAGTTATATTGAAGCCAATCCTGAAATAATTGAAGGATTTAGTAAAGCCATTAATCGTGGTCTAGAATTTGTTCAAAATAACGATGCCAAAACCATCGCCACATCTATCGTTAGCTTCTTCCCTGATACATCAATCGATGACTTAACCAAAATGATCGAAAGATATAAAGAAGGTGGAGCTTGGAAAGAAAACATTACTATTAATGAAGACGAATGGAATCACATTCAAGATATCGTCATCGCCGCAGGCGAATTAGAAGAAAAAGTTCCATTCGAAGATTTAATTTATACCAAATATTTTGACCAATATGAATAGTATTTTAAAAATAGAAAAGCTCCATAAAAAATATTACACTAAACAAGGTGAAATAACTGCTATTAAAGACATATCACTCGATGTCAAAGAAGGAGAATTTGTTGCCATCGTTGGCCCATCAGGATGTGGAAAATCAACTCTTTTATCCATATTATGCGGTTTAACCGAAAAAACTGAAGGAAAAATAACCTTTCCTAATCCCAATAAACAAAAACTAGGTTATATGCTCCAACAAGATTGTCTCTTTCCCTGGTTAACTATTCTTGATAATTGTCTATTAGGCTTAAAAGTAGAAAAAAAACTGACCAAAGAAAAAAAAGAACAGGTAATTAACCTGTTAACAACATATGGCCTAAAAGATTTCATTTATAAATATCCCAAAAGTCTATCGGGAGGTATGCGTCAAAGGGTTGCTTGAATATTGTATAGACACAAATAGTTACTTCAAGACTTCAAAACCCAAATTTTCTATTTTCTTAGCAACTTCATCAATGACCTTATCTTTTTTAACTTCAATTTCTAATTTCTTATCTTCCAAAGAAAGATTATAACTACTTATCCCCTTAACTGTGGATAACACATTCTTAATACGGTTAACACATCCTTCACAATGCATTCCCTCAATCGTAAGTACATATCTTTTCACTATTTCATCCTCCTTAACCTTAACGAATTTAATACAACCGTCAAACTACTAATTGTCATAGCAATACTACCAAACATCGGACTCATATTAATACCAAAATCACTAAATAAACCCATAGCAATAGGCAACATAACCAAATTATAAAAGAAAGCCCAAAACAAATTTTGTTTAATTATCTTGTAAGATCTCTTACTAATATTAATCAAATCCAAAATATTACCCATATCATTATTCATAAGGATCACTGATGCCGTATCCATCGCAACATCAGTTCCATCATTAACACTAATACCAATCGTCGCATTAACTAATGAAGGTGCATCATTAATACCATCACCAACCATAATAACTTTTTTACCATCATCCACTAACTGTTTAATATAAAGAGCTTTTTCCTTAGGAATAACATCAGCTTTAACTTTAGTAATACCAAGTTCATTAGCCACAACTAAAGCCGTTTTTTCATTATCACCAGTTAACATAATAACATCAATATTATTCTTTCCAAACTTTTTAATTACCTCTTTAACATCTTTTCTAATAATATCTTTAACACCAATAAGTCCCATTACCTGATCATTTTCTACCATAAAGATAATACTACAACCACTTTCTAACAGTTCTTGATAATTAGCTTCCCATTTATTCCTAATTTTTAATTTCTTAAGTATCTTATCATTACCTAGATAATATTTCTTATTATCAATTTCACCATAAATTCCCATACCATCTAAATTCTTAAAATTAATAACATCTAACTTCTTCTTAATTTTAAAAGCCCTACTAATAGGATGGGTAGAATTCTTTTCAATATTAGCTACGATATTAATAAGTTTATTATCGCTATAATTACTATAATTAAATATCTTAAATATATTTAATTTGCCATAAGTTAAAGTTCCTGTTTTATCAAAGACAATCGTATCAATATCTTTAGCCTTTTCAATTACTTCCCCATCGCGTAAAAATAAACCTTTCTTAGCACAAAGACCATTACTAACAACTACCACCAAAGGTACTGCTAAACCAATGGCACAAGGACAAGCTACCACTAAAACCGTTACCATATGAATTAAAGCATCATTAAAGTTAGTACCAAGTAATAAATGGATAATAAAAGTTAATCCTGCCAACACTAAAATAATTGGGACAAAATAACCACTAATTTTATCAGCAAGCCTTTGTATCTTATTTTTCCCATTAGTAGCATTCACCACCAACTTAACAATCTCTGAAATAGTTGAATCACGACCAATTTTTTTAGCTTGATATTCAATATAACCATCATAACTAATTGAGCCCGCAATAACTTTACTACCCTTTTCTTTTAAAACTGGCTTACTCTCTCCCGTAATGAAACTCTCATCGACATAAGTTTTACCTTTAATTACTTCTCCATCACAAGCAATTTTATCACCAGCTCTACATACCAATATATCATCGATCTGAACTTCATCGATACCTACTTCATTAACATCATCTTTAACTTTAAGTAAAGCTTTCTGCGGTGTAATTTGCACTAATTGTTTAATCGCATCCTTTGTTTTATCCTTACTCATACTCTCAATATAACGTCCAAGCTTAATAAAATAAATTACCATACAAGAAGCATCAAAATATAAATTATTAAGATAAGTAACATTACCCATAATAATATTAATATAACCATAAAAACTATACAAAAAGCTAAAAACAACACTAAAAGTAACTAACGTATCCATATTAGGCATCAAATGAATTAAATTCTTAATACCACTTTTTATAATATCAAAACCATACCAAATAAATACTAATGTGACAACCAACATCAAAGAAGCAAGAATAATAGGATTATGATGGTTAAAAAGATATAAACTAGGTAAATTAATCATATGTCCCATCGATACATACATTAAGAAAATTAACAAAACGCCCATCAATATTAACTTAATCGTATCACTTTTATTAGTTTCACTATCCATTACGCCCTTAAATTCGCCTAGACTATTAAAACCTGCTTCTTTAACATATTTTTCAATTTCATTTATCTTAATATCTTCATATTCAATAGAAGCGGTACTTAAAACCAGATTAACATTAGCACTTATAATTCCCTTTTGTTTATTCAAATACTTCTCAAGTCCTGAAGAACAAGCACTACATGTCATTCCACCAATTTTTAAAACAATTTTTTTCATAAATCCCTATCCTTTAACTCTTAATATTCGAAGGGCATTTAATATTGCTAACACCGAAACACCAACATCGGCAAATACAGCCGCCCACATACTAGCAACACCTATTGCACTAAGAACAAGTACTAATATTTTAATTGCTATAGCAAAAACAATATTCTCTCTAACAATCGTCATTGTTTTCTTGGATATTTTAATTGCATTAGCAATCTTCGAAGGTTCATCAGTCATAATAACCACATCCGCTGCCTCAATCGCTGCATCACTACCTAAGCCACCCATCGCAACCCCAATATCGGCAAGTGCTAATACTGGTGCATCATTAATTCCATCACCAACAAAAACCAACTTTCCATGAGTGCTTTTCCCTTTCATCAAATCTTCTACCATCCTTACCTTGTCTTGTGGTAAAAGTTCTGCATGATACTCATCTATTTTAAGTTCTAAAGCCACATCTTTACTAATTCTTTCCAAATCACCCGTTAACATAACAATTTTCTTAACATCATTTTCCTTAAATAACTTAATTGCTTGATAAGCGTCATCTTTAATTTTATCCGCAATAACAATACTACCAGCAAATTCACCATCAATAGCAACATAAACAATTGTCCCTATATCTTCATTTTTCTTAAATTTAACTTTATATTCCCTCATTAATTTTTCATTACCAACTAAAATATCCTTACCATTTACTTTAGCATAAACACCCTTACCAGATATTTCTTTAATCTCTGTAACTAATTTCTCATCAATATCTTTACCATAAGCTTCCTTTAAAGAAAGAGAAATAGGATGGTTAGAAAAATTTTCAGCCATAGTCGCATATTTTAATAATTCTTCTTCACTACAACTAGTTGCTAGAACCTTTTGTACTTTAAAAACACCTTCTGTTAAAGTCCCTGTCTTATCACACACAATTACTTCCGTATCAGCAAGAGCCTCTAAATAATTACTGCCTTTAACCAAAACACCAATTCTAGAAGCCGCACCAATCCCCCCAAAAAAACTTAAAGGAATTGATATAACTAAAGCACAAGGACAAGATACCACTAGAAATGATAAAGCTCTATATAACCAATCACTAAATATTGCATCTCTGATAACCAAAGGAGGAACAAATGCTAAAAATAAAGCAATAAACACAACAATCGGTGTATAATATTTCGCAAATTTACTAATAAAATGTTCTGATTTTGCTTTTCTACTACTAGCATTCTCTACTAAATCTAAAATTTTGCTTACCGTAGACTCACCAAATTCCTTTTTTACTTTAACTTTCAAAATACCATCATTGTTAACACAACCACTTAACACTTCATCATTAACCTTAACATATCTTGGCATTGATTCTCCTGTTAAAGCAAGCGTATTTAAAGAAGATTCACCTTCCACGACAATCCCATCCAAAGGAACCTTTTCTCCCGGTTTAATCAAAATTATTTCATCAATATTAACTTCATCAGGATCAACTTTCACTATTTCATCATCATGGTACACATTAGCATAATCAGGTCGAATATCCATTAATTTAGCAACTGATTTTCTCGATTTATCGACAGCATAATTTTGAAATAATTCACCCACTTGATAAAACAACATTACGAAAACAGCCTCAGTAAACTCCCCTATAAAAAAAGCCCCAATCGTAGCTAAACTCATAAGAAAATTTTCATCGAATAACTTACCTCTTCCCATATTTCTAATAGCTTTAAATATAACATCATAAGCAACAATTATATAAGAAATAATATATAAAATATTATTAACTAATTCATTACCAACATTTAATAAAATAGCTATAATAACTAAAAAAAATGAAACAATAATCCTAACAAGCTTCATATACATCTTTTTATCCATACTAAACCTCCTCAATTGTAACATCAGGTTCTTCTTTTTTAATAACTCTTCTTATTTCATCAAAGGCAATATCCCTATCACTTTCATCGCATTCAAAAGTAAGTCTCTCGGCCATAAAACTAATATTAACATTATCAATAATATCAATTTTATTCAAAGCCCCCTCTAATTCATTAGCACAATTAGCACAATCCAAACCTTTAATTTTACATTTAATTTTTTTCACTTTACACACCTCTTTCTTTAATATGTTCTAAACCAATTTCAAACAACTTAAAAATATGATCATCATCTAAAGTATAATAAACTTCTTTCCCACTTTTACGACATTTGACAATACCACTTCGTCTTAACGTTGCCAATTGATGAGAAACAGATGACTTTGTCATATTCAAAACATTAGATAAATCACATACACACATCTCTCTTTGATCAAGTGCAAATAAAATTCGACATCTCGTTGTATCACCAATTAGCTTAAATAAGAAAGCAAGACGATTAAAAATATTCTCATTAGGCATTTTACTTAACACATCATTGACAGCATCCTCATGAATAACATTACAGTCACAACTAAATTCATTTCGTGCCATAAATCTGCCTCCTATCCTATACATATTATATAAATTAATTGAACTATTATTCAACTATAACCATTATAATTGAATACATATTCAATTGTCAATACCTTTTTATCACTTTTTAAGTTTACCGCATAGCGTCCCTAAGTATGAAAAAAGCAACCTATTATAAATAAGTTACTTTGATGGTGTATAATCTAGTGTGCTTTTTTAATTTACACACTAGATTATACACCATCTATTATAAATAAGTTACTTTTACTACAATTCTATTGAACCAAAAATGGATCATTCTGCGTTCCGGTTCCTGTCACACTGATGTCAGATTTGAGAGAAAGCACGGGCCGCACACCGAAAGTGCTGAACACATTGCTGTTGTAGATGTCACCATAGGAGTGCACGTGAAACTCGCCCGCGCTACTGCCAATGAAGCCATACAGGCTCATGGTCCAATAATAGTTACCTGTGTATAAATAATAACTACTATTGCTACTACCATAAACTGCTCCCCCCATGGACATCTCATCTGCTGTGATTAGACCTACTGGATATGTTAATGCTCCATTCCC
>CALVRZ010000047.1 GCA_944358875.1 uncultured Bacilli bacterium
GTGTTTGTCTTTCAAATATTAAAAACTCCGCACTACTACTTCTAATCATTAAATCTTTTACCATCATATCATCTCCTTTCTCCGCAAAATATTATGAGGGTTTACCTTGTGATGTTAAGCAGCTAATTATACTTAATTAAAAAATCATAATTCAATTTCAGTATCAATAACTACTTTTAATTCATCAAGTTCTGCATTAACATACAAATTTATAATAAACGTTTTTTCTGCTATTTTTAGAATATTACAATCATACTCGCCATCGACAAGTGAAATCCATCCATTTTCATCTTCATACATAATATCACTTATATATTGTTTTATATTTTTCTTTGTTTTTAGATTCATATTTTCAAACATCTCTTTAGAAAAAGTCAATTCTAAACCTAAAAAAACACTATTTTCTACATTAAATCTAACAATTGGAGCTTTCCCTATTCTTTTTTTACCATACGATACCACTTCAAAATTTCCCCATATAATTTTAGTAGTATAACTATTGTACTCTTTATTATTTATTTTTATCATATAAATCCACCTTTTAAACAATAACATATTTATTATATTTTAAAATATAAATAGTCAATTTCTCTTGTAACTTTCTTATTGTCTTTATTATGAACCTATGTAATTTTTGCATAAGTTGAATTTTTACTTATTAAATTATCTTTTATCATATCATCAGTATTATTAAAATCATATATTTATGCATATAAATTATCTGACATATTTTCATCATCTGATTAAGTTTCTTTAATATTAACTATCCTTACACATATGTAACCGTTTCACTTAACTCTTTTCTCATATTATGTAAAGGATTACCCTTATAATCATCAGATCTATATCCAAGTGGAATTAAACAAATAGGTTCAATATGATCTTCTAAACCAAATAATTTCTTTACTTCATTCTTATCAAACATTTCAATCCATATATTATCAACGCCAACATTAGTAGCCTCCAACATCATATGAGTAGCTACAATACAAGCATCCATCTCATATGTTGAATAATTATCCTTAGTCCAAGCAATACTAGTATCGCTACATACAATTAAAACGGTTAAAGCTCCATATCTACATGGACTAACTTTATCAATTTTATCCAATGCTTCTTTTGAATTAGCAACATATATCTTTTGTGGTTGCAAATTCTTAGCCGTTGGAGCTAGTCTTCCTGCTTCTAATATTTTATTTAACTTTTCACTTTCTACTTTCTTATCTTTAAATTTTCTAGTTGCCGTTCTTTCCCTAATAACCGTTTCAAAATCATGATTATCTTTTAAAAATGATGTATATTGTTCTACTCTCATCTTTAAATTATATTTATTTCTTAATTTAGCAATTTGTTCCATCATTGATGATTTATGATGTAAATCCAGTGCCTCCTGATTTTCCCAACAATCAATTAATAAAACCGTCTCAGGATCATTTTCAGGAAAGAAATATTCATATCTAATATTACCTTTCTCCTTACGTATTTGATCAACTATCCCCGTAGAAATCATTTCCTTAGCAAACTCTCTAGCACTACCATTTTTCCCTGTATAATATATATTAATAGTTAAATTCATTTTTCATTTCTCCTTTTCCCATTATTATTTTTTAATTAATCATATCAGCTTATTTATTTACAAACTCCATAATTTTATCCCAAATAAACTCTTTATCTTCTCCTGTAGCTAATAAAGTATTCCAACCTCTTTTTCTAGCGGCATTAATATTATCAATCCTATTATCTATAAACAATATATTGTTAGGTTCAATATTCGTTTGTTCTTCCACCAACTCATATATCTTATCGTTAGGTTTAATTTCACCTAATTCAAAAGATAAACCAACATAATCTAACTTTGAAAAATCAACTTGTTTACCTAGTCTATCCTTATCTAATTTCGTTAAATTAGATAAAATACCAATCTGACAATACTTCTTTGTCTTATATAAAATTTCTATTATATCTTTATAATAAATAACATTAGCATATTCTTCTTTATATACATCTAAAAATTCTTCCTTATTACAACTTAAAGAATATTTAGTTATAACATTACTAATCCATTTATCTAATAAATTATCATCATTAATTTCACATATATTATATTTTTTATCATCAACATCAAAAGTAGCCCAAGTACTAATTTCATCATCACTATTTCCTAATCTTCTAATAATCGATTTAGTTCTAGCTTTCCAACCATTAATACTATTATTATCATTATCAATAACACCTCCCCAATCCATAATAACCATTTTATTCATATTTGGCATTACATCACCTAACTTTCTCTTATAATTCTAATTTCATTATCTCTTTAAAAGTGCTAAATCCATATTTCATATATAATTTTTTAGCAGCAATATTCTTAGATAACACCCCAATTTCAATACTATTAACATTATGTTCTTTAAAATATAACATAGCTAGATCTAACAATTTAGAAGCAATACCCATCTTTCTATATTCTTCAATTACATATAAAGCATCTATTTTAGCCCCTTTATCAATAATAAGATAAATATAACCTACTATGACTGAATCAATTTCACAAAGATAAATTTTATGTTTATCACGAATAATCATATTTTTATAAAAGTCTTTTACAACAAAACCTTCTTCAATTGACGAATCATAATTTCTTCGCTCATCATCAATTAATTTCGTTAACATTTCATCAAGATATTTACAATCATTTAATGTTCCCTCTCTAAAAATCATCTTATCCATAAACATCACCAATCTTTCTTACAATAAAATTGTATCATATAAATTATTATCTAATCAATATTAATATCCATAATATTATCAATTTTAATTATTTTACTATCTCTAAAAATAATAATTCTCTTAATATCATCAATCTTTTTAACAAGACCAGTATACTCTAAATATCTTCCTCCTATTTTCTTATGATCATTCTCAAAATAAGTAATTGTAATCATCACTTCATCGTTGAGATGCTTTTTAATAAAAGATAATTTACTATCCAATATCACCTTCATATCTTCCATCATTACTTTCTTATCATAAGTAAATCTTGAAGCCTCATTAATATCATCAGAATATCCTACCAAAGCCGAAAAAGGAGCAAATTGACTAGCCCTATTAGTCATACTCATTCTCTGATGATACTTAGGTTCATAATGTTCTAAATTAATAATATCATCATACTTTTTCATCCCTTATGGCCTCCTACTTGCTCATTTCTTTCTACTGTTGTCCCACCTGGTACTAGATTCATTCCTCTTAAAATAGAATTATTACCATATTTATGTTTAATATCAATAATAACTTTTTGCATTTTCTTTTCTTCAAGCTCATCTTCTAATTCTTTTTCCTTTAATCTAACTTCTTTATCTCTATCACTAAATAAATCCATTTGTTCATAAATAACATTGTTATGTATATTCTCTTCAAGTTCCAAATTACATACACTAATATTAACTCTTTTAACTAATAAAAGAGGATTAACAATATCTTCAAATAATTTCATTAATGCTCTACTAATAATCTTGGTCGATGCTGTCTTATGATCAATTCTAATTGTTCCATGAGCGGGTTTAGGTATCTTTCTACCATAGAAATCTTTCACAACCTCACCACTATATAAAGAACTTATTTTACTATTAGTAAGATTTTCAATATCATATCCCACCGTCAAAACAATCTGATCAGTGACATAATGCTTTTCTACCATATTTAAAGTTAAAAGTTCCCCCATCTCTTTTACAATTAATTTTGCTTTATCATAATTATAAGGATCATGTAATACTTGTCCTGAAGATAAACTATTAGAAAGTGGCTTATAATTTTTAACATCCTTAAGTGTACAAGGTTCATAACCCCAAGCATGATCAATAAGTAATTCAGCATTAACTCCAAATAACTTATATAACAAATTTTCATCATTTAAAGATATTCTAGCAATATCGCCCATTGTATAAATATTATTTTTTTCTAATTTTGAAGCAATACCCCTTCCAACGCGCCAAAAATCTATAAGTGGTTGATGATTCCAAAGTAATTTTCTATAAGTCATTTCATCTAAGCACGCTATTCTTACTCCTTGCTCATTTGCTTTAGTATGTTTAGCTACTATATCCATGGCAATTTTAGCTAAATACATATTTGTACCTAGTCCCGCGGTAGCCGTAATACCCGTTGTATCATAAACATCCTTAATTATTTTTGTGATAAATTCTCTAGGAGACATTTTATTCATTCTCAAATAATCTGTAATATCACAAAATATCTCATCAATTGAATAAACATATATATCTTTAGCATCGAGATATTTAAGATAAATTTGATAAATCCATGTACTATATTTCATATAATATCTCATTCTAGGTGAAGCAATAATAAAATCCACTTCTAAATATTTATTATTTTTAAGTAATATATCATCACATGATTTTCCTCTAAAATTTCCTCTTATTTTCCTTTTTCTTTCTCTATTAACTCTATTAATCATCTGAGTAACTTCAAATAATCTAGCTCTTCCCCCAATACCATATTGCTTTAACGAAGGAGTAACCGCTAAACAAATTGTCTTTTCCGTTCGACTAGCATCTGCAACTACCAAATTTGTTGTTAAAGGATTAAGTTTTCTTTCGACACATTCAACCGAAGCATAAAAACTTTTTAAGTCAATACATGCATAAATCCTCTGCATTTTATCAGGCCTTCTTCCTTCAAAGCTAACTAATCATCAACATCAAACAATCTTCTTTGCATATCATATGGATTATCTAAATACATCTTATATGTTTTATATATTTCTGTATCTTCATATTTAGTTAATTTAAAATTATTATTTAAATCAAATATCTCACCATCCCGGTACGAAATCAATATAGGTGAATGCGTAGCAATAATAAATTGTGACCCCTCTTTGGCAAGTTCATCAATAAAACATAGTAAAGATAATTGTCTACTAGGAGATAATGCCGCCTCTGGTTCATCTAATATATATAAACCATGGTCCGTAAATCTATTTTTAATTAATCTTATAAAAGATTCTCCATGAGAACATGTATGTAAATTACCTCCATAGAACAAAAGGTAAAACAAGTTTTACCTCTCCTTGTCGTTACCTCCAAGGCTTCCTACTGCAAACAAAAATAATTTATGTTATTCATAGGCATAAATTCCGATGGTCGCCACCGTACTTTGATTATTTTTACTTTTTTTATTAACTTTGATAATGTAGTTTTAATCCTTCAAACATAATATTAATGCTAGCATTTATATCGCGATCAAGTTCTAATCCACATCTTGTACATTCATATTTTCTTATACTTAAATCTTTTATTAATGGTTCTTTATGTTCACATCTTGAACATATTTGACTACTTGGATAGTATGTATCTACTTGATAATAATACTTTCCTTGTAGTTTTGTTTTCCATTCTAATAAGTTACATATCATGTAAAAACTTGCATCTAAGATATATTTAGCTAGATTATTATCATGTGTCATTTTCTTTACTTGTAATCTTTCACTTACAATAATATCATGTTCTTTTACGATTTTATTTACTACATTTATCATATGATGTTTTCTGGCATTTCTTATTTTAGCATGTAATATTGCTATTTTCTTTTTGGTCTTGTAATAATTGTTGCTTCTTTTTTCTTGTCTAGATAACTTTCTTTGTAATTCTTTTAATCTTTTTTCATATTTGATTATGTATTTCTCATTATCATATTTTTCACCATCACTGGTTGTTATTAAATCTTTAACACCTAAGTCAATTCCAACTATACTAGTTGCTTCTACTTTATCATTAGGTATAATATCTTCTTCAATGACAACACTAACATAGTACTTACCTGTTGTTTCTTTAGTTACTGTTGCATTAATTATTCTACCATTTATTTCTTTTTTATTACGATAGCCTCTTATATCTACTAAACCTAATTTAGGTAATTTTATTTTTCTATTAATTAGATCTATTTCGATATTACTATATGTTTTATCTTTATAAGTATTTGTTATACAATTAGTTCGGTA
>CALVRZ010000048.1 GCA_944358875.1 uncultured Bacilli bacterium
GGCCTGAATGGACTTGAACCATCGACCTCACGCTTATCAGGCGTGCGCTCTAACCACCTGAGCTACAAGCCCATTTTGTTGTTTGCCATAACATTATACCATAAATGATATAGCTTGGCAAGTACTTATTTTAAAATTAAACAAATAAAATGGTGACCCCTTAGGGATTCGAACCCTAGACCCACTGATTAAGAGTCAGTTGCTCTACCAACTGAGCTAAGGAGTCATCAACAAATTTCTTAACTATTATATCATATTTTTTTTATTTTGGAACCCCTAAATTTAATTTTTTATTAATTTAGGGGTATTTTTCTAGTTAATTAATACATTTCTTTATAATTTAGGTAAGCTATATAGACATATTGATCGATATTATTGGTTTTAGAACAGGTAACTAAAGTTAAAGTTGCAGTACTATTTCGTTTAGGAATAGCTAGTTTACCATTTTTAGTTATAGTGTAAACTTTATTTAAACGATAGATATATTTCATTCCATTATAGTAAATTATTATATCATCATCAATTTCTAATTTGTCTAAGTTATTAAAATAAGCTACTTCACTTTGGCCTGAATGGGCTGCTAGAATAATATTGCTATTCTTTTCATCGGGAAAAGTTGACTCTTCAATTAACATGATATTGTTATCAACATTATTTTCTTCTTCAGCAAAAGAATAGATTCCTTTTTGAAAATTTAATTTAGGTATTTGAATAACTGCGATATATTCAGATTTGACATCTGGCTTTTTAATTAGATAATTAGTGATATTTTTATATTCTTCTTGTTTGGCTTCAATTTTGTTCTTATTAATAATAATAGTAGCGATAATAATGATAATAAGAGTAATAACAATGGTAAGATTAGTAAGTTTTTTCTTCATTTCTACCTCCTTACCTATATTATTACTCTTAATTATTGGATTTCCTTTTTTATTAAGAAAATTATTGCAATTTTTTTAAGTTATCTGCGATAGCAGTTAATCCCATCGCGTGAGATCCTTTCAATAAGATAATATCATCTTTGACTAATTCATTATCTAAGAAAGTTAGTAGTTCTTGAGAGTTATTAAAGTGGTGAATGTTATCTTGAGGGAAATTATTACTTAGGGCTCCTTTATCGATATCTTTTGATAAAGTTCCTAGAGTTATTAGAATATCTATTTTGTCACTAGTAATTAATTTTCCTGTGCGATAGTGGATTTCTTCTGAATATTGTCCTAATTCTAACATATCACCTAGAACAATTATTTTACGAGTATTGTGACTTTTAGCTAATAAGTCTATTGATGATTTGACAGAATCATAACTGGCATTATAACTATCATCAATAATAGTTACGCCTCGCTTATTGATAGATCTTGACATACGATTAGCACTTAAAGTAAATGTTTTTATTCCTTCTTTTATTTGCTCATCTGTTAAATCTAGTTCTTTGGCAGTAGCATAGGCAACTAAACTATTGTAGATAAAAACTTCACCAGGAACGGGTACTTCGATGTGGGTACTTCCTATGTCAAAGTTGCTATCTAATTCAGATTCTTCAATATTAATCGCTTGATATCTACTTTCATTATTGATACCAACAGTAATAATACGATCTTTAATTTTACTACGATCATAGTATTCATTTAGTAAGTCATTATCATTATTGATAATTAGTTTACCATCAGGACTTAAGCCTTCTAGAATTTCTAGTTTAGCTTTGAGAATATTTTCTCTAGAACCTAAATTTCCTATGTGGGCTGTACCTATGTTGGTGATAACAGCAATAGTAGGACGAGCAATAGCGGTTAACTTACTTATTTCTTTAAAATGATTCATGCCCATTTCGACGACTAGACAGTCCTGATCTTTTAATTTTAGGATAGTAAGAGGTAACCCAATGTGATTATTTAAATTCTTTTCGGTCTTTAAAACATTATATTTTTGACTTAAGACATTGGCAATAATATCCTTAGTACTAGTTTTACCAACACTGCCAGTTACAGCAATAACAGGGATGTCATACATACTTCTTTTATAACTAGCTAAAGTCTTTAGAGTTTCAATACTATCATTAACAATAACAATTGTCTTATCATGATACAATAGTTTTTCTTCTTCAGTTAAATCACATTCTTCTAAAATACATACTTTGGCACCCTTAGCTAAGGCTTCTTTATAAAACTTATTACCATCAAAATTTTCGCCTTTGATACCTACATAAACTTCTCCTTCTTTGATGGTTCTGGTATCTTTAGAAAAGTCATTACATTTTTCTAATTCATTGCCAATTAACATTTGACCATGGCATAAATTAATTATATCTTTTACATATATATTTTTCATATATTCCTCCTTTTTTAAATAAAATATCACATAAAAAATGTGATACTACCTTCTTTTAGGATGAGATAATTTTTGAGCAAGTAGTTCTAAGGTCTGGTTTTTTATCTCTTCCATTATATAATTTATTTTTTCTTCTTCACGTTCAGATTTCATAACCGTGTTAATATCAAATTGCATTAAGTCTTCTGGCTCGACCTCATGGTATGAGGCATGATCATATACGAGACCGGAAGCATCATAAAAGTAGTTACCATTTTTAACAATGACATGACTATTATTTTGATTAGTATATAAAATGGTATCAGGAAAGAGGCTTTCTAACATTTTGGCATAATAATAACATAAACCATTAGTAAAAACAAGACTTGGTTCATCATTAAATAATGTAGCATATTTTTTACGACATACTTCATTAAATAGTTGAATGTAAGTTAAAATATATCCTGGTTCAATCATAGAAACGCTCCTTTGTTTTATTATACTATATAATTAGTGAATAGCAACATTTATTTGTTTATTTTGACAATTTAGTGTAAAGAAAAATAATATGGGAAAATACCATATTATTTGATAGATATATTATTTATCCATATTATTTAATAAATCATCAATAGTCATAATTTGATCATCAATTTCTTTTAAAGATTTCTCTTTAGTAGGGGAAACAGGCTTAGTATTTTTATTATCTGGAGTTTCTTTGGAACAATAATTTTCTTTATCAATAAGGGGCATTATTTTATAGGTATCAATAATATGATCTTTGACAATATATGATCCATTGCTATAGCGATCCATGATTGGTAATTCAGTTAGCTTGACAATTTTGGTTTCTTTATCAGTAATAATACCTACTTGGTTTTTAGGATTTTCAATATAGATGTCCATGATTTTACTTGGATTACTCTTTATTTCTTTCATGAGAAGTAGTCCACGATTAGCTCTAGTTCCCATTTCAAAATCACTTAATTTAATTCTTTTTCCTGTTCCTTTATCCATAAGAATAGATATGTATTCATTTTGACTATCGAATAATAAGCCTTTAGCTACTTCATCATTTTTGAGGTTGATAGCTTTGACACCGGCGCCTTTGAGGCCAATTGGCGATACTTCATCAACTCGATACCATAGGCCATAACCATTTTTGGTGGCAACAAAGACATTAGTTTCGCTACTATAAGTTACACTTACGACTTCATCATTGCCTTTTAAATTCATCATTTTGATTGGTTTAGAATATCTTTGAACTTTGAATTCACTTAGTTTAGTACGTTTAATCATGCCATTTTTACTAAAACTTGTTATATATAGTTCTTCTTCAAAGTTATAAACAGGCATAGCACTGATGATTTTTTCTTCACTACTGATAGGAATAATATTGCTGATATGCTTTCCTAATTCTTTCCATTTGCCTTCTGGTAGTTCATAGACAGGAAGATATAGATAATTACCTAGATTAGTAAAGATAAGAAGGGTATCTAAGGTATTTAAACTAAAAGTACCTAGAACGTAATCATTTTCTTTTAAACCAGTCTCTTCACTATTTGAGGAATTGTAGCTTCGTAAAGATACACGTTTGATATAACCTTCTTTAGTTAAGACAACAACGACATCTTCTTTAGGTAACATAACTGTAGTATCGATTTTTAAATCTTCAACTTCAGCTTGTATAGTCGTTCTTCTTGGGTTACCATATTCTTTTTTGATACGACGTAATTCTTCTTTAATAACACTTTTTAGATTGTTTTCATTACCTAAGATGCTTTCTAAATATTTGATTATCTTAAGAAGATTTTCTTTTTCGGTTTCTAATTCAACAATATCAGTATTAGTTAGACGATATAATCTTAGATCAACAATAGCGGTTGCTTGTTCTTCAGTGAAGGCAAATTTGATAACGAGATTTTCAATTGCATCCCCTCTATTTTTAGAGGCTCTGATCGTCGAAATTACTTTGTCTAAAATGGATATAGCTTTAATTAAGCCTTCAACAATATGAAATCTTTTTTGTGCATGATCTAAATCAAATTGACTTCGTTTGTAAACGATTTCTTTTTGATGTTCAATATAAGCGTCTAAAATACCTAAAATACCTAGAAGACGTGGTCTTCTTTTATCAATAACGATCATGTTGAAATTATATGATATTTGTAATTCGGTATTCTTATATAAATAATTTAGAATATTTTGGGCATTAGCTTCTTTTTTGAGATCAATAGTAATTTGAAGACCTTCTTTGTCAGATTCGTCTCTTACTTCGACGATGCCATCAATTTTTTTGTCGATACGAATTTCATCGATTTTTTTGACTAAAAGGGCTTTATTGACTTCATAGGGAATGGCTTTGATAACGATTTTGTTCTTTTCGATTTTGGCATCAGATTTGATAATTACTTTGCCTTTACCTGTTTCATAGGCTTTTCTTATACCGTCGATACCACAGCAGATGGCACCGGTTGGAAAGTCTGGTCCTTGGATGTAGTTCATAATGGTATCTAATCTACAGTTAGGATTATCAATACGATAGATGGTAGCATCGATTACTTCACTTAGATTATGAGGTGGTATATTAGTGGCATAACCAGCTGATATACCAGTGGTACCATTGACAAGTAAGTTAGGAAAACGACTTGGTAAGACAGTTGGTTCTAGGATAGTATCGTCGTAGTTAGGAGCCATAGCAACAGTATCTTTATCAATATCACGTAACATTTCATTAGCTATTTTGGATAGTCTAGCTTCCGTATAACGAGATGCTGCTGGGGGGTCACCATCGATGGAACCATTGTTACCTTGCATATCTACTAGAGGTTCACGCATTTTCCAGTCTTGACTTAATCTGACAATTGCATCATAGATGGAGCTATCACCATGAGGATGGTATTTAGCCATAACATTACCGACAGCATTAGCACTTTTCTTATGATCTTTATCGTAAGTATTTTTCTCTTTATACATGGAAAAAAGAATTCTTCTTTGGACGGGTTTTAGACCATCTCTTACATCTGGGATAGCTCGATCTTGGATAATATATTTGGAATATTTACCAAAACGTTCACCCATAATTTCTTCAAGAGAGTAGTCCGATATTCTTTTTGTTAAGTTTTCCATTTTTATCACCATAGTAATTTTACCATATTTTACTTGACTTAACAAGTTTGATTGACATTATTTTGTCAAAAGATTTTTTGTTTTTTGGGTTAATCGCATGGCGTCCCTCAGTAATTCTAAATTTAGCAACCAAATCCTCCATTTCCTATGTCTTCAGCGCCATCAACATTAACATCTTATTTTCTGTAAATATGTATTTAAAAACCTAACTTCATTATGAAATTAGGTCTGAATGACTTAGGGCTTCTAAAGTTTTCTAAGTACCACTCGTTATGTAATATATCACTTTTTTTAGTGAGCGTCAATCCTATTTATTAAATTTTCAATTTAATCTGAATTCGTCTGAAATCTTATTCATTGATTTCAAGTATTAATTTTATTAATAAAAGACATTTTTTAAATATAATCCCCCATCTTTGACAGTTTATAGCTAAAAATAGCCTCTCAAGTATTGAAAATACTTGTTTTTTTATTAATTTAAAT
>CALVRZ010000049.1 GCA_944358875.1 uncultured Bacilli bacterium
ATTCTACCATTTATTTCTTTTTTATTACGATATCCTCTTATATCTACTAATCCTAATTTAGGTAATTTTATCTTTCTGTTTATTAAATCTATTTCGATATTACTATATGTTTTATCTTTGTAAGTATTTGTTATACAATTAGTTCGGTAACTTTGTTTAGCATACTTACTTTTAAATACAGGGTAATTACTTCTTTTTGCTAAGTAGTTATTATTAGCGTCTTCTAAATTAAAGATAGCACATCTTAAAGCACAACTATCTACTTCTTTTAAGAAAGTTTTCTCTTCTTGCAAATATTTTAAATCTTTGCAATTAGTGAATGCTTTTTTTATTCCTTCTTTTTCTTGTTTAGCAAGGTAATGATTATAGACTAATCTTACACATCCAAAAGTCTTATGAATTAGGATTGTTTGTTTTTCATTAGGATATAATCTAAATTTATAAGCTTTATAAGTCTTCATTAATCCATCACCTCGCTTGTAATTAAACAATAACATATAAACATATGTTTGTCAATATATTTTTGCTAAAAAAATTATTTTGTTAAGTTCCTATGGAATAAAAAAGATTTATTAATTTCTTCTTTAATAATTATTATTTTCTTACTAATAGCCTTACTTTTTACCTTAGTAAAATAGCAAACAATGTAAGAAAAAAGTACTCAATCTGCAATAGATTAAGTACTTGACAATATATTATTGGGCAAGTACTTAGGCGTGCTAAAGTTAAGTATTTCCCTTTTTTATTTTATGCAAAACTCCTTTAATAGCACAAATATCTTTTATTGTCAAAAACTAATTTGAAAAAAAATACATATTAATTATTATTATTCTAATACTGTACTTTTCTCTGATTTAACACCCTTCTTATAAATAATTAACTTATCATTATTATCTAATGTTGCCAGTAATATTCCCTTAGAACCATCATAACCTAATACCTTAAGTTGTTGTTTTAACCACTTTTCTGTCTTATTCATTACTTTTAAATTAGTTATCATAATTTCTTCATCAATAATAATATTAGCTACTAGTCCATCTTTATTACATTTAACATCCATATCTTTCTTCGTTACTGGTTTATTCTCTTCCTTAGGTAAAAAACTAACCTTACCTGTACTCTCCATAACTGCACAATCAATTTCTGATAGATCAAAATAACCACAACTACGAGCTTCTTCTTGTAGTTCATTTAAATTAAGCTTATTTTTTCTAAGACCACCTTCGATAATCTTCCCTTTCTCCATCAGAATCGTAGGAATACCATAAAATATTCTCCTAGCCGTAATACTCTTTAAACTCCATAGTGAAATAATTGCTGAAGCAAAACCATATATAGCTAAACTAGTAATACCAGCAATTAAATCCTTTTCAATATCTAAAGAAATATCTGCAGCAATACTTCCCATCGTAATACCAATTGTATAATCAAAAATATTAAGCTGTGATATCTGTTTTTTTCCCATAACTTTAGCAAGTAAAAATAAAATACCTAAAATTAAAGCTGTTCTAAAAATTGTCATTAAAATTGTATTATCCATAATTTTCACCAATAATAATATGGCTAATTATCTAATTATTATACTAATTTTATATTACTAATAATCATACTAACTATAAATAATAAAATTATCACTTTATAATGTTTAACTAATACTTTCCATATTCTTTCCAAATAATTACTATTCTTAACTAAATCCACAATAATAGACACATCTATAACAATAAGTAAAATAACTAAAGGTATTGCCAATATATTATAGTAAATAGCACTCATAATATCACCATGTAATAAAGATAACATAGCTCTTGTCATACCACATGTTGGACAAGCAATACTAAAAACACTTTTAAATAGACAAGGAATTTTAATATCAAAGTATACATATAAAATAAATATTAAAATCTGAGGGATAAAGATAAGCGCTTTCCACCATCTCTTCATAATAAAAAAAAGTTCACTTAAGAACTTTTAATTAGATAATGGTTCTCCATTACCATCCTTATCAATACTTCCTGTAAGAATAAGGATACCTTCAATTAAGCCCCATAACCATGATACACCGCCTAAAAAGCCACATGATAAAATAGTGATTAATAATTGAGCTACTGCTTTTCCTGTATAACCTAAATAGAAGTTATGAACACCAATAGTACCTAAGAAAATACCAAGAAGTCCTGCTGCAATCTTAGATTTACCTTGACCATTACCTCCATTATTACTTTCTTTTGTAACTCTCTTACCACATTTTAAACATACATCTGCGCCTTCATTTAATTCAGCACCACAGTTAGGACAAAATTTTGCCATCTTTATCACTCCTTTTTTCTGTTCAATAATATCATAACATATATTTCTTATTTTGACAATTTATTTTTAATCATTTCAAGTTGTTCTTGTTCTAACTTAAGTTGATTTCTCTCATTTAAAACAATATTACTAGGAGCCTTATTAACGTAATTATCATTACTTAATAATTTTTCTCTTCTCTCTATTGAATTAACTAATCGATCGTACTCTTTCTCTAAATTAGCTTTTTCAACCATTTCATTTTCCGTATTATCATAATAAAGCTTAATTTCTAAATCCTTATAACTAATAACATCTTCTTTTAAATCACTCTTATCACTAACCATCTTATCACTAAGTTTAAGCATATTAATAATAATTGTTTTTACATCACTATTGCTTATCTTAATATCAACTTGAAAATCATTACCAAGATGAAGTTCAACCTTTCTATTTCTAAACATTGTAATAAATTCTAAAGCATCATCAACTAATATCTCATCATCATTAAATACTTCTAATTCATTATATGTTGGATACTTACTAATCATTATTGATTCCGCATCTTTTATTGGCAATTTACCATATATTTCCTCTGTAACATAAGGCATAAAAGGATGCATCATCTTTAAAATATCCGTAAGTACTCTAATTAATACACTTTTCGTTGTCTTATTAGGATTAAACTTAGATAATTCAATATACTTATCACAAAAGTCATTCCAAATAAAACTATATAAAGTATTACCAACAATATTAAAGTCATACTTATCCATACTTCTTCTAACTTCTAAGATTGTCTTATTTAACTTTGTTAAAATCCATTTATCTTGAATTGTTAAATTATCGAAAGTATAATCATCTTCCCTAAAATCTTCCAAGGTAAGAAGAACATATCGACTAGCATTCCATAATTTATTAATAAAGTTCCATGTTGATTTAACTTTCTCTTCATCGTATCTTAAATCCATTCCTGAAGCCGTATTAGTAGTCAAGAAATATCTTAAACTATCAGCACCATACTTATCGATAACATCCATAGGATCGACACCATTACCTAAACTTTTACTCATCTTTCTTCCTTGTTTATCTCTAATTAAACCATGAATTAAAACTTCTTTAAATGGCCTTTCTCCCATAAATTCTAAACCTTGGAAAACCATCCGACATACCCAAAAGAAGATAATATCATAGCCTGTAACTAAAACACTATTAGGATAATATCTACCTAGAAGTGGTGTTTTATCAGGCCAACCTAAAGTACTAAATGGCCAAAGAGCACTGCTAAACCAAGTATCAAGAACATCGTCATCTTGAACCCATCCATCCTCTATTTTAGGAGGTACTTCTGATACATATACTTCATCGCCTCTATACCAAGCAGGAATTCTATGACCCCACCATAATTGTCTTGAAATACACCAATCATGACAATCTTCCATCCAATGCGTAAGTATTTTTTCAAATCGCTCCGGAATAAAATTAACTTTACCATCTGTCTTTTGATTATCCAAAACATGTTTAGCAAGTTCATCCATCTTAACAAACCATTGTTTAGATAAATATGGTTCGATCATAACGTCACTTCGTTCACTAAAACCAACATTATGACTAATCTCTTTAACTTCGATTAATAATCCTAATTCATCTAATTTTTTAACAACTTTATCTCTTGCTTCATAACGGTCAAGTCCCTCAAATTCTAAAGCATTTTCATTCATTGTGGCATCAGGATTCATAACACAAATTCGCTCTAAATTATGTCTTTCCCCAACTTCAAAATCATTAGGATCATGAGCGGGTGTTATCTTAACAACCCCTGTTCCAAATTCCATATCCGCATGTTCATCACCAATAATAGGAATTAACTTATTAACAATTGGTAATATAACTCTCTTACCTATTAAATCCTTATAACGATCATCTTTAGGATTAACCGCAACAGCGGTATCCCCAAATAAAGTTTCAGGTCTTGTCGTTGCTACTTCTAAATAATCATCACTACCCTCTATCATATATTTAATATGATAAAAAGCTCCCTTAACATCTTTATAAATAACTTCTTCATTACTTAAAGCGGTCTTAGCATAAGGATCCCAGTTAATAATTCTCTCGCCTCTATAAATATATCCCTTATTATATAATTCTACAAAGACTTTTCTAACTGCCTTAGATAGACCATCATCTAAAGTAAATCTCTCTTTCGTATAATCCAAACTAAGTCCCATTTTAGCCCATTGACTATGAATATTAGAAGCATATTCTTCTTTCCATTCCCAAGCAACCTTCAACCATTCATCTCTATCCATTTCTCTTGGATTAACACCAGCATCCTTTAACTTCTTATCAACCTTAGCTTGTGTCGCAATACCAGCATGATCCATACCAGGAAGCCATAGAGCATCATAACCATTCATTCGCTTATAACGAATAATAATATCCTGTAAAGTCGTATCCCAAGCATGACCCAAATGAAGTTTACCTGTTACATTAGGAGGCGGAATAACAATGCAAAAAGGTTCTTTATTCAAATCACCTGCTTCAAAATAACCCTTACTAAGCCACTTATCGTACTTCCCCTCTTCAACTTTCAAATGATCATATTTCTTATCTAGCATATTATCCACCAATCTTTCTATTAATATAACTATTCAAAACACTTCCTATTTGCTTAAAGAAAGTTTCTATTTTTTTATCATTAAAATATAACATATCAATAACCCCATTAACATAATTACATTCTTTTAATATTTCATAACTATATTTTAGATTTAAAGCAAAAACATTAGACAAAATAGCTAACACTTCATCACTATCATTCTCTGTCATTTTACCATTAATAAAACGAAATAACTTAAATTGATCATATACCATCGTACTAGGAAAATTATCAATATGCATATCAAAATAAGGATAATTAAGAGCAATTCTAAACATATCTATTCTATGTGCATCTTTGATAATCTTACAAAAAACTCTTGTTTTACTATCAATATCCGTAGGTAAATCATCTTTATTATAAGATAAAATAGAGGTCTTAATTATATCATTATAATTACTATTAGAAGTAATATCTTTAATTAACCCTTGTTTGAACAAAACATCAATCGTCTTAAGACTATCATCTTCAAATTGCTCATTCACTCGGTAACTATTAACACTATCAAAATTAGCTATCTCATGAAATAAACCAATAAGTTCACAGACAACAATTTCTTCTTCATTAAAATATCCTGTCTTAATAGCCAAATCACGAGCAATTTCCATCACTTTTAAACTATGGAAATATCTCATCTTAACATTAACATTATTCATATCATATTGTTTAACATAATTCTCAAATACTCTCATAATTCTACTACTTTTCATTTTTTTACCTCCAATATTATAGAAAAAATTCATCCTTAAGGACGAATTAACAATGCATACACATAATATCAAGTAATTAAAAATTACTTAAATAATTGCCCTTTAATAATAATATAATTATATAAGAACAAAAGGTAAAACAAGTTTTACCCCTCCTTGTCGTTACCTCCAAGGCTTCCTACTGCAAACAGAAGTGATTTCTGTTATTAGATAGGCATAAACTCCGATG
>CALVRZ010000050.1 GCA_944358875.1 uncultured Bacilli bacterium
ACATTCGCAAAATTAACCAATATAGGTAAAAAATATACATAATTAGTTGACAACCTGAATAAAATATATTATAATCTATATTGTCAATTGATTTTGCGGATGTAGTTTAATGGTAGAACTTCAGCCTTCCAAGCTGACCACGTGGGTTCGATTCCCATCATCCGCTCCAATTATTGTAAATAAAGAGCTTAGTTAATACTAAGTTCTTTTTTTTATACACGTGGTCAACTAGGAAGCCATACAAAGAAATCATCTAAGAAAATAATATTTAATATACTATATCAATAAAATCAAATAAACTAATCAATCTTATTCATACATTTATTATTCATATTTTCAATAATATCATCTGCTAAATTATACCATTTAATTTGAACAAAATATCGATATTTTTCCAATTTAGGATTATGATTTAAACATCTATCCATAGGTTGCACTGTAAGTGGACCAAAATGAACCGACGTAGAATAAACATCTTTTTTCTTTAAAATAACATCTATAATATCTTGCGTTTTAATCCAAACAAAATCATCTTTCACTCCAAACAAAATAGCATCAATTACTCTATCGCTAACATTACCTAATAATACAAAACGGTATATAGACTTCAAAAGCAACTCATCATTATTAATTTCACTATTAATCATATCAATTTCTTCTTGATGATTTAACTTATAATCACTAACAGAAATCCTATTTATTCCTTTCCCATTAGTAGTACCATCAGCAAAATGATACCTAAGATATTTTTCAATTAGTTCGTAAATTTAAAAACAGGTTCTACATGAACTGAATTCTTTACACCTTTTTTAATACTAACATATTTTTTAATATCATTAACAGAAATAACAATATCATATTTTTTTAAATCATGATCAATTTTACACTTTATCAAATCATTGGAACAAAGATTACCATACAAATCAGTAATAAAAGCGTTATACATTGGATCAAGATCCTTCAAACATTTATTATTTAACATCTTACAAATATCAATTTCATTTTGAAATCCATTAACATCACTATTAAATTTCATATATTATATCACCCCATAACATAGATTTTATCATCATTAATTATTAAAACATACAAATAAATATAACCACTAATATTCTTCTTTTAAAATCAAATAAGAAATCACTACAAGTTGCTTATTATCATCTCTATCACTACATGTTGTCATCGTTAAACTACTTCTCGTAATATCTCGATCAATATTAACAATCCCTGTCTTCTCCTCCTCATAAATATACCCAACCTGATACACATATTTCATATTTCCATAATAAACATTAACTTCATCGTCAACCTCAAGATCATCTAAATCTTTAAAATAAGATACCCCACTAGAACCAGAATGTGCCATTAAAATAAAATTTCCCTTTTCTTTATCAGGCATATCAGATAATTCATGAATAGCGATATTATAATTAATATCATTATATCTAGAATTAATATCCATCAAACCCTGTTTTAACCCAATTTTAGGTATCTCTAAAATAGCCATATAATCAATCACTTCACCACTTTTCAAAGTAGCTAAATTAAAAGTCTTTTTACTACTCATTTCCTTCAAGAAAATAGATATACTATTCTCTCTAATTTCATTAGTCTTAATACTCATATACTCTCTAGCACTCCAAAATAACAAAAAAAGCAAATAAATAAAAACAATAATTATAACTCTAACCATTTTTCTTTTTGATAATTGCATACCCAACATATCCTAAAACCATCATTCCCATCAACAAAACTAATACACCATCCATATCACTTTTACCAGTTTCAGGAACCTTAATTTGCTCATTCATCAAAGAAGTTTCAACAACCTGACCATTATTTACAATTTCAAAATAAACCTTATCATTTGTCTTCTTATAGCCATCCGCAGCTTCTTTCTCAATCAAATAAAACTTCCCAACAAATAAATTATCAATAACAATCATTCCTTTTTCATCAGTCTTACCTGAATATACCAAATCACCATCAACCGTATATATTTCTATCCAGGTATTAGGAATACCAACTTTTGAAACTAAATCACCTTTATAAAATTCAAGTCGTCCTTTTGGCCAATAATTTTCTAAATCAAGTTCAAAACTAGGAATAACATCACCATTATCCGTAAGTTCAAAACAATGCTCCCTTTCATCAACCACATTATTATTAGTAGAAGCAATTTCTCTAATACAATAGGATCCTAAATACAAATTATCACTAACATAACCATTTTCATCTGTAACATAACTATTAACTAACTCTCCCTTAGCATATCTTAAAATACCATCACTAGTAACAATTTCCTCATTAGCATACAATTCAAATTTAACACCACCAAGGCTTATCTTCTCATATTTATAATTTCCATCTTCAATAATTAAATTTTCTCCCTTTTTATGAACCTCAAATTTACCGCCTGTAACATCAATTTTCACATTAGAAATAACATTATCCACTTTTCCTGTGGAAATCATCATCTGCGACTCACCATAAAAATAAAGTAAAACGACATCATCTGTATATTGTTTCTTAACTAGCTGAATCGTATCCAATGAAAAAGTATCTGAAGGTACCTCAATTACTAACTTATTACCATCAATTTTAGCATAATTTGTAGCATTACCAACAATTTCATAATTAGCTAACACCCCATTTTTATCTTCAATTTCGATTGTTTCACCTATTTTACCAACAACTTTATTTCCATCAAATGATGGCTTCTTATTATGACTAGCAATTAAATTATTAATTTCTCTTTTTTCCTTTTCAATATCAATCTTTATCCCATGGACATCCTGTGTAATTGTCCAATAACTTTCACTATTATCAAAAATAAGCTCCCAAATCATCTCTTGTGCCGCCAAATAATATTTAGGATCTGTATGACCACTATAACCATAACCATAATAAGCTATAAGTTCAATTTGTTTAATTTGCTGATCCGTAAGATCTGTAATTTCCATATCCGTCGTAGTATTATAGTCATTTGTTAATATCTTTTTACCAGGCTGTAAACAATATGCAATTTTACCATCCATTCGATATATTTCACCTCCAAAAGAATAATAATCATCATATATAAAAATACCATAAGTATTATCTAGCCATTCTCTAGATAGATTAGCAGCATTAACAGAAAACATATTAAAAACAAAACATAACACTGCAAAGACAAATAATAATAAATTTCTTTTTCTCATTTTCAAGTCTAAGTCCTCCTTCCAACAACCCCATTTCCTTTTTAAAAGTAACTTCATTTCATATTTCTACCTCCCTTACTATAATCATTATCGCTTTTTTAGTCATTTCCTTTTAAAATCACAAAAAAAAAGAAAAATTATCATAATTTTTTCCCTTATAAAATTCTAACCAAACACAAATACTAAAAACAGGTGATTTAATATGAAGATACGCTTAGGATACGTAGCCCTCTCTCTTACTTTAACAGATACATCATATTGTCATACAATGACTTATAGTAAATTTCAAAAATTATCCTCTGAAGAAGCCCAACAACGCCTTCATCAAATCCTAACCCAAAATTTAAAAAACTTCCAAACAATTCTTAAATATAATTATCAAAACAAAATAGAATTTTTTCGTTTCAGCCCCACCATTGTTCCTCTTGCTACTCACCCTAAAGTTAATTTTGACTACTTAACTCCTTATCAAAAAGAATGGTCGAAAATAGGCAAACTTATCACAAAATATCAAATAAGAGTAGATACTCACCCTGACCAATATTGTATTTTAAATAGTAAAGACCCCCACATTGTAAATAACAGCATTAATATCCTAAAATACCATCAAACACTTTTCAAAGCTATGAACATCAAAAGCCAAATAATTCTCCACATTGGAGCCAAATACAATAGCAAAAAAGAAAGTATTGACCGTTTCATCCACAATTTTACAAATCTTCCTCAGGAGATAAAAAAACTCATCATCTTAGAAAATGACGATAAAATCTATAACATCAAAGACACCCTCACAATTTGTCAAAAATTAAATATCCCTATGGTCCTTGATTATCATCATTACAAATGCAATAATGAAAAAGAAAAAATTGAAGATTATCTTTCTCAAATATTTGCTACCTGGAAAAATACAGGCCTACCTCCCAAAATACACTTTTCTTCACCTAAAAGTCACTCAAATCCTCGTGCCCATAGTGATTATATTAATTATCAAGACTTCATCAAATTCATAAAAATATTATCAACATATTCCCAAGATATCGACATCATGCTAGAATGTAAAGCCAAAGATGAAGCTCTCTTTAGACTAATAAGACAATTAAAAATATACTCACCTTTCATTATTAAAAATAATTCAATCACCATAAAAAAAGATTAACAATACTATTCTTTTATAATAAATTACATAAAACAGTCATAATTTATTATCTCCATAAAAAAAAGATAAGCACTATGATCAATCATATTCACTTATCTTTTTTTAACAATATTCAGTTAAAACTCTTTAACATATTCTATTCAGCTTTTTCATAAGCTTCAAGAACAGCCTTTTCAAACATTTGACGAGTTTCAGAATTAATTGGATGAGCTATATCTCTATAACCACCAGTAGAAGTTTGTCTGCTTGGCATAGCTATAAATAAACCATTATCACCTTCGATAATTCTAATATCGTGAACAGCAAAGCAATCATCGATTAAAACAGAAGCGATTCCTTTCATACGAGAATTTTCCTTGTCAAATTTCTTGACAGTAACTGAACTAATAGTCATTATGTATCAACTCCTTCTAGAAAATATCTTTCCTAATTACATTTTATCCTAACCAAGCTATAAAAGTCAAGCATTTTTATATATTTTTTACATATTTTCAATTCTCAAAGTAATTGCAACATTTGCCTACTGCGTTGCAATTAGTATGAGAATTTGGTGTTGCAATTAGTAT
>CALVRZ010000051.1 GCA_944358875.1 uncultured Bacilli bacterium
ACAAATATGGTTAATATGGATACGTATATGAATTATACATTTGATATAAATGGAACCCAAGAATTAAAAGTAAGTGCCGGTTCTAAGTTAAGGTTTAATGCTATTGTAAAGAATAGTATGGATGGTAAGATATCATATGGAATGTATTATAAAATGATAAGTCCAACTAGTTTACCAAGTGGAGCTATAATAGCCCAAGTATCAGATGATTTAACAATGTTAGCAAAAGGACAACTAGAAAGTGGTACATCTAAGACAGTACCAATGGTAATAAAGAATACATCAGATAGTGAAATAACCGTAGAAATAGGCGTAAGAACAGGATACGCCACTGAAAGTCAAGGTGTAGATGATATCATTTACAATGAAGGCGAAATACCTATAACAAGTTTTCAAACTAGTGAAGAAGCTGGAAATGATAGCTGTACTTCTACAGTGGAGTGTACTAGTGAATGTGAGAGTAGGCAAGTTAATGGTGAATGGAAAGAAATATGTTATTGTTATACAGGAAATGAAGGTAGTCCACCACCAATTAGTGGAGCAGAATTAGTAGAACAAATAAAATCCCAAGCCAATAGTGGAACACCAAATTTTGGAAGTACAGCAGCGGCAGATGAAGGTATTTACGTTGCCCAAGATGACTATGGAACAAGTTATTATTTTAGAGGAGCAGTAGAAAATAACTATGTTAAATTTGCTGATAAATATTGGCGAATTATTAGAATAAATGGCGATGGAACAATAAGATTAATTTATGATGGAACAAGTGCGCATGCAAATGGAGAAAGTAGTACGGATAGACAAATCGGAACAAGTGGGTTTAATTCAACCTATGGAGATAACGCATATGTAGGATATATGTATGGAAGTACAGGAGCAAGTAGTTATAGTGCTACGCATGCAAATACAAATAGTAGTACAATAAAGACGACAGTAGATAATTGGTATAAAACAAATATTCAAGATGCCGGCTATAGTGATAAAGTAGCAGATGTAATCTATTGTAATGATAGACAAATAGATAATTTAAGTGGATACGGAAATGCATTAGGCTATGGAATAAATCAGACAGCTTATATGCCAAGATATAGGTTATATACAAATAAAAGCCCAATATTAACATGTACCAATCAAAATGATAGATTTACGGTAGAAGATACAAGTAAAGGGAATGGAGCATTAACATATCCAGTAGGTCTAATCACAGCAGATGAGATGTCCATGGGGGGAGCAGTTTATGGTAGGAGCAATAGAAGTTATTATTTATACACAGGTAACTATTATTGGACTATGAGCCCGTCTTACTTCAATAGCAGGGACGCGTACGAGTTTCGCGGTGGTAACTATATGTACTACAGCGTTGTGAACGTCACTTACGGTGTGCGGCCCGTGCTTTCTCTCAAATCTGACATCAGTGTGACAGGGAGCGGAACGCAGAATGATCCATGGGTCGTTCAAAATTAACCAATAAGTAATTTAAAAGAAATATTTTAAAAGATATTTCTTTTTTCTTTTTACTATGTTATAATTTAATAGAGTAATGAAGAGGGTGATATGATGCCATTTGGTAAGAAAGTAACAATTAAAGATTATCAATTTACTTTTGGAGATAAAGAAAAAGAATATTATGTTTTTGCTTGTTTTAAATATCATAGTGAAATATTTGCTATCTATGCAGATACTATTAATACAGATAATAAACTTTATTATGGATCAGCTCATATTACAAATGATATATTAGTTGTTTTAGGAACAATAGATCCTAAAGAAATTCAAGGAATTCAAAATTTTGTAGTTAAATTAATTAATAATCAAAATATAAATGAATATGAAATTATTTCATTAGATAAAGTTGAGAAGATTGAAATTATTGGTACTAGTGAATTTAATTTAAAGAAAGATGTTATTGATAAATTGATTGATATGACAATTCCTAAAGAAGATACTAAAGAGGAAGAAGTTGTTTTGATTAAAGAGGATCCTGCAAAGAAGAAAATATTTATGCGTTATATTATGTTGATTTTATTTGCTGTTTTGGCAGTTGGTGGTACTTATTTATATTTAAATAGAGAAACTATTTTTGGTAGTGAAAAAGAAGTTGTATGTACAAAACAATTAGGTAATCAATATAATGCTAGTGTTAATCAGACAATATTATTTTATTTTAAAAATGATGTTTTAACGGGTTATACGATGACTAATTTGTATACTTTTGAAACTGATGAAGATTATCAAGATTTTTCTCTAGCAGGGCGTTATTTCCATATTTTTGAGGAGGCTTCTTCTGATATGTTAACTTTAGTTCCTAATGTTGAAAATAGAACATATCAAGTGGGATATACGATGAGTCCTTTAGTAGATTATTTTGGTCCAACAGAATATTCTTCAGTATTTGATTATTATGAAACAGATGGATATACTTGTAATAGCAAGGAGCAGGAGTAATGAATAATTTTTATTTAATATATGGTGATGATAATGGTTTAGTTGAAAATCAAGTTACAGAAATTATTAATAAATTAAAAATAGATAAAGATAATATTGTAACTTATTCACTTAATAATACTAGTATGGAAGATATTATCTTAGAAGCTTCTATGTTTAGTATGTTTGGAACAAATAAAGTTATTATTGTAAATGATGCTAATTGTTTTAAAGATAAAGTTGATAATATAGAAGTATTAGAGGAGTATTTTGATAAATATAATCATGATAATTATTTAATTTTTGCTTTGAATGGTAAACCGGATACAAGAAAGAAAGTATATAAATTAATTGATAAGATGGGTAGTGTTATAGCGGTTAAAAATGATAGAGATTATTTATATAATTATGTTAATAAATATATAATTGATAATAATTATCAGATGAGTAGTAATAATATTATATATTTTCTTAGTAAAGTGGGAAGTGATATTAATAATATTAAAAATGAACTTGATAAACTTATGATTTATAAAGATAATGATCATAATATTTTAAAAGAAGATATTGATGAAATGGTTATTGTTAATATTGATGATGAGATATTTGCTTTAACTGATGCTGTTATTAATGGGGATATTAGTAATAGTATGAGATTATATAATTTCTTTATTAATCATAATTATGAACAAGTACAAATTATTGCTTTACTTGGTAGTCAATTTCATTTTTTATTTCAAGTTAAAAGATTATATAATCAAGGAAAATATAAAGATGATATTGCTAAGATATTGGAAGTTCATCCATATAGAGTTAAGTTAGCTTTAGGGAAAATATATAGTTATAGTGAAGAATTGCTTTTATCTTATATTAGTAAATTAGCTGATATGGATAAGAATATTAAACTTGGTAAGATTGATAAGGGACTAGCTTTGGAGTTGTTTTTAATTAATAAGGATATGTAAAAAAGTGAGTGTTTGCTCACTTTTTATTTTACATCTTTATATTTGATTATTCTTTCAGTATTTTTGAAATTTAATTTAGCAATATTATTTAATACTTTAAAACCATATTTATTAATTAGTTTAATAGCTATATCTTCAACATAGTTAGATGCTCCTTTAGGTAAGAAAATACCATATTTATCTCCTAATTTATCCATTTCTTTTAAGAAGATATAACGACTTATTAATGATGAACATGCTACAGATAAACATTTGTCTTCGGCTTTAGTGATAAATGTTATATTTTTAACGATTTTATCGGTTTCTTTTAAATGGTTGTAATAACTTTTTTCTGGTTCAAATTGGTCGACGACAATATAATCATAATCTTGATAAGTTTCTGTTAATTTATATAAAACTTTATTATGAAGAATGGCTTTTATTTTATTCATGTTCATATCTTCATTATGATATTTGTTATAATCTTTATTACTTAGAATTAAAGTTTTATAGGGGATTTTTTTAATAATTTTGGGTACAATGTTGAGTATAGTTTCATCGGTCATTTTTTTAGAATCTTTAACTCCTAATTCGGTTAGAAAAGGGATATTTTCTTTAGTTACATAAGATGCTGTTACAACAATAGGGCCAAAATAATCCCCTGTTCCTACTTCGTCAGAACCAATACTACTTATATTAATAGGTAAATTGATCTCTTCTTTTTCTTTTTTCTTTGGTTTATTATCAATAAAATCATTAATTAATTCTTGATCTTTGGTTATGCTTGTCCAAAGGCTTGCTTCGATGTCAGCACCTACACCTTGAAACATGGCTTTACCGGAATTATATAAGGTTACAATGGTATCGCCAGTATCAGCTTGGAAGATAGCATATGGTGGAGTTTTATCACGATACATATCTTGATAGAAAGTAATCATTTTTTCTTTAGTTTCTTTATTTACTTTTATTACTTTTGTTATTGCTTTTTGTTTCATTTTGTCACCTCTTAAATTTATTTTATCATAAAACTTAAAAAAAGTCTTTTATTAGAATAAAATAT
>CALVRZ010000052.1 GCA_944358875.1 uncultured Bacilli bacterium
GTCTAGAATTTAAAAAAAGTTTCCCAACATTTCGTCAGAAAACTTATTTTTTAGTTCCCACCAAATCGTGTAGAACCAAAACTTTAAAATAATACAAAAACAACTTATAGAAATATTTGGTGAAAGATATACTAAATATCTTAATGAAATAAATTAACAAATATTGTTCTTTGAAAATTTAATATGTAATAAAATTTAAAAAAATTAAAATAAATTTACACACTAGTCTTGACAAGACCTAACAAGAATCTAGACCTACTCTTCAATTCTATTGAACCAAAAATGGATCATTCTGCGTTCCGGTTCCTGTCACACTGATGTCAGATTTGAGAGAAAGCACGGGCCGCACACCGATACTGCTGTTCACACGGCCGTTGTAGATGCGACCAATGGAGTACACGTAAAACTCGTACGCGCGACCAGAACTGAAGTAATACGGGCTCATAGTCCAATAAGCACTACCTGTGTATAAGTAATAACTACTATTGATACTACCATAAACTGCTCCCCCCATGGACATCTCATCTGCTGTGATTAGACCTACGGGATATGTTAATGCTCCATTCCCTTTACTTGTATCTTCTACCGTAAATCTATCATTTTGATTGGTACATGTTAATATTGGGCTTTTATTTGTATATAACCTATATCTTGGCATATAAGCTGTCTGATTTGTTCCATAGCCTAGTGCATTTCCGTATCCACTTACTGTATCTATTTGTCTATCATTACAATAGATTACATCTGCTACTTTATCACTATAGCCGGCATCTACTATATTTGTCTTATACCAATTATCTACTACTTTTTTTACTGTACTACTATATGTGTTTGAATGGGCTTGATTGTACGATGTTGTTTTTGTACTTCCAGAACAATTTCCTGATGTACATTCATTATCTATTCCCATCATATATCCTACATAAGTATTATCTCCATAGGTATAATTGAATGCACTTGTTCCTATTTGCCTATCACTACTACTTTCTCCATTGGCATGCGCACTTGTTCCATCATATATTAATCTTATTGTTCCATCACCATTTATTCTTATAATACGCCAATATTTGTTTGCAAATTTTACATAGTTATTTTCTACTGCTCCTCTAAAATAATAACTTGTTCCATAGTCATCTTGCGCAGCGTAGATACCTTCATCTGTCGTGGCTGTACTTCCAAAATTTGGGGTTCCCTCATTAGCAATTAAACCTAAATATTCTAACATTCCTTCTGAATCTCTAGTTGGTTTTCTAACTAAAGCTTGCTTACTTTTTGTATATAATACTGTTTCTATTTTACCCGATAAGGTTTTATTTAACATATTACTTTGATCTTGTTCAGGACCACACTGACTCATATCACTACCTGGACATGATTCACTAATCCATAGTTTAAATTCATAGCTATCAGCAGTACTATTATAACTAGGTAAATCTTGTTGGATTTCGGTTAGAGTTAATCTCCCATCTACAATTCTGTCAAAAGTTGGTGAAAAACTACCTGTTGATATAACACTACCATTTTTCTTTAATTGCCATTTTAGATATTCACTTTTTAATTCTTCTGGTACATCTAAATCTGATAATACGATATCATAAATAATAGGTATATCAGTAGGATTACTTTGGACTCCTTTGACAGTAAAATTAACTGTTAAAACATTTTCGGTATTGGTATCTATTTCACTATCTTCAATAGGAAATAAATTAGTACTAGGTAATGTTAGATTACCACTATACTCTACTCCTAGATTAGCGGTATCTATGACAACATTACTACTCATACCATTAGTTAAAGCTAGAGTTAAACCTACTATACCTAAAACTAATACTAATGTTGATACTATAATAACAGGTAAATTCTTTTTTACTATTTTATCTTTCATTTATGATCACCTTTATCTTAAAATAATTTTAACATATATTGTTTGAAATAACAATATTTTTTAAATTATTTTAAGAATTATTTCATTTTCTAAATATAAATATTTAGGATTTATAGATAGATAATTATCTTTAATAATAAGAATATTATCTTTAAGTAATTCTTTGATATCATAAACACTTTCTAAGTGTTTATGATATTTATGATAGAAACTATCTAGGTTTAAGCCTTTAGTAGTTCTTAAAGATAAAATAAGATCGGTTTTCATACGAGTTGTTTTATCTTCGTATTCTTCATAATCTAAGTAATTATGATTTAAATATTTAGTTAGGTTTTTGGTATTAGATCTACGTAAGTTATTTAAATAACTTACAGAACCTAGGCCAAAACCATAATAGTTACCATTATGCCAATAGTTTAGATTATGAATTGATTCATAATTATCTTTACTATAATTACTTATTTCATATTGATGATAGTTATTATTAGTTAAAGTTTTATTTATTAATTTATACATATTATATTCGATATCTTCATCAATATAGTTAGTATTATTTATTTTTAATATTGTATTATCTTCAATGATTAAAGAATAATATGATAGATGAGGAATATCTAGGGTTAAGAAAGTATTTAAGTCTTCTTTTACTTCTTTTATATTGTTATTAGTGGCGTAGATTAAATCGATATTAATATTGGTTATATCATTATTTTTTAGATTGTTTATGACTTCAATTACTTGGTCTTTGGTATGATATCTATTTAGATATTTTAAGGTATTAGGATTAAAGGATTGAACCCCTAGACTTACTCTATTGATATTATATTGTTTTAATATTTTTATTTTAGATAGGGTTAATGATTCGATATTACTTTCAATTGTATATTCTAAACTATCTTTAGTTTTAAAGATAGTTAGAATATTTAATAGTTTAGTTAATTCTTCATCACTAAGTGATGTGGGAGTGCCTCCCCCGATGTAGATGGTATCTATTAATTCATTATGATATCTTTCTTTTATTTCTTGTTCTAAACTATCTAAATAGTTATTTATATAGTTTTTATCATAAAGTAGTTTAGGAAAATCACAATAGGAACAGATGTGATTACAAAATGGAATATGAATATATACTGATAACATATTGGTACTCCTCTCTTTCTTTATTATTTTAACATAATAATTAGATTATGGAAAATGGTAAGAATGAAGAAGTTGATAAAATTTTAACTGTCGCAAAATTTGCGACAATTGAAAAAGAAGAATTAGATAATTTCAGTTGTTGCAAATTTTGCAACAACTCAAAAAGAAGAAAATTAGGAAATAACTCATGATATTGATTATTATAATTTAGATTAGATTTTGAAAGCAATTTGCAATAAATGCAAATTCCTAATTCTGATAAATCAATTTCTTTTTATATTTTAGATGTAATTATATCAGTTGGTTATGGAGCAAAATATAACTTCAAAATAGAGTTATTAATTATTAAGATTGAAGAAAAATTAAATTAAATGTGGTATGTGCAAAATTTGCACATACCACATATATGGAACATCAGATAAAACTCAAACAAGAAAACTAGATAATTCAGTTATCGCAAAATTTGCGACAACTGCCATAGATAGAAAAAATATCATGTTAATTACTACAATCTTGATATAAGTATTGCTGTTGGTTATAGGTAATTTTTAATTTTCTACCTTAAAATTAATTATTCACAATTAAAATTGAAAATTAGAAGTAAATATGAAAGATGAAATGTGTGTTTAAATACCGATCAAATGGTTGAATTATTTGATAGAGAAAAATCTAATATAAGAAAACATATAATAAATATTTTTAAGGAAAATAATAACGGGCAAAATTTGCCCGTTAATGGTGTTAAACAAAAAGTGCCCTTTTATAATTTAGATGTAATTATATCTGTTGGCTATAGAATAAAATATATTTTCCATTTTAAAGTTAATATTTTTAAGGAACGAGAGTTAATTTAAACTAACAACGGGCAAAATTTGCACGTTGATCGTGTTAAACAAAAAATTTCCTTTACAATCTTGATATAAATATTGCTGTTGGTTATAGGTAATATCTAATTTTCCACTTTTAAGTTAATTATTTAAAAGGAAATTTTAATTTTAACTAGAACAATATAATTGAGGGGGAAAAGACATGAAAAATGAAATTATATTGTTCGAAAATCAAAATGTAAAATTAGAAGTAAATATAAAAGATGAAACTGTGTGGCTAAATGTCAAGCAAATGGCTGAATTGTTTGGTAGAGATGAATCTAATATAAGAAAACATATAAAAAATATTTTTAAGGAACAAGAGTTAATTGAGAACAAAAGGTAAAACAAGTTTTACCTCTCCTTGTCGTTACCTCCAAGGCTTCCTACTGCAAACAAAAATAATTTATGTTATTCATAGGCATAAATTCCGATGGTCGCCACCCAATGCTGTCAAGCTAAGCAATGTCTAAAAACTGGATCTATGATTAATTCTATGCTTATTA
>CALVRZ010000053.1 GCA_944358875.1 uncultured Bacilli bacterium
TTTCAAAATTTTTTAGTAGGACATTTTAACTTAAAAACGCATTAATAAAAAACGGACATTTTAAAAAATAAATCACAGGTTTGACAAGCTATTTTTTTAATTTTTTACTCAATAGTCGTAATATCTATTACTTCTGTTTCGTAACTATATTTAATTGTTATAGTAGAACCAGTAGTTAAAAATGGTAATTTGTTACTATTTACAGATATTTTAGCTTTGTATTTTTGACCATTAGTATCAGTTAGATAATAATAAGTATTACCTTCGATGATAGCTGTATTAATACTATTTATAGTTATTTGTTTAGTTGTTAGATTATCTTCACTTGGTGTTAAAGATACATTACTTAGATAATTACTAGCAGCTTTTTCAATTCCTAATGACGAATCTGTTACAACAACTTTTTGATAGTCTTCAACATCGACGAAAGCATACATTTTGACGAGGCCAGCATTATCTTTTAAACTCATTAGATAAGTAGGTCTTCCTTTTAGATTTATTAGCAATGGGAAGGTTGCTTGATAACTCATTTGTTGAACTTGACCTTCGGCTGAAGCCATAGCTGAGTATTCTTTAGCGCCGGCGACAGAATAGAAATGAGTTTCTTTAGTACGCATATTACAAAGAATGAAACCTATATTTGATTCATCAGCAAGGACTGATGTTATACCTGTATATAAATATACATCATCATTCATTACCATATAGTTATAACCTTCGGTGCTTATTGTTACTCCTTTTTGACCAATAATGGAATTAAAGAAGCCATTTTTATAACTACCCCAGTTGTCGATTTGTTCAATGATAAGATCGGCACTATAAACGTGATCAACCCATGTTGGTACATCTTTAACATCATATTTCTTACTTTTACCAGTAATCGGATCTAGAATAACGACACCAGTTATTTCTTTTCTTACACTTACACCAGTATATTTTACTGTTGGAACAATCCAATATGGATTTCCTTCATTGTCTATTTCGAAGTTTGGTTCGTCAAATATTTCTGTTGGATATGAAAAACGTAATTTTCTTTCTAGTTTTTCATTAAACATAGCACTTGGCATATATTTCATACCTTTTTCTAATCTAATTAGTTCAGCTTCACCATCAACAGAATCTACGGTTATGTAACCGGTTATACCATCACTGCGATTTGAAAAGTATTTAATAAATGAAGCATACTCGAGAGGGGTAACTCTAATTATTTCATTATTGTAATTAATTTGCGTATATAAATCAGATACGGTAAATTGACTTACTAATTCGGACATTTGCCCCATAACACGGTCACCTAGCTTTTGACTTGAAGCTTTATCTAGTAATGGTAGAGCTTGGAAGTCTGCTTCAGCAACATCTTCAGTAAAGTTATTACTTTCATCAACATTAATACGTTTACTATAACTTTTAGCGTTAAATAATGGTGAAACGGCAATATTGACAATAATAATTATGACGGCTAGAGCACCCACGATAAGAATGCTTATATCTTTATACTTATTAGGTTTATTCATAACAATAATAAAATCTCTCAAATTATTGATTTTAAATATTGAAAGTAATTTATAGAAAATAAAGACCATTAATAGGTATATCCATAAATTAATATCGTGGATATTTAAAGCTGGTAAAGTTAAATAGTATAAGATAAGGGCAAAAATGATAGTTAAAACGATAATGATAATTGTTTTTTTCTTTTTCATAATCTTCTCCTTCTTTTTAATTATATCATAATTATATGTTTTTGTAACTATTATAAGCGTGTGGGATCGACATCTATTTCTACATTAATTTTGTTTTCTGTTTTATAAATGTTATCTAGGTTAATTAATGTCTGCTTTAATTTTGGATCTTTACGATATTTGATGATACATTGGTAATTATAGATATTATTAATTTTGAAGATGGGAGCCATGGTAGGTCCTAAAATAATAGTTGTTTCATCGACATTTTTTCTTAGGTAATCCCCTATTTTATTGGCATGTTCAAACCCTAACTTATAATCTTTGGAATATATTTTGACTAAAGTTATGTAATAATATGGGCTATATCCTAGTTTTTTTCTAATACTCATCTCTTCTTTATAAAAGCCTAAATAGTCATGTTTTTGGGCATATTTAATGCTATAGTGGTCAGGATTATAGGTTTGAATGATTACTTCTCCTGGATTATCACTGCGACCTGCGCGTCCTGATACTTGGCATAACAATTGGAAAGTTCTTTCACTACTACGGAAATCAGGAACATTTAAAGTAGTATCAGCATTGATAACCCCTACTAAAGTTACTAATGGAAAATCTAGGCCTTTAGCAATCATTTGAGTACCTAAGAGAATGTCATATTTATGGTTGCCAAAATCTTCAATAATTTTTTCATGGGCACCTTTTTTACTTGTTGTATCTAAATCCATCCGGATGACTCTGGCATTAAATTTTTGATTAATTTCTTCTTCAAGACGTTCAGTACCTAAACCGAAATCTTTGGCTTCTTCATGACCACATTCAGGGCAAATGTTAGGCCTTTTTTGATTGTAGCCACAATAATGGCATCTTAAATTGTCACTAGTTTTGTGATAAGTTAGACTTATATCGCAGTTTGGGCATTTGATAACATGACCGCAGTTTCGACAGGTGATCATCGATGAGTATCCACGTCTATTTAATAGTAATATAACTTGTTCTTTATTATCTAATCTTTTTTGGATTTGTTCTTGAAGTTGTTTTGATAAAATAAAATTACCAGTTTTCACTTCTTGTTTCATGTCAATAATATTGACGTGAGGTAAGGGTTTGTTGTTGGCTCTTTTAGGTAAAGTTAGGAGCTGATAAACATGATTTCCCGCCTTAGCAAATGATTCTAAAGATGGCGTAGCACTGCCTAACAAAACAGGACAACGATGGTATTTACTTCTTAATATGGCAACATCTTTGGCATTGTACCTGGGATGGTTATCTTGTTTGTAAGTGCTGGTATGTTCTTCATCGATGATAATAATACCTAAATTATCTAGAGGTGCAAATATGGCACTTCTGGCACCAATAACGATCTTGACTTCTCCCCTTTTGATTTTACGGTATTCGTCATAGCGTTCAGAATCAGAAAGTCCACTGTGGAGGATAGCAATATTGTCATGAAAGCGGTTGACAAAGCGTCCAACTATTTGAGGGGTTAGACTAATTTCTGGGACGAGCATGATAGCGGTTTTATTTAATGATAAGACATAGTTAATTATTTCCATATAAACTTCAGTTTTACCAGAGCCTGTTACACCATATAGTAAATATGTTATGGGATTAGTAATATTGGCTTTGACAGTATCAACGACGTTTTGTTGGTCTTTATTTAACTTTACTTCATGATAGTGATTATCTTCTTTAGCTTGAAAGCGATATGCTTCTTTGGTAATAATTTTGATTAGTCCATGCTTGATTAGAGTTTTAATGGTACTATCTATTCTTGTTATTTTGAGCTCTTGGCGCTTAATTATTTCCTCTAATAATTCTTTTTGTTTAGGATAACGACAATGTTCAAGATAGGCATTAATGGTTTGATTGTCTTGATTTATCACGAGGTATTTATCTTCTTTGATATTGATATTAGTATTAATACTTGCCTTTAGAGCTTTTGGCAACATGGCTTGATAGGCACTGATTAAAGAACATAAAGTTGTTTCTTTAATTTGTTTTCCTAGATAAATCATCTCTTTATTTAAAATTGGTTCAGGGTCAATAACTTCGATGATTGGTTTTAATGACATGTCTTCATGATAATCATTAAAAATAGAAATGACAAAACCTTCAATTGTCTGTTTACCGAAGCTAACTTTAACACGGATACCTATTTGAATTTGGTTTTGCAATGATTCTGGAACAAAATAGACAAATTCCCGATCGACACTTTTAGCGCCTATTTCAACTAAAACATTTACATACATAAGATCACCAACTTTATATTTAGTATAATTTATTATTTGAAACTCGTCAAGAAGTTGAAAGGAATAAGATATTTTGTTTGATGATTAAGAAAAAATGAAGACAATATTTGTATCTCCATTTCTTTTTAATTTATTTTATATATATTAAGCATTTACTTCTTTTAAAATTTTTATTAATTCTTTTTCACTTGGAACGGTTCCTTCACTTATTTTTTTATTGTTAATAATAATGGTTGGGGTTACTTTGATGTTATATTTTTCTTTAGCTGATATTGGAACTTCTTCAACATCAATTTTCATAGATAAATTCTTTTCAGCTTTCTTAATATTTTCGCTGTGTACTAGATTATCGGGGGTAAAGGTATTTTCAAATTCAAGATTATGTGGTACAATTAATATGTCGAA
>CALVRZ010000054.1 GCA_944358875.1 uncultured Bacilli bacterium
ATACATTATCACTCCTTTTTTATAAATTAAAAATCTAGTGTGCTTTTTTAATTTACACACTAGATTATACACCATCTTATTTACGACTGATAATATTATTCGACTGATAAAGTGAATGGATTATTTTGGCTGCCATCTCCCCCAGTAATCTGTACATCAGATTTTAGAAATAGGACCGGGCGAGAGGCGTTAGCGCCGCTGACGTCGTTGCCGTCGGTGACATAACCCGCGTTACGCACGTTAAACACGTTGCGAGAATTACTAGCAACAGGAGTAATAGTCCATTGAGCAGTACTTGTATTTTTTAGCCATGATGTATCACGACAATTAGTTGTATCACCATCCCAGCTATATCCATCACTACTACATTTTGATAAATCTCCGGCATACATATAATCAGATGGATACATTAAGGCTATTTTTCCTGTCCAGGTGGTACTATGTCCTGAATATACGGTAGTGCCCCTTTCAAAAGTATAATAATCATTGGCATATAAGCCTTCATATTCAGAACTTCCTCCTAGGTTCCATAGAACATCACCAATCATATTTTGAGCATCAGTGGTTAAACTTGGAAGATATGTTCCATTTAAATAAATATTAAGGGTAGCGGTTGACCACTCATTAGAACTATCATCCCATTCATAATTACCTATACTTTCACTTCTAGCTATCTTTATTCTTGTTTCTTTTGTTCCTGTTCCATCATCTATATCTTTAAATACACCAATTATCCTCCATAATTCATCATTAAATGATACATAGTTATTAGGATCTGCTCCATAGTATCTAATATTTCCTCCAACATCTTCCATCATTCCTACTTCTGTTGCATAATTATAAGTTATGCTATTATTAACTACTTCTGTTTTATCAGCAGTTGTATAAATATTTATTATTGTATCAGTTGCAGGAATAACTGGTTTCTCATCTGTTGCTTCCGCATTTAATCTAAATTCAAAATTCTGATTATACATCGTATTTGGATTACTCATATTTCCATCTATCCAAATATATAATGTATATGTTGTAGGACTACTAGTAACTTCTACTCCACTTAATAATGCTATGTTATCTCTGGCATTACTATTAGCAAAGTTTCCTCCCGTTACTAAATCACTACCATTGTATATTTCATATTTAAATGAAGCATCTTTAAGTCCATCATCTAAAGTAACTACTGCCATATTTAAATCTAAATATACTTGTCCTGTACTACTAACGGTAATATCTTTACTAATACCTTTTTCTTTGGTACTAGTAGGTATTAAATTATTATTCGAAATATTTTCTCCATCTTCATAATTAATGGTAATACCTCCAACAGTTACTACCACATTAGTTTGTTCATTACTACTTGTACTCCAAGTCCACCATGCTAAACTACTACCTAAAGCTATAGCGCCTATTACCAATAAACTCCCTATCATAATATATTTCTTTTTCATTTCTTAACTTCCTTTCTACCCAACCATTATATATAATCTATGACAAGAAATTTGTCATATTTTATTTATAATTTAATTATATCAAATAATTGATTATCTTACAACATATTTGTAGTAATAAAGTAAATAAAAACTACAAAGAGATAAGTCTAAATAGACTTACCATTTGTAGTTATCTTTATATATTTATTACTATTATTATCTAAGAGGTAATTTATACCCCCCCCCCTGACGAACATAGGTTTGTTGATATGTTCTAACATTTTAATTACCTCCTTTTTATCCAATAAAATCTTTTAATTTATCTTCACTCATAAAACCAATTTCTTTTCTAATTTCCTTACCATTTTCAAATAAAATCAAAGTAGGAACACTCATAACCCCATATTGTCTAGCTATATCATTAAATTTATCAACATCAAGTTTAACAAATTTAACATCATTAACTTCTTCACTAACTTTTTCAAATACAGGTCCTAACATTTTACAAGGACCACACCAAGTAGCAAAAAAATCTACGATTACTTTACCTTTACTAATTACATCATTAAAATCTTCTTTTTCTAAATGAATAACACTCATCTATTCTTCCTCACTTTCCCAATTATGCACTCCTCCAATTACATAACTAAATTCCTTAGTATTACAATCATAAGTAACTGTTACATAATTACCATCAAGATCAATAGCTTGTTTATCTCTAGGATCGATAACATTCTCAGATAAACTACTTTCATCAACTAATTCTCTTAATGTAACATTAAAACTTGGATCACCACTTTGGCAAGAAATACCAAGTGAATATCTATTATCACTAACATGTAATTTAGCGGCACTAATAATTGAATTTTTTAAATTATTAAAATTATCACTTCGATTTTGTTCGATCAAATTACCAACTGTCGGTATCATAATCAAAGCTAAAACAGATAAGATAGCTACAACTAGTAATACCTCAATTAATGTAAAGCCTTTATTGTTGAGTCGCACTATTATTAGCCCCTTTTAAATAATAATCATCAGTTACATTAATCTTATTCATTCTAATTAACTTAATTGCACTTTCTTCTGTTACAACACCATGTTCAATAAAGATATCTAAAACATCTTCATTAATTTCTGCACTTGATCTTTCATTATCATCATTTCTAAGAATTTCATAGACATCACTATAAGTATCGATTGTATCTCTTGTAATATCAGATATTACAAAGCTCTCATTTACTATTTTATCTGCTAAAGTTGATTCTTTAACCATATCAAAATTAATAAATGGTAAATTAAGTATAACTAAAAAGATAAATACGTATACATAAGCTTCTAGTGCCCCCACAAAGATACCAAGTATCTTTGAAGGAATACTTAAAAATACTGTCAATTTAAGTAACAATTCAACAAGACCCGTTACCGTAAGTACAACTCTTAAAACAAATGTTAAAACTGCTAAAACAAGTAAAAAAGCAATAATTTCATACATTAAAACATTTAAAATAGCTACCCCATTAAATAAGCCAAAGAAATTAGTAAAAGGTAAATTTTCATATAACAAAACCGAAACAGGATTTTTAAGAAGAAAAGCGGCAATTACCACAACAAACATTCCTACAAAACTAGTAAGTCTCTTAATCGCCCCTTGTTTAAAACCAATTACAGCCCCTAGAATAATTAATAGAATAATAACAATATCAATTATGTTCACAGTATCACCTCTTTATTCTAACTTACATTACTATTATTATTATCGGCATAATCATCAGATAATAATGAAAAACTTACCTTCTCATCATCACCATAGATAAACTCAAAAGTTTGAAAATCAGCATCTACTTGAAAAGCAACATATCCTTTCTTACTTTTACCTGGTGCTATTGAACCAGTAATAGATTCGTATCCTTCAGGATCATTATACAAAAATGATTCAACACTCACTTGATAACCATCAGCATAACCATCAACATAATAAGAATTAAAGTATTCATTATCATCACTAATATTAGTCACATCAAAAAACAATACCAAATATTCATTACCTTGATCTGGTTCATCATTAATATATTCTCCTGGAATATAATCATAAATTAAAGCATTTTCTAAAGTGATTTCAAATTCATCATTACGTAAAGTATCACCTATTGTACCAGTGTCTAGAATACCATCATCATTGTCAATAATTTCATTATAGTTATCATGAATTTCATTTTTTATTTCATCCTTAAAAACACCATATCCAATAACAGCCAAAACAATTGTCCCAATAATAGCAACAACTCCAATTGAGCCAAGAACAATTAAAACAATTGCCCATATTGGTAATCCTTTTTTCTTCTTTTTACCAGTATTATTACTACTATTACTATTATCAACCTTTTTCCCACATTTTAAACATACATCAGCATCTAAGCTTAACTCGCTTCCACAATTTGTGCAAAATTTCTTTTGTTCTTCCATAAATTATCAACTCCTATTAATATTATACAATATATTTTATTCTAATAAAAGACTTTTTTTAAGTTTTATGATAAAATAAATTTAAGAGGTGACAAAATGAAACAAAAA
>CALVRZ010000055.1 GCA_944358875.1 uncultured Bacilli bacterium
TTGTTCTTTGAAAATTTAATATGTAATAAAATTTAAAAAAATTAAAATAAATTTACACACTAGTCTTGACAAGACCCGCTATGCGGTTAACATAAAAAAAAACTTGTTTATTTATTCTTTCTATGTTATAGTATTGCTAAAGAAAGAGATGGTTGTTTTGGAACAAAATAATGGTATGTTTTTATGTGCCACTAGTGATAAGAAATTAATATATTTTATTGGTAATTATTTAGTTAGCATAGATGATTATGTTTTAAATATTATTACAGATGAAGAATTATATTATATAGTTGTTTTTGAAGAACAATATGAACAAGCTCTTAATACTTTATGGACATTTTTCTCACATAATAATATAAATAGTTTACGTTATTTAGATAATAAATTATCTTTGTCTAAATGGTATTTTCCTTCTATATCATTAAATAATATATTTTGGTTTGATGTTAATTGTAATTGTTGTTCTTTAGAGGAAAGAATTGTTGCTAAATTTAAAAGTGATAGAAAACTATATGATTGTCATGGTAAATTTAATGATGAACTTAAAAATTATCTTAATGATTTGAGTGTTTATTTAATTTCATGTGATATTTTTACGGATTATAGGTTATTACGATGTGAAAATAGTAAAAATGATTTATTATTTTATGTTCATAGTACTTGTCAAGAAGATTGTTTAGAAGCATTAGTTGATTTTATTCATGAATTTGGGTTAGGACCTTTTACTGATATTGAATTTATGGATGAAATGGGAAGAAGAATTGATGAAAGTAAAATTATGAAGAAAAAATTATAAAAATATGTTGTTTTTTCTTTATTTAAGTTGGATTATATTGTATAATTGTACGTGGGAGATGAAAAAATGATTGTATTAGCTATTAATGCTGGTAGTTCATCTTTAAAGTTTACAGGATATAGAATGCCTGAAGAAGAAGTTCTTATCAGCGGTGTATTTCAAAGAATTGGTATTGATAATAGTTTTTATACTATTAAAATAAATGGAGAAAAGTTTGAGGAAGATGTTGATCTTCCTGATCATAAAAAAGCAGTAGAGATATTGTTAGATGAGTTAATTAAACATAAGGTTGTTAATAGTCTTGATGAGATTGAAGCTGTTGGACATAGAGTTGTTCATGGTGGGGAGAAGTATTCTGATTCTGTGGTTGTTACAGAAGATGTAAAGAAGATTATTGATGAATTAAGTGATATTGCTCCTTTACATAATCCTGCAAATTTGATGGGAATTGAGGTATTTGAAAAGATGTTGCCTCATGCTAAAAATGTTGCTGTATTTGATACGGCTTTTCATCAAACTATGGCTACAGATGCTTATTTATATGCTGTTCCTTATGAATGGTATACTAATTATGGTGTACGTAAATATGGTTTTCATGGAACAAGTCATAAGTATTTATCACAAAGATTAAGTAGTATTTTAGGTAGAGATGATTGTAAAGTTATTACTTGTCATTTAGGTAATGGTGGCTCTATTAGTGCTATTAAGGATGGTAAGTGTGTTGATACTTCAATGGGATTTACGCCTAATGCTGGTATTGTTATGGGTAGTAGAAGTGGTGATATTGATGTTTCTATTATTCCTTATGTGATGAAAAAGACTGGTGAAAATCTTGATGAAATTATGAATGATTTAAATAAGAAAAGTGGGTTTTTAGGTATAAGTGGTGTTAGTAGTGATTCAAGAGATGTTGAAATTGGTATTAATGCTGGTAATCCTAGATGTATATTAGCACAAAGTATGTATATTAATACTATTGTTCAATATATTGCTTCTTATTATGCTTTACTTGGTGGATGTGATGCAATATGTTTTGCGGGTGGAATTGGTGAAAATTCTATTAATACTCGTAAAGAGATTTTAGAGGCTTTAGAGGTATTTGGTATTAAATGCGATTATGATGCTAATAATTGTAGAGGTAAAGAAGTTATGATTTCTACTAAAGATTCAAAGATACCTTGTTATGTTATTCCAACTGATGAAGAAGTTATGATTGCTCGTGATACTTATAATTTAACTGTTAATTAGTATTTAAAGATAGAAAGTGTGAAAAGATGAATAATAGTTTTAAAATGGTTGCTAAGTTGATTAAGAAATATAATAATATTGTGATTGCTAGACATATTGGTGCTGATCCTGATGCTTTAGGTAGTCAACTTGCACTTAGGGAAATGATTAAAAATATGTATCCTAATAAGAAAGTACTAGCAGTTGGTAATCCTTCATCAAGGTTTAAATTTATGGGTACTTTAGATAAGTGTGACGATATTACAGAGCCAACATTGTTGATTGTTTTAGATACACCGGATATTAAAAGAATCGATGGTGCTATCTTAGATGATTATGACTATGTTATTAAGATTGATCATCATCCTGTTGTCGATGATTTTGCTAATTTATCGATTGTTATGGAAGATGCTTCTAGTACTGCTCAAATATTATTGGAACTTTTCTTTGCTAATCGTTTTAAGATAACGGAAAGTATAGCTAGATTGTTATATTTGGGAGTTGTTTCTGATACGGATCGCTTTTTACACGATTATACATCGGTTAAAACTTTTGCTTTGGTAACAAAGTTACTAGAGGAGACTAATATTGATTTTACTTCTTTGTATGCTCCTTTATATATGCGACCTTTAGCAGAGATTCGTTTTCAGGGATATATTTATCAAAATATGGAAATAACGGATAATGGTCTTGCATATATTAAAATAACGGATGATTTATTAAAAGAGTATGGTGTTGATTCTGCTTCTGCGGGGAATATGATTAATGATCTTAAATTTGTTAATGAGATTATTACTTGGGCTTTCTTCACGGAAGATAAGAAGAGTAATTTGATTAGAGTTAATATTAGATCGAGAGGTCCTTATATTAATGAGATTGCTAGTAAGTATAATGGTGGAGGACATAAGTATGCTTCAGGTGCTAGACTTACTAGTTCTATTCAAATTGATGATTTGATTGAAGATTTGGATCAAGCAGTACTTAAATATAAAGAAAATATAGAAGAATAATTCTTCTTAATGCCGAATTAGTATAATGGTAGAACAAGTCACTCGTAATGATTAGGTGTAGGTCCGATTCCTACATTCGGCACCATATATTTGTTATAAATTTTTATATAAAAATTATTTTAACTTTAGATGTATTTGTCTATAATTTATACTATTTAATTTCTGGTCATATTAGATAAATGACCATTTTTATTTATGATACTATTTAAGGATAAGTGTCTTATGGAAAGGATTAATTATGTTAGTAGAAAGATATAATGAATTAAATAAAGCAAATAGTAGTTGTAAATTAGATAAATATTTGATGACAA
>CALVRZ010000056.1 GCA_944358875.1 uncultured Bacilli bacterium
AGAAGAACCCAAAATTCCTATACAAACTTGGATGATGAACAAGGATGTAGTTGCTTATTTAGATTTATGGGAAAGCCTTCATAATGAAAATTTTAAAGGTCACGAATTTACGACCTTTGAGCAAACAGCAGGAAAGAATAGTTTTTATATGTCACCACAGAAATGGATTAAAGAAACTAACGCAATAGGAATTATATCTAAATCCGGAAATAACGGTGGAACGTATGCTCACAGTGATATTGCTTTAGAGTTTGCAAGTTGGTTAAGTCCTGAATTTAAATTATATGTAATTCAAGAATTTGAAAGATTAAAGAGGGATGAAGCTTATCAATATAAAGTAGAGTGGCAAGCAAGTAGATTATTATCAAAAGTGAATTATGTGATTCATACTGATGCAATAAAAAGTTATATAGTACCTACATTGACAGAATATCAAAAGAAATTTGTTTATGCCAATGAGGCAGATGTTTTAAATGTTGCTTTATTTGGAATGACTGCAAAAGAATGGAGAGAAAAGAATCCGGCTTTAGCTACTAAAGGCAATATTAGAGATTATACTGATTTATTACATTTAGTTATTTTAAATAATTTAGAAAATACAAATGCTGAAATGATTTCACATAATATTCCTCAACGAGAAAGATTAGTAAATTTAAATGAATCTGCTCGCAGACAAATGAGAGTATTAAAAGATAGTAAAGGCATAAAAGATTTAGAATTATTACAACAACAAATAAATAAAGAAGAAAAAAATTTGATTGAAAATAATTAAAAATCAAAGGACACGAATTTACGATTTTTAAATATAGACACTCCTTTCAATGTTTATTATTATACTACATTGTACACTCTTTTGTGTCTATATATCTATACTATCATCACCAAATAATATTACTAAAACAAAATTTAAAGCCATAGAATTAATTGGAGGTATTAAATTCTATGGTTAAATACAAAGTTAATTTAAAATTTAAAGAAAATGGAAAATCTTTAAATGAGTGGGTAACTAATGTATTAAAAATAGAACTAGAAAAAAAGATTAATATGACTTGTAATATTTTGAAAAAAGAGCTACCATGTGGTCATACTCATTATTCCCAAATGGAAAGGAGTAGTAATTAATGGTAGTGAATAATAGTTTTAAAGTAGGAATATATATAAGATTATCAAGAGATGATGGAAATATAGAATCTGATAGTATTGTTAGTCAAAGAAGTTTACTTAATCAATATGTTAAAGAAAATAATTATAATATTATAGAAGAATATGTAGATGATGGTTATACTGGTACTAATTTTGATAGACCATCATTTAAGAAAATGATTAGAGATATTGAAACAGGTAAAATTAATATGATTATTACTAAAGATATGTCAAGATTAGGTAGAGATTATATTGGTACTGGCGAACTAATTGAAAAATACTTTCCAAATAATAATGTTAGATATATTGCAATTAATGATGGAATAGATACTTTTATTGATAATACAAATAATGATATTGCACCATTTAAAGCAATAATGAATGATATGTATGCTAAAGATATTTCCAAAAAAGTGAAAAGTAGTCTACATTCAAGAATGAAAGATGGTTTATATGTATCTGGAAGATGTCCATTTGGATATATGAAAGATCCAAATAATAAAAATCATTTAGTTATAAACGAAGAACAAGCAAGGGTTGTTAGATTAATCTTTGAGTTAGCGCTTAAAGGAAATACATATCATTATATTGCTCAATATCTAACTGAAAGAAAAATTAAAACTCCCGCATCTTATTATAACTATATTTGGAATACTAAGTGTATAAGTACTAACTGTATATCACAAGAATATGGTGTATGGGTTGATACAACAATTAAGGCAATTCTTGCTAATCAAATATATGTAGGAGATACAGTTCAAGGTAAGACTAAAAAGATTAATTATAAACTTAAAAAGATAGTTAAAAATAATCCCGATGATTACATTATAGTAGAAAATACACATGAAGCAATTATTGATAAAGATACATTTAATTATGTACAAGCAATACTTCCTAAAAATGTTAAAAGACCAGAGAAAAAAAGATTTTATTTATTAGATGGACTTTTATATTGTGGAGATTGTAAACATAGGATAACAATTAGATATCAAACTAAAACAGGTAGAAGTTATACTACTTGTGCTTATTATAGGACTTATTCAAAGTATCATGTCTGTACAACTCATACAAATAACTATGAAATACTAGAAAAAGTTATTTTAGATAATATCAGAGATGTATGTAAAAAATATTTAGATAGAAATAAAATTAAAGAATCTATAAATAATATAGAGTTTGAAGATAATACTTTAAAGATTAAAAAACAAATTGAAGGTTTAGAAATAACTAACAATAAACTAACAGAAAGTTTAGATAAAACATATATGGATAGATTGAAAGGCATAATTGATAAAGAACAATACTTAAGAGTAAGTGAAAATATTAAAACTGAAATAGATAATAATAAAAAGAATATTGATAATCTTAAACATGTAAATGATACATCTAATAAAATAGATAAACAACAAATAGAAAAATATATTAATGATTTTTTTTCTTTAGAAAATCCAACTAGAGAATTGATAATAAATATGGTAGAAAAGATTTATATCTATCAAGATAAGACGATAGATATTATATTTACATTTAAAAATGTTACATAAAAATTGTATCAGGCTTTACCATGTTCAGCATAATGGGAAGATAATCCTGCTTTTTTTATTTCATCTAGGCTTGCGTCTTTCATAAGTTGATAAATCATTGTGGAAATCATTTCTACGTGTGCTAATTCTTCGGTTCCAATATCCGTTAATAGTGCTTTTCCTTTATTATCAGGCATTGTATATCTTTGATTTAAGTATCGCCAAGCAGCTGCAAGTTCTCCGTTTGCGCCTCCATATTGTGTTACTAAATATTTAGCCATATTTAAATCTTTTTTCTTAATATTAATTGGATATTGAGTCATTTTTTCATATTTCCACATTAATTATCACGCTCCCAAGGCCACGGATTTTGGTTCCAATTCCAATCATTTGTGTTCATTGGCATTGAATCATTAGTAATGGGTCCATATAATCTTTCATAATTATTTACTAATTCTTTTGATTTAGCTAAATAATCGTTATATTGTTTAATTAAAGAAGAATTTCTTGGGTTTAAGTCTAGGTAAAGAGCTAAATCATTCATAGCAAATTTATACATTTGTATTTGATTCATTAGACTTTCTCTTTCACTAGTGGCAACTATTGGTTTAGGTTTGTAGTTTCTATATGGTTCGTATAAGTT